>JALYKQ010000139.1 GCA_030774675.1 Gemmatimonadota bacterium | reverse complement strand
AGGAGTTTTACGACGTTGTCGACCGGCTGGTCGGATGCGACCATCGGGAATGGTGAATCCATTATCTCGCTGACCGTGGTGTCGAGCAGCTTTGGGTTCTCGAGGCTCTTTTGCGACAGTGACCAGTCACTCACCGAGCCGATGCAGTTCGCGCCATCCATGACCGGAAGCTGCGAGACATCGTGCAGAGTCATGAGCCCGATTGCCTGTCTGACTGTCGCGCCTGGCGCGACACTCACCACCGATGGCGCGCCACCGTTTTTCCTGCCAAGAACGCTGTGAAGGGCAATCTTTGGCGTGTCGAGCATCTGGTTTTCACGCATCCACTCATCGCTGTAAAGCTTGGAGAGATAGCGCTCGCCAGTGTCGCACAGGATCGTCACGACCATTGCGTTCGGATCATCCAGCTCCCGGGCGATCTTGAGCGCAACCGAAGTGATGAGTCCCGACGATCCGCCTACAAATAATCCTTCCTCTCGGGTCAGCCGCCTCGCCATCGCGAAAGATTCCTTATCGCCGACGGTGTAGTACTCGTCGATGACATTCATGTCGAGTGTGCCCGGAAGCTTGTCCTGGCCGATGCCCTCGACTTTGTAAGGCGTTCCTTCGATTTGGTTCTTTCCCTTGCTGCGCCAGTACTCTGCCAGTATAGAGCCGGCAGGATCGCCCGCGATCACCTTAACCTTCTTGCTGCGCTCTTTAAGGTAACGGCCGGCGCCAGTGAGGGTTCCCCCGGTGCCGGCGGATGCCACGAAGTGCGTGATCTTTCCGGATGTCTGCTGCCAGAGCTCGGGGCCTGTGGTGGCGTAGTGAGCTTCCGGATTTGCGTCATTATAAAACTGGTCGGCGAGGATCGCATTTGGTGTCTCGTTTGCGATTCGCTTTGCCATCATTACGTAGTTGTCCGGATGATCGGGAGGGACGGCCGTTGGTGTGACGATCACCTCGGCGCCGAACGCCTTCAGCAGCCGAACTTTCTCCTGCGACATCTTGTCAGGCATGGTGAAGATGCACTTGTATCCGCGGAGGGCTGCCGCGATCGCCAGACCGACACCCGTGTTTCCGCTCGTACCTTCCACGATTGTGCCGCCGGGTTTCAGCCTGCCCTCTTTTTCGGCGCGCTCGATGATCGGAAGGCCTATCCGGTCCTTGACTGAGCCACCCGGATTGAAGAACTCGGCTTTCGCATAGATCGGTGTCCTTATGCCGCGAGTGATGTGGTTCAGCCTGATCAGCGGCGTCCATCCGATTGTATCGAGGACGCTGTCGTACGGTTGACGATTCCGTTCGTTTTTCATCTAGCGTTTTGTTCTACGCCTAGTGCTTCTAACCACTGGTTTTTTCGCACTCGGTTTGGCTGCGACTGCTTTCGGCGTGTCCACTACCGCCTTGCTGGCATCGGTCGATTGTGCTGTGCTGCTAGCGGTGGAGGAGTCTCGCTTGATAACCGAATCTCCGGCGAGCGGTGGCGCATCCGGATGCCGGAAGAATACGGGAAGAAGAATCGATACCGGCACCGGCTGACCCTGAGTCTTGGCCGGGTCGAATCTGAGATCCCGCGAGCCTTTCATTGCCGCCGAATCGAGCGCATTGAACCCTGAAGTCTCGGCGACACGGGTAGAATCGGCTACGATCGATCCATCTCTGTCGATATAGATGCGCAGGGTGACGTTTCCCTGAACTTTCTGAGCATACAGCGCGGGTGGATAACGGAATGGCAGCTCCTTGTTGAGCATCACTGGAGCTATGTCGGGTTGTCGGCCGACCGTCTGAAAGGGCAGGTTTGACCCTTCTCCCTTTTTGCAGGCAACGACACCAACCAGCACCAGCACGGCGAGAGAGCTTCGGAGTCGGGGGTTCATGCTCAGATAGTTCCCTTCTCTCGCTTCACATCATCGACCAGCCGGGCAAGCAGCTCGAGCGCCTGAATTGGTGTCATGGTATTGGGTTCCACGTTTCGCAGTTGTTGGACTACCGGGTGTGTTATCACCCCAAACAGAGCCAACTGATCGTCTCTGGGGTTGGGTGGCGGCGAGACGTGAGCAGATCGGGGCACAATTTGTTCCGCTTCGAGCAGTCTCAACAGTTCCCGTGCGCGCTTTAGAACCGTCGGTGGGAGACCTGCGAGCCTTCCGACCTCGATTCCATAAGACCGGTCAGCTCCTCCCAGCTGGAGGCGGTGAAGAAAGAGCACCTGGTCTCCAACCTCGCGCACCTGAACGTTATAGTTGCGCACTGCTACCAAACTATCTGACAGCTGGGTGAGCTCGTGATAGTGGGTGGCAAAGATGGTTTTGCATCCCACTACATCGTGCAGGTGCTCGCTCACCGACCAGGCGATCGAGATGCCGTCGTATGTCGAAGTGCCGCGCCCAATCTCGTCCAGCAAAACCAGGCTTCGCCGGGTGGCGGTGTGGAGAATTGCACTGGTTTCCGACATCTCCACCATGAAGGTTGACTGTCCGCGAACGAGGTTGTCACTCGCCCCGACGCGAGTGAAAAGCCGGTCAACGATGCCGATGCGGGCGCGCGATGCCGGAACAAAGCTTCCCACCTGCGCCATCAGCACGATCAGCCCCACCTGTCGAAGTACCGTCGACTTCCCGGCCATGTTCGGTCCGGTCAGAATGATCATCCGTGCATCTTCCGTAAGCGAGATGTCGTTGGGAATGAACTTCTCTCGCGGCATCATCCTCTCCACTACCGGGTGGCGTCCGGCCGTGATGTCGAGCGAGAAGTCATCGGCAAGCTCGGGCCTTACGTATCCCTCTCTCGCCGCTGTTTCGGCAAGAGATGCGAGTACGTCCAGCTCTCCAATGACCTGCGCGACCGCTTGCAAGCGCGCCACCTGAAATCCTATCGCAGACCGCAGCGACTCGAAGAGCGCACGCTCACGCTCCTCGACGCGCTCGGCGGCCGTAAGCACGCGCTCTTCGTACTCCTTAAGCGACGGCGTTACATACCGCTCGGCTCCAGTCAGTGTCTGCCTTCTCTGGTAATCGGCGGGAACGAGGTGAATGTTGCTATTCGTCACTTCTATGAAGTAGCCGAATACCTTGTTGTATCCGACTTTCAGTGAGCTTATACCCGTTCTTGCACGCTCTTCTGTCTGTATTTTTGCGATTCCATCTTTG
Source organism: Gemmatimonadota bacterium (assembly GCA_030774675.1). Lineage (GTDB taxonomy): Bacteria > Gemmatimonadota > Gemmatimonadetes > Gemmatimonadales > Gemmatimonadaceae > UBA4720. Next base: position 103,456 of record JALYKQ010000139.1, on the reverse strand, counting down.
CCGCCATCACGAAGCGTTCTCCATTCATCTAGCGTGATATCGACCCCTTCCCGGATGCTAGGCTCTTCTCCGATGGTCATCGGTGGCCTATCCACCAGCATGCGCCGGATCTCCTGACAGAGATCTCCGCAATCGTCCCACAGAGAAACGTGTTTTCCGAACGCTGGCTCCCTTTCATCCAGCGCTGCCACGCACGCTTTCTCCAGCGCTGACTGAACCAGAGGTAACCGTGCCATCGAATCGCCGAGTGCTCTGAGCTCACGCGGAGATGCGCGGCCAGCGGCGGCTTTTCCTGCCAGCCGCTCGATGTCGCGCACCCCATCGAGAGATTCTCGCATCGCCTCACGCGCGAGCGGTTCTCCCAGTGCTGCTACCGCACTGAGACGTGCCTCGATCGGATCGCGCTCGACGAGCGGAGCGAGCAGCCACTGCCGGAGCAAGCGTGCTCCCATGGGTGTAAGCGTGCGATCCAGGACTCTTAGCAGCGTACCCGACGCTTCGCCTCCGCGCATCGATTCGACGAGCTCGAGATTCCGCCTCGTCATTTCGTCGAGAGGCATGATTCCTTCCGGCCGTTCCATCCTGGGTCGTGCGAGGTGCGGAGTGCCAGCAGGCTGCAGCTCGTCGAGATACCGAAGCAATGCTCCTGCCGCTCCTACGGCCGCTCTATCTCTGTCTTCAATTCCGAACGCTTCAAGCGAGCTTACCTTGAAGTGCTCCGTCAGCTGGTCGCGGCCAAGCTCGGCGTCGAATTCCCAGCTCTCGCGTTCGGTAACCATTGGGCCTTCTTCGCCGGCTGGCCCTTTCAGCACATTGCCCGGATTCTCGCCGCGCGCTACGATCACCTCTCGCGGAGTAAGTCTCGACAGCGCGGACTCCAGATCGTCGGGTAGAACTGCGGTCAGCCTGAGCTCCCCAGTCGACAGATCCGCCGCCGCTATCCCGACGGAATCACCATCGCGGCTCAGCGCGCAGAGATAGTTATTGCGCGTTCCGTCGAGGAGGTCATCGGAGAAGGCAGCGCCCGGTGTAATGGTTTCTACGACTTCACGCTTGACGATGCCTTTGGCGAATTTCGGGTCTTCGGTCTGCTCGCAGATCGAGACACGAAATCCGTGTTGGATCAACCGCCGCAGATACTCCCCCGCTGCTTTCACGGGCACGCCCGCGAGTGGGACTTCGCTCGCGCCGCCGTTGTTCCTCGATGTCAGCGTGAGGCCGAGTGTCCTTGAGGCTACTTCGGCATCCTCATAGAACATCTCGTAGAAGTCGCCCATTCGGAAGAACAGTATCGCGTCCTGATGACGCGATTTGATCTCCCGGTACTGCTGCATCAACGGTGTTGATGCGCCGCGATTCACCGTTCTGGCGCTCTTACCACAAAGCCATCCATTTGCTTCGCCTTGATTTTCCTGAGCGCGTCTTCAGCTTCCTTGCCCGTGACGTAACGGCCGATCCTCACACGAAACGGTGCAACTTCCCCATCCACCCTGGCCGGATAACCTCGCTTCGTGAGACTGGCTGTGAGCTTGTCAGCTTCCGATTTGCGATTGTAGGCTGCTACCTGCACTGAATAGGCACTCGGACGCGAGCTACCAGTGGATGCTTTCACCGGCGGTTTGGTAGCCACATTTGCCGGTGACTTCGTCGGATCAACAATGCTCGGCTTCGTATCGTTGGCATCGGCAGGAGGCTTCGGTCGCTCAGCCTGGATAATTGTCCTGGGTGGAGTGGATAGGGTGGCAGGGACGGTGTCGGCAGGTGTTGCCTTTTCCGTTACACGCAGGCTTTCAGCAGGCGGCGGCGTGGGCGGAGGTGGAGAAGCCGGTGCATCCGTCGGAGCTGTAGCCAACAAGGTACCAGTCGAAGGGCATCGCTGGCCTTGATACTGTATTTGATTCCGCAGTTCTATTTCTGCCTCTCCAGCTTGGGCGAGTGCGCTTGCATTCGCTCTGCACGCGTTCGGAATGTCATTCTTCTCGAACAATACCCTGGCAGTCCAGTAGCTTGCCCTTGCGAGCGATTTACTGCGCGGATAATCGCGAGGGATCCGCTGAAGGTGGACAAGCGCGCCCTCTCGATCCCCGCGTGCCAGCTCGAGCTGGGCCAAACGCAGCAAGGCATCCTCGGCCTGAGGGGCGAGTGGATAGTCGACGACTATGTGCTTGTAGTCGCTCTCCGCATCTGCCGCATTCGATGCAAGACTCGCTCGCCAGAACAATGCCTCCGGATACAGCCGGGCTGTTGGCGATGTCGTCGCAATTACAGAATCGATCAGGGCCCTCCCCGCTGCGCCATTTCCATCGCTCACGAGTGCCTGAGCCCGTACAAAGACCGGATTCGTTGAACGCGCTGGCACCTGTGCGGTTGCCAGGGTGGCTGCACAAGACAGAAGTGCGCCATAAAGATATGACCATCTGACCATCTCACCGCTCCTATTGGCTCATGCGGCAGCGTTTCTTTCGTCGGCTGCACACAGGCTGAGTACCACCGTAGCCAGCAATTGTTCTTCGGACGAGATCCTGCTCTCCTTGAGCGCTACATCCGCCTCGAGCAGAAAGTCGAGCGCACGGTCGAGTGCTTCTGGGCTCCAGCGTTCTGCCGCACGAGCCCACACCGCGGCAGCGGATCCCCATGACCGGCCTGTAAAGGCCCCCGTCTCCCGCAGGAGATCGAAGTATTCCTGTGCAAGGCGGGTTCTCGAAAGACCCTCGTCCAATCGGGCGCGCCCCCACGAGATTGCCAGCATCTGCGTCGACAATGTCATGACGACTGACACCGCGGTTGTTTTCGGTTGAGCCAGAACATGCGGTACCAGCTCGAGCGAGCGTGATATGTTCCGGTCAGCAACGGCATCGAGAAGGTCAGCCTGGGTTTCCCCGCGTCTGACTCCGACTATGGCGGCAACAGCGTCTTCGCCAATTTCTTCGCTCCGGCCCTGCACGTAACTGGCGAGCTTGTCCAGTTCCCCCGCCAGCTGATGAAGATCGCTTCCGACGGCAGCCTGAAGAAGCTCCACTGCCAGTTCTGTGATCCCAATTCCAAACTCAGTGTTGGCATGATGAGCAATCCATTTCGGAATCCTGTCACCGGTCAGCAAGTCGAACTGAAGTACGGTGGCCGAAGTGGAGAGAGCGGCATCTAACTTGGTCCCCGCCGTTGCTGTCATAATCAGTAGGAGGTCGGACGCCGGGCTTTTCAGATACTGGTCGAGGGCTTTCCGCGCCTCTTTCCTGAGGGCGTTCACTTCGCGAAGCACGATGACCCTTCGCTCGGCCATTAGGGGCGGGGTAGAGAGTAGCACTCCAAGCGCTTCGGGATCGAGCTCTGCAGATCGTCTCGTATCCAGATTGAAATCTTTCGAGCCAGGTTCGAGAGCAGCTTCGACTAGCTGCCGTACGGCATCGTCTTTCTGGTAATCGTCTTCACCAACGACGAAATAAGCGCCGTCGAAAGACCGGCGCTTTATGGTTTCACGAAGTGTTTTGAGCGAGGACCCGGACATCCTCGAAATATACGGCTCCCTTAGGAGCCTGCGGATTGTTTGGGAGCGCTAGCGAGTGTAGTTGGCAAGCTCGAGGCTGGAGCGAGCGAACCGAACCGGAACCTGCTCTGCAAACAAGGCAGCCGGCCAAATAGCTAGTCCGGCTGAGACAGAAGTGACAATCGCCGGGGTCGAACTAGTGAAAGAAGTGAGATCTGGCTCTGGAATGGTTGCCACCACCGGTGCCATCACTAGATCGCGCGGAGGGTCAGATTGGAACAGCGTCGTTCCGATGTATCCCAGCATTAATACGCTGGCTACCGCCGCTGCGACGGCACCGCGTCTGAGATTGCGCTGCGTCGTCGCGACCAGATTGTCATACTCGCAGTTTCTGAGACGCGCTTCCAGTCGCTGCGAAAAGCCCGCGGAAAGCTCTATCGAAGGGAGATTTCTGAACAGGAGAAGAGCACGGCGTATTTTTGCATCGTGCTTCGCGCAGCCCTCACATTCCAATAGGTGTCGCTGCATGCGAACCAACTCGATACCGGCAAGAGTATCGTCTACGAAAGCAACGTGCTGATCACAAAACTCGCGACAGTCCATGGAGATAGGTTGAGGTTCGGTAACAGGTACCCATTAGCAGGGTGTCTGTTCCCGAACCGTCAGACCTAATCTACATATGGGGCAATGATTTCCGCGAATGAATTCCTTGCCCGGTTAAGTCGTGATTTTACCGTCCCGAGATTGCAGTCGGTGATTTCGGCGATCTCCTCGTAGGACTTGCCCTCGAGCTCACGCAGTATGAACACATTCCTGTGGTGCTCGGGGAGCTTGGCTACGCTTTCCTCGACTATTTCCCTCAGATGGCGCTTGCGGTACATGTCATCCGGGCGCGAGGTCGTATCCTCGAACTGAAGTGGACGATCTTCATCCTGGAAGTTCTTCTGAACCGTCTGAAACAGAACCAGAGGATTCCGAGAGCGGTTGCGGAGCTCATTTTTCGCCAGGTTTGACGCAATCGTATAGACCCACGTCGAGAATTTCTTTGACCTGTCGAAGCGATGCAGGTGCCGGTATACCCTGATGAAGACCTCCTGCACCAGATCTTCAGCTTTTTCCCGATCGCCGATCGTACGATACACGAAATTCAGCAGGCGGGTCTGGTAACGGGTCACCAACTCAGAAAAGGCGCGCTCCTCACCACCAAGGAATGCAGTGACGACGGCTGAGTCATCCATCGCCTGCAGGCGCTCCCTGACGGTCGCTCCTTCAACTGAGATTATTTGCTTACGGACGATGTCAGCCATTTATCTCTCCTCTAAATAGAGACTCTCACGACACGGAATCGTGCACGTCTCTAATGGAACTTTTCCCCACTACCGTATAATGCACGGGCCATGCCGCCCCTCCAGTACAGCTAACTCATGGACTGGCAAGGAGTTGGGGGAGTTGGATCAAAGGCAGAGGTTGTCCAGTTTCTGCCAATCCGTCCTATTTACATGACATGTCAGCGTCTTTCCTTGATTAGACGCCATTTTGGCCCGAAGGGTTAATGGCCGGCGCGAAATCCCGCAGCGAAGAGGAGGCCTAGGACGGTCTTGGCATCCTTGATATCTCCGACTTCGACCAGCTTCAGAGCACGAGAGAAGAGCATTGGTTCCAGATCGAGAAACTCATCTGCTTCATGTCTGGCTTCCCCAGCTACAAGGCCAGTTGCCATGAAGAGATGGATCTTCTCGTCCGTGAACCCGGGGGTCGTGTACATCGTAAAAAGGTGATCGATCTGCTGAGTTGAGCATCCGGTCTCTTCTTTTAGCTCCCGCCGAGCACAGTCATGCGGATTCTCTCCCGGATTGAGTCGGCCAGCCGGAATTTCGAGGAGATAGCCTTCAGTCGCGTACCTGTATTGCCGGATCATGAGGACCTGAGGATCCTCCCCGCGAGGGTCACTCAGAAAAGGAACGACGGCGCTCGCGCCCGGATGTCTGATCATTTCGAGCTCGCCGATCGATCCGTCAGGAAATCGAACGGTGTCCATGTCCATGGAAATGACCTTGCCGGTATAAATGCGCCGCGAGTCTATGCGACCAGGTTTCTTCTTTTCACGATCCGCCAAAACGCCGTCTACTCGCTATGAACGAGCAGCTCACCGAATTTCGGGTCGCTGAGAGAGCCTTGAATGGTCTTCGCATCACCTACGACCACGGTCTGCAGCTCGGCAGGATGGAGGTGCGTATTAGCCGCTACGAGTACCGCTTCGGCTGAGACGTCGTGGATGTTTTTCCGATAGGTATCGTAGTAATCGGCAGGTAAGTCGTGGATCACCAAGGTTGCTAAAGCGGCGGCGATGGCAGCGGTGCTCTCGTATCGGATCGGAAAAACTCCTTCGAGATAGTCTCGAGCGAGAGTCAACTCATCCTCCGAGATTTTTTCCGCACGGATCCTGTCGATCTCGAGAAGAATTTCAGTCAGAGCAGGTGCTGTAACTTCGCTTTGAACCGCCGTCGATACGACGAATGGACCTGCTCCACGCCGCCAGTCGTAGTACGACGAGGCGCCGTAGGTGTAACCGTGTACTTCGCGAAGATTGAGATTGATCCGCGAGCCGAAAAGACCGCCAAGCACCGCATTCATCACCAGTGTAGGGAAGAAGTGGGGATGATTGCGAGGCAGGCCGACGTGTCCCACTCTCACCTCGGACTGAGGGGCTTCCGGCTTGTGCACAATGTGAACCTTCCTGCCACGAGCTCTCGGAGCTGTTGTCAGTTGTGGCTCTTTGCCTGACCCCAACGGCCATTTCTGGAACGCGTCCGCGACGATAGTATTGGCTCGCCCTGGAGTCACATCTCCAGCCACGATCACAGTCGTGCCTTTCGATCGGTAGTTAGACCGGTAGAACTCCTCTACATCCCTGCGCGAAAGTGCACTAACGCTCTCGGAGCTTCCTTCATCTGGCCTGGAATATCGAGATTCCGGGGCATACAGAAACTCAGTGAATTTCTCGTCTGCCAGTCCTCGCGGCTCGCTTTCCAGCTGGAGAATTTCCGCCAGTCGTTCGGCCTTGAGCCGCTCAATTTCGCGCTCCGGAAAAACGGGGTTGCTGATCACCTCACCAAGCAGCCTCGTCGCTTCTTCAAGCTTATCAGACAGAGTCGTAATCCGGACGAAGGCGCTGTCCCAGTCAGCTCCGGATTCGAGAGACGTACCGAGTAGCTCGAATTTTTCTGCCAGCTCTGCGCCGTCGAACTGATTCGTGCCTTCCAGGAGTCCTCCCGCTGTAAGCGATGCGATTCCCTCCTTGCCGACTCCTTCATTCACAGAGCCGGCATCGACAATTACGAGAACCGTAACGATTGGCAGCTTCTTTACCGGCGCTGTCACCAGTCGGATCCCATTTGGTAAAACCTCGTCGCGGAATCCTGGAAATCGGTAGCGACGGGCTGGCTGTGATTTGGGGCGAAGGGACGTTACCATCAACCAATGCCAGCCGCGGCTGCCAGAATGCCTTCAGATTCGATTCCTTCTTTCGGAACGTAGAGCAGGCTCGCTCTGTTATCCTCGCCGAATCGCTCGGAGACGAGGTCGTTTACGCGCTGTGCTGTCACTTCCCGGTATCGATCTGCCTGTTCGTTGATCAGCTCCGGTCGGTTGAAATAGGTGGCGAACATCGAAAGCCTGTCCGCCCGATCCCCCGCCGATTGCAATGAAGCAATCAGATCCGTTTCAATCAGCGCGATGGCTCTTGTCACCTCTGGCTCGCTTACTCCCTCTCGGTGGAGAAGATCGATCTCCCGCTCGACTTCTTCCTCGAGTTGCGAGACCCCGGTCTCCGGGCGTGCGGTCACATCGACAACAAGTAAATCAGTTCCCTTCGCCAGATCGAAGGTGAACGCGGATGCATCCGCGGCTATCTGTCGCTCCCGTACCAGAGATCGATGGAGCCGGCTTCCTTTTCTGAGACCGGCGATAGCGGACGCTACGCTGGCTGCATAATACTTCTCGCTCCCGAAAACGGGAGAACGGAAGGCCATGAACAGCCGCGGAAGGCTCACATTGTCTTGAACCACCTCACGTAGTCGCGCACCGAACACCGACGGGAGACTCATGGGAGCCAGCGGAGGCTTCCCCTTTCCTTTAGAGATCGGGCCAAAGTACTCGGCAATCAGCCTGCGTGCTTCCAGTGCGTCGAAATCGCCGGCCACTGAAAGGACTGCATTGTCAGGCGTGTAGTAGGTAGTGAAGAACTCCGCAACGTCGTCGAGCGAAGCCGCCGTGAGGTCCTCCATCGATCCAATCAGCGAATGCTGAAACGGATGCGACGTTGGGAAGACCAAGTCCTGCATCTTCTCCAGCATTGTCCCGTATGGCTGATTGTCGACCGACCAGCGTCGCTCGTTCTTCACGACATCCCGCTGGGTATCGAGCTTCTCCTGCGTCATGGCGGGTAGCAATTCCCCCATGCGATCGGCTTCCAGCCATAAGGCCAGTGCAAGCTCATTTGACGGAACGGTCTCAAAATAATTCGTTCGCTCGAGCCAGGTCGAGCCGTTCAAAGTCCCACCCGCTCGCTGGATCAGCTCGAAGTGTTCGTTGGACCCGACATGAGCCGAACCCTGAAAGAGCATATGCTCGAACAGATGCGCAAACCCGGTTCTACCGGGTTTCTCGTTCGCTGATCCGACGTGATACCAGAGGTTCACCGCCACAATTGGCGCGGTGTGGTCTTGGGAAAGGGTGACGAAAAGCCCGTTATCCAAGTGGAAGGTTTCTATTGGAATTCGCATTGTCGTAAATTGCCCGCCATGCAAACCCACTGGAACCCCCTCGCCGTGCTCCCGTGACCGAAACGCTTTTTATCCTTGGGCTCCTGTTCGGCTTCGTGCTCCTCCTCTGGTGGTCCCAGGAGCGAATTCTCTTTCAGCCACCGAGACTGCGTGAGACCCCGGTCGAGTCGGGCCGAGTGCATTACAACGCTGTTGACCAACAACAGCTGGTCGGATTCGTCGTTGGAGATCCGCGAACCGCTCCAGGTGTTGTGCTCTGCTTTCATGGAAATGCCGATCTCGCAGTATGGCAGCTGGATTGGGCCCATGAAGTCGAGCGGCGGACACATCATGCTGTCTTCCTTGCTGAATACCGAGGATACATGTCGCTCGGTGGCTCTCCCACCTATTCAAACACGAAGCGCGACGCTCAAGCGGCTCGTGCTCACCTGGTTTCTACCTTCGGGATCAATCACGAACGGCTTGCCTACTTCGGACATTCTCTTGGGAGCGCAGTCGCAGCGGAGCTGGCCGAGACTTACCCTCCAAGAGCTTTGCTGCTGCAATCACCATTCTCCTCTGCACGTGCAATGGCCAGACTCATTGTCTCGGCTCCTGTGGTTCTCGTCTGGAAAGCGATCTCCCGCATTCATTTCGACACGGTACAGGCCGTCTCACATCTCGATGTGCCCGTTTCTGTGGTGCACGGCAAACGGGACCGCATCGTGCCCTTCAGGATGGGAGTCCAAGTGCACGAAGCTGCGAAGCGAAAGGGCCAGTTTCTCCTTGTGGACAAGGCCGGTCATAACGACCTAGCGGATACAGGTGGCGACGAATACTGGCACTGGCTAAGGACAGCACTCGGCACCAACCCCTGAGCCGGCACCGAGAAAAAAGGGGCAGGACCTGAAGCCAGGTCTTGCCCCCTTTGACATTCAACACTCAAGCCTATTGGACCGGTTGCCCTGTTATATCCCGGATTGAAATCGGGCCGACATTGATCGATTTGAGTCCCTGCTCGATTGTCTTTCGATCGCCGACGATCACGACTGCGAGAGAGCCCGGATTGATGTACTGCTGGGCAACTCGCGCGACGTCGGCCTGCGTAATTCCCTCTATGTTCTGGACATAGTTGTTGAAATAATCGAGAGGCAAGCTGTAGAGAGCGACTGGTACCAGTGCCGCTGCAATTTGTTGGGTCGTCTCGAAATTTCCCGGAACCTGCAGCTGCAGATATCGCTTGGCACGGGAGAGCTCGCTGGGAGGTACCGATTGACGAATTCCGTTCAGCTCTTTCATGAACTCCAGCAGCGCTGAGTCACTTTTCGCCGTGACGATTTCCGCTGACGCGAGGAATGGACCCGCTGCCCGCCTCATCTCGAACCGCGAACCAGCACCATAGGTATAGCCGCGGTTCTCACGCAGGTTCTGATTCAACCTGCTGGTGAACGAGCCGCCCAGGATCGTATTCATCACCGTCAGAGCAAAGTAATCCTTCGTGGATCGCGGAACGCCTACCGCACCGATTCGGAAAGAAGACTGTGCGGCTCCTGGTTTATCGATCAGATAGATCGTAGTAGCGCTGGGCTTTGGAGGCTCGCCGTACTTTAGAGGAGTGACATCGCCCCGCTGCCAGCTGCCGAACAGGCTGTTGATTTTCTGCTCGATCTGAGCCGGGTTCACATCCCCGACGATGATCAGCGTCGTGTTGTTCGGCTTAAAGTTGGCTTGGTAGTAGGATTGCAGATCGGCCGGCGTCACCGCTTTTACCGAAGCTTCGGTACCAATCGATGGAGCTCCGTACGGATGGGCGCTGCCGTAGATGATCGCCGGGAAGGCAATATTGGCGATCGCCGGCCCCTGATCACGAAGCTGCAGCAGTTCGGTCAGGCGGGTTTTCCTTATTCGCTCAAACTCGTTAGCCGGGAAAGATGGGTGCAGTGCGACATCGGCGAACAGCGCAAGTGCGCTGTCTAGCTGTGCCGTGGGAGTGTGGAGTGAGAGAGTGCTCGATTCCCAACTGCTCGTTGGAGAAAGGTTGATTCCCAGAAAGGCGATCTGGTCCGCTATCTCCAGGCTCTTTCGGGTTGTTGTTCCTTCTCGAAGCATCGCCGAAGTGAGGTTAGCGATTCCAGGCTTGTTCGCCGGATCAGCTGTACTGCCACTCCCAACCAGCAGCACAAAATCGGCGAGAGGAAGCTCGTGCTGCTCCACGATCAGGAGTTTCAAGCCGTTCGGAAGCTCCCTGGTGATGATCGGCGGAAGCGAGACACGTGGCGGAGGGCCAAGCTCCGGCGGCTTGCTTCGGTCAAAGGTTCCTTGCGCAGCGGCGACCGATTGAGCGGTAAGCAGAGCGAGGATGCTTAGCGCCGCGATTCCGGAGCCCCTCATCGATCACCTCCGCTTACAGTCAGCATCATGTCTTTCTTTCCCTCTGGAACGACGGTAAGCACGATCTTGGGGCGTCCGAGATAGGTCCTCGCGACCCGCTGGACATCGGCTGCGGTAACTCGCTCGTACCGAGCGGCATCCTGCTGGACGAAATCGGGGTTCCCCACGAAGTAGTTATAAGAGTTGAGCACCTCCGCCTTGCCAAGTACACTGGCCAGACGGTTGAGAAAGCTCGCCTTGTAAAGGTTCTGTGCCCGGTGGAGCTCGCGTGGCGAGACTCCACCGTTTATGACATTGGCAATTTCCGCTCGCACGATGCGATCGATGTCGATGACTTTCTGACCTGGCTTCGGGGTTACATCGAGTTGAAACTTTCCATCGAGCCGCGATCCATCCTGAAATGCTCTGACATTCTGCGCGACCTGAAGATCGTATACAAGCTTCTTGTAGAGCCGTGAGTTCTTGTCGTTTGCGACGATCTGCGCCAGGATATCCAGGGCAGCATCGTCTTTGGAGAATCCCTTCACCGAGTGCCACGTATAGAACAGTCGCGGTAGCTGAACCTTATCCTCGAGTACGAGAAACGTGTCGCGGGGAATGACAACGGCGGGTACGGTCATTCTCCTTTTCACTTCAGGTCCGCGCGGAATGCTTCCAAAATACTGGGCGACCATTTTCTTCACGGCCATCGGGTCAAAATCTCCGGCAATCGTCAGAGTCGCGTTGTTCGGTGCATAGTACGTCCTGAAGAAATTCTGGACGTCCGCCAGCGATGCGGCGCTCAGATCTGTCATCGACCCGATAACTGGCCATGAATACGGGTGCGATTTGGGGTAGAGCACAGCCAGGATGGTCTCATCAGCTCGGCCATATGGCTGGTTGTCCACGCGTTGGCGCCGTTCGTTTTTCACGACATCACGCTGAAGGTTGACCTTGGCGAGATCCATCGTCGGCAGTAAAAAACCCATGCGATCCGCATCGAGCCAAAGAGCCAGCTGAAGGGCGTTCGACGGCAGCGTCTCGTAGTAGTTGGTCCGATCTTCAGTGGTCGAGCCGTTGTTATCGGCGCCGGCTGCTTCGAGCATCTGGTCGAAAGCTCCGACCGGAACGTTCTGCGAGCCCATGAACATGATGTGCTCGAACAGATGCGCGAATCCGGTCCGTCCGACTTGCTCGTCGCCAGAACCCACGTGATACCACGTGTCCACCGCCACGATAGGCGTTGAGTGATCCTCGTGCAGGATCACTTCGAGACCGTTCGGAAGCTTGTACTTCTCGAACTGGATCCTCGGTGTCGCCTGGGCACCAAGCTGGGCCGCCACCAGGCAGCTTGCAAATAAGGAGCAAAAGGTCACTAAAAGGGTGTTCCTCTTCACAACTTCCTCTCGAAAAAGAAGGCTAGCGGTGCTTTAAGCGATTCACTGAGAATATACTTCCAGCGCTCCTCCCTGTTCGGCGAGATGGGACTCGTTTGGGTCGGAGACGTATACGGTGTAAACCCAAAGCGTCTCGCTAAGATCCGTAGCCTGAGCATATGGAAGGGATCGCTCACGAGCAGGGCACTCTGCAGTCCGCGTACTTCGAGCATTCCTGCGACCGCTCTCATGGATTCGCTGGTCGTTCGACCCTCGTTTTCCACCAAGATTGCGCTGTCGGGAACGCCACGTTTCCTCGCGTAGGTCCTTCCAACAGCTGCTTCGCTGGTCGTGTCTCCGGAACCGGTCCCTCCAGTCAAAATGAGGAGTGATGCCAGATGACGGTTCCAGAGATCAAGGGCGTGGTCGAGCCGGGCCCGAAGGACCGGTGACGGCTTGCCGGCATATTGAGCAGCACCGAGCACTACTATCGCCTGGGCAGGACGCGCCTCGTCACGGGAGCTCCAGATAAGGACAGCGGCGGCCGATATGATCCAGAGCGCAAAGGCCACCACTACCATAACAGTCAGTATTCGGCGAATGACAGTTACGGCCCGTTTCGCCTTTGCATTTATGGCCCGTTTCGTCTTTGCATTTACGGCCCGTTTCGTCTTCGCAGGACGGCTCATGGGTGCAAGCTAGGCTAGAAAGCAAGCCGCGTGTGAGGCTCAGGACACTCGACTGAGTACCCAATCGCCGTGAGCGTCTCCTTGAATTCGTCCTGGACCGGAGCTTCTCCATGTACCAGCCAGATTGGGCCTAGGCCTGGGGATTTGTCTCGTACTCGCCCCAGCCAGGTCTCCATTTCAGTTCTGTCGGCATGAGCGCTGTATCCATCAATAACCTCTACACGCGCCTGAAGAGACACGTCCTCTCCGAAGATGTGGAGAACAGGCTGTCGCTCGACCACTCGGCGTCCAAGTGTGTGCTCGGCCTGAAAGCCCACAACCAGAATGGTGTTGCGCGGGTCACTTGCCCCTTGAGCCAAGTGATGCAGAATGCGACCGTTCTCCATCATCCCCGATGCTGCAATGATCACCATGGGGCCGTGGGCGCGTGACAGGGCCTTCGACTCCTCTACATCACGCGTATAGTGGAGAAGATCGAAGCGGAACAGGTCCTTTGCCTTCTGGACCATTTCCTCCGATCGGTCGAAGCTCTCGGGGTGCATCTCGAATACGGTCGTAACGTCGATTGCCAGCGGACTGTCGACGTAGATCGGTATGGAAGGGATCGCGCCTTCCCTGGCGAGGGAGTGTAGAGCGTAGATCACCTCCTGCGTCCGGCCAACCGCAAACGCCGGGATGAGAACACGACCACCACGTGCGGCAGTCTCCCGAACGACCTGCGCCAGCTTGGCGCGGGCACCCTCCACGGACTCGTGATCCCGATTCCCGTAGGTCGATTCCATGATCAGTGCATCCGCGCCTTCGGGGGGAATAGGCTCCCTGATAATGGCGAGGCCGCTGCGGCCAATGTCGCCGGAAAAAACCAGCCGCTTGGTCTTCCCATCTTCTGTGCAATCAACGAGGACAGACGCCGAGCCAAGTATGTGGCCCGCATCGATATAGGTAGCACGCACGCCGGGAACTACGTCGAATGGCTTGTTGTACGGGACACCGACCATGAGCTCCATTGTTCGCACCGCGTGGCGCATTCCGTACAATGGCTCAATGAATTCCTTGTGCCGCTTAGCAAGAAATTCGGCGTCTTTCTCCTGGATGTGCGCTGAATCGGCTAGCATCACCGCACAGAGATCCCGCGTCGCCGAGGTTGCCCAGATCGTTTTGGAGTAGCCTTCCGCAATCAGGTACGGGAGACGACCCGAGTGATCGATGTGCGCGTGTGAGAGAACTACAGCATCGAGATCCTTGATTGGCAGTGGAAGGGTACGGTTCTTCTCAGCGGATTCCTGGCGCTTACCCTGAAACATGCCACAGTCGAGCGCGACAGTGTGGCCGTTCACATGCAGGAGATGGCAGGAACCGGTGACCTCACGCGCGGCACCGACGAATGTTATCTCCAACCAGCTAACCTTCTGCTACGGCATCACGCTGAAACAGGATGGTGAGACGCTGGTCATCCTGCGACATCAGCGCTGGCTCCCATCCCCCTCTGCTTCGCTCGTTCAGGAGATCGGTGAGCGTATCTTCATCTTCGCGCGTGTGCCGCGTCAGCTTGACTACCACAGCCTGGTATTCTTTCATCGGGAGTTAGAGATTATGAGCCGTTAGCGTCTATTGTGCCGATGCAAGGAATCATGGGGCGAGAATGATCGAGCGTGTCAAGGAATTCCCTTCTCTGATTATTATCCGGCATCCTCTCGTTCAGCACAAGCTAACGATTCTGCGCGATCAGAAGACTGAGACGAAGCACTTCAAGGAGCTGGTCGACGAGATCGCAATGCTCATGGCATACGAGGCGACCAGTGAGCTTTCGCTCGAGCCGCGGGATGTGAATACGCCACTCGAGAGCACCTCCGGCTGGCATATCAGTGGAAAGAAGCTCACCCTCGTCCCTATCCTGCGCGCCGGCCTCGGAATGGTGGAGGGGATCCTTCGCTTGGTTCCGTCGGCCCGGGTCGGACACATTGGATTGTACCGGGACCACAGCACCCTTCAACCGGTGGACTACTACTTCAAGGTTCCGGGGGACACGGCCGAGCGGGATTTCTTTCTTCTGGATCCGATGCTTGCCACGGGCGGCAGCGCAGCTGCGGCTGTCGCATCACTCAAGAGAGCCGGAGCAAACCGGATTCGGTTCTTGTGCCTCGTAGCAGCACCCGAAGGAGTACGATTCCTGAGTGCAGCACACCCGGACGTGCAGATCTACTGCGCGGCCCTGGATCGGCAACTGAACGGCCAGGGCTATATCCTTCCCGGCCTTGGTGATGCCGGTGACAGGTTGTTCGGGACGAGATGACCGCCTAGCCGAACCACTCTCTGGGATTCAGCCTCTGCTGGTCGGCTGCGTCTACCACCCATTGCTGGCTCTGCGAATCAGTTACTTCCCCCGCGACCGCCTCGAACCAGTGTGTGGCGTTTCTGATATCGCCGATTCGCCTCAATAGCTCTCCCACCAGGTAGGTGAGGATCGCACGCTCTTCCCGAGGGATGGCATCGTAGGACCGTAGCGCTTCCTCGAACATCCAAGCGGCCTGACGGCGGAAGTAGCGCTCGGCTTCCACATCTCCTTCATCGACACAGCACCAGGCAGCACGGAGCAGCAGGTCCGCGATGTGCCGGGGATCGAGCCCCTGCCACTGAGCAACCTTGGCCGCCGCCTCGTACTTCTCTGAGCCGCATATCATGGCTGGACGGACCGGAGCAAGCTCCTGGAGGACGTGCTGTTTCAGCACCGGGCTCATATCCGTCGCCGCCGTGAAGTCGGCTTCCCCGCCCGAGAAACCGCACTCGCTGCACATGTGGATGAGATAGGCGAGGGGCTGAGTTCCGGCAGCTCGCTCATGGAAATCAGTTCTCTTCCCGCCAAACGCGTTCGTCGAAACGACGCTCTGAGACTTGAACTCGTTATCGCACACGGGACAACAAAGCTCTATCTGACGCAGCGTTGTCATGACTGCTCCTCCTCTCTACTCCCGGAACCTCTCAAAATACAGAGGGAATATCTGTGCCACGATTTCAGGAATTCTTTGGAGCAGATCGGTCTTGTTGAGACTTTCGGTCGAATGTATCTTCTCGCATCGCAAAAACTGCGACAGGCTCCCACCCCGCGACCTGGTCGTTGATGCTCATCAACCTACTGCCTGACTTTTTCGCAGTTCACAACAGTACAGACCGTGTCGCCGCTTATCTCCGCTACTTCGAAAATCACCGCCGTTTTTTAGAGGCCTACTGGCACAACTACGTCCTGGATCCAGCAGGACCACATTTTCTCGAAGTCGTTCGCTCTGCCGCACTTGCGAGCCGTGTAGACCTTCGCACGATGCTCGAGAGAATCGATGTCGTCTCTCTCGCCAGGAATACAGAAGAGCAGTGCAGAGCTTTGTTGGATGTCGATACTGATGTTGACGTCGTGCTCATGGTCGGTGTGGGTGCGGCCAACGCCGGCGAACTCGTGGTCGACGGAAAGGGTATCGCCTTTGTCTGTCTGGAACATTTTACAAGCGTTACCAACCCTGAGACCCAGGGCCTGGGGCTAGATCCGGAGCTGATTCCCCTGTGGCTGGCCCACGAGATTGCACACACGGTTCGCTACACTTCCCCTACGAGCCGGAGCGAGTTGAGACAGCTAATCGATGATGCGGGTGGATATTACTCCTACTGGGAAACGGGTAGGCGCGCTTCGCTCCGCGAGCTCATGATCAATGAAGGTCTTTCAACCCACGCGTCGAGGACGATCAGTCCCGGACACGCAGCATGGGAGTACTACGGCTACACCAGGCGCGAGTATGCCAGCGTTCGAGAGCTCGAGCCACTGATGACGCGCGCGCTCAATGCCGATCTCGATCGTGCCGGCCTTGGTTTGCGACTTCGCTACCTTTCTGGAGGTATGAGCGACGATGCCAGAACTGTTGATCGGCACATTTTCCCGGAGAGGGCAGGCTACTTTCTCGGCGCCAGAATGGTCGAAGCGGCGGTAAATGCCCATGGACTTTCGTGGGCTGTTCGCGCCAGTGCCAGCGAGATTACTTCCCTCGCCAGTTCCGCCGCGGCATCCGCCTAGATCTATTTTCCTACACAAAAAGAGCTGAACACCCGGTCGAACACGTCCTCGAGCTCGACGGTTCCAATCAGCTCCTCCAGTGTCGAGACAGCAGTACGCAGGTGAACCGAGGCAATAGTCGCCGGCAGATTCTCCTCCCGCCACGCTCGACGAAACTGCTCGATCTCTGAGCACGCGACCGTGAGAGCATGCCGATGCCGGGCCCTGGTGAGCATAGGCAAGTCGGTCTCGGCCTCGCCATACTGCTTCCGTAGCACCTCGGCAATTGCCTCCAGAAGATTTTGAAGGCCGGCCCCAGTTTCAGCACTAACGGCGACATAGAGGTGTTTGCCAGGCGTTTCATCGCTTTCTGCTACTAAATCGGCTTTTGTCCGGATGGGCAGGACAGGCGCACTGGAGTTCCGGCTAATCACCCCGACTGTTTCCACCAGGCTGTCTGGAGTCTCGGCGCAGGCGAGAACGACGTGCGCACCAGCGAGATAGCGCTCACTCACCTCGATCCCGAGGCGTTCGATTCGATCATCAGTCTCTCGAAGCCCAGCAGTATCGACAAGGCGCAGAGGCCATTCCCCAGTATCGATCACGGCCTCGAGTGCATCGCGTGTCGTACCCGGTATTTCTGTCACTATCGCCCTCGATCTTCCGAGCAGTGCGTTGAAGAGCGAGGACTTACCGGCGTTGGGAGGACCTGCAATCACCACGACCGCACCTTCCCGAATGAGCTCGCCAGCTGGAGCGGTAGCGAGGAGGGCTTTAAGTAATTCCACGATTTCAGTCGTGGCTTTGTCTACTCTTTCGCGGGAAATCGGCCCATCGTCTTCCTCGGGAAAGTCGATGTCATAGACGATCAGCGCCTCGAGTCCGATGAGATCGTCCCTCAGTTGGAGCAGCCGGCGGGATAGTCCTCCATCGAGCTGTCCAAGAGCAGCGCGTCGCATCGCCTGCGAGCGTGCGTCGATCAGATCTCCGATTGCCTCAGCCTGAAGGATGTCCAGCTTGCCGTTGAGGACTGCTCTCCGGGTGAATTCCCCGGGCAGTGCCTGCCTGGCACCTGAAGAGATCAGCGCCGCAACTACGGAGCTCGGAACCAGGTATCCACCATGCGTTGACAGCTCCACGGTATCGTCGCCCGTAAAAGAGTTGGGGCCGGGAAAGAACGTTACGAGTGCCTGATCGAGTGCTTCCTCGCCATCGTGGACGCTGCAGAGTTGTGTAACACGCGGCTGTGATGGCGGGGGGCAAAGATGCTTTCCTGCAATCGTGAAGGCATCGGGTCCGCTTAGCCTAACCAGCGCAAGTGCCCCACGACCGCTGGGTGTTGCTACGGCTACGATCGTATCCTCGAGCTGTGTGAAGCCGGTGTTCACGAGGTCACGAGCTGACTGTTGGCAGCTCGAATGTCGTGCCTGGCTCCAGAATCTTTACAGCGGGGTGGAGTGGATGATTCTGGAGCGTGACACGGAGCCGGTCAATCGCATCGAACGCGGTCGACGTAACGTGATTGAAGGTTCCCCAATGGTACGGAATAAAGTACCTGGCTTTGAGTCTCTCGAAGAGAGTCAGTGCATCGGTGCTGGTCAGATGTCCTTTGCGAAAACCGGGCTTCCACCACGGGGCGTGTCCAATCGGAAGAAGGGCCAGGTCCAGATTCCGGCCATTGAGCCCGAGATGTTGCTCAACGAGACGTGTAGTACCCGGAGCAAGAGCCGTATCGCCCGCAAAAAAGCATGAGATCTTATTGGTCTCAATAAGATACATATTGGCTGCGCTTCTCCAGCGGTCCACTCCGTAACGATTGCCTTTATGCACTGCCGTAGCCGCGTGAATCCTCACGCCGTCGACGTCTGCTACACGACCCGGAGTTACTGGAGCAGCATGCTGGTAGCCCTGTTTGCGCAGCCACTTGGCGATGACAGGCGGAGCAAACAGTGGAATATCGTCTGGAAGCGCATCCAGGGAATCAAAAGAGAGGTGATCCGCATGGGCGTGCGTCACGAGGATGGCATCCAGCTTGGGCAGCGCTTCGAGCGCTATCCCTGGAGCACTGACCCGCGGGAGAAATTTCCCCAGTGCCGGGTCAAAATTCGGATCGGTGAGAAACCGCTTCCCGCCAATCTCAATTAGTAGCGTTGCGTGACCAATATAAGTGACACGCAGCATTACTCTCTCCTATCCTGCCGGGCGTGTTCTCGCCCGCCCCCGCGCCAGAAGCCACTGCTGTGGAAGTGCCGCGATATTCTGCGCTGTGTAATAGAGGTTAAGCCCGGAAGCCATGTTCAAAAGCACCACGGTCATCATCACTGGGAACATGTAACCCATCATCTTCGCCTGTGGATTGGCAGGAGCATTACGCATTCCAATCCATGACAGCACGTACATGGAGGCTCCCATCAACAGCGGCAGGACGTAGTACGGATCCTTTACCGAGATGTCGTGCAGCCATCCAAAGGGCACACCGCGGAATTCGATTGTATTCTGGAAGACAAAGAACAGCGCGAAAAGAATAGGCATGGGGAGTAACGCCGGAAGACATCCCGTCAGGCCCGCAAACGGACTGACACCCGCATCATGATAGACCTTCATGATCGCCTCGCGCTGTTGCACGGGGTCTTTGTACTTTTTCTGAGCAGCCGCCAGTTTCGGCTGCAGCTCCTGCATTCTCAGACTCGAACGCATGGTGCTCTGATTGAGCGGCCAGAGAGCCAGCCGAACGAGAATCCCGAGAATGACCAGGACCCATCCGTAGCTCAGATGCAGCCGGTTGTGCATCCAGAGCAGAGCCTGGATCACTTTTGATGCAATCGGATGGACGACACCCTGTAGGAAGCGCCATCCGTACGGGTTCACATGATCGAAGTCCCTGCCCATTTGAGTCAGCCTCTGGGATTCCTGTGGACCCGCGTAAATATCAAATGAAAACGCGTTGTTCTTGACGGCCTGTACTACACTCGCTGAAGCAGTCGTAGCAATCTTGGATGTCCGCGGCCCACCTGTCAGCGTCACCTCGCTGAATGGCGTTCCATTGGGCAGCGCCAGAATCCCGAACACAAAGTATTTGTTCTTGATAGCAACCCAGTTGAGTGGCCCTGCTTCGAGAGTCTTCTCACCCGGATCGAGTCCGCCGAAAAGCACGCTCCTCGCGCGGTCACGCTGCGGCTTGAAGCTGTAAGCCAAGCTATGATGGTCTCCAACCGTATCGGCCTCGGTTGGTTGGATTGTTCGCGGTAGCTCCGCAACCAGGTATACCTGTCCTTGCACCCCTTCCGCGCGCCCGTCGACATGAACTGAATAGCTCGCAGCCGTATCAGTTGGGACCGAATATGCGATTGACACGGGAAGATTCTTCACCGAAGCACGGTAGGTGATGATCTCGTCTCCCTGGGCGTTTCTTGCCCGCGACAGCGAGAATGGCACCTGCGAGAGATCGGCCGTATCGGTCGGCGTGATCAGCCGATAACCAAGAAGCGGAAAGCCGGCAGCAGTCAGATCGACCAGGCCTCCTGAAGGTGATCTATTCCTGTAGTCACGCATTGCGACCGAAATCGGTGCTGCACCGATGTTGCTGAACTTATAAATGGCTTTCGGCGTGCTGACGGTCGTAATCTGCGCGGTCACTAACTCAGCAGTCCGTGAAGCAATAGCGCCAACCGGCGTTTGTGCGGGAATAGTGGTTGGCGCTTGAGTCGGCATCACTGATGATTGCGTAGAGGACGCAACCTGACTCAATCCAGCGACTGAGTCCGTTACTACCGCGCCTTTGGCACCGGGTGCCGGCTTTGCTGGCGGAAATAGCAGCTGAGAAACAGCTATGACAATCAGGGAAAGAAAGAGAGCCAGAAAAAGACGCTTATCCATTCAGGGAACCGGATCGTAGCCGCCCGGCCGAAAGGGATGACAGCGGAGAATCCGGCTGACCGTAAGCCGGCCTCCTTTGATCACCCCATAGCGCTCGAAGGCTTCGAGCGCGTAGGCCGAACACGTTGGATAGTAGCGGCAGCTGGTCGGAAACAGTGGCGATATCCCCAGCTGATAACCGCGAATCAGAACCATGAATATCGTCCGCATGGTCTAATGCGAGACGATTCCTGCAGCCCACTGCGCAATTGTGTCGACTTCCACTGAAAGTTGCTCAAAGCTCGCGCTATACGCTCCAGGCTTTGCACGAAGCAGCACGTCTATGCTTCCAAGAATCGGGAGCATTCTCGTTCTTGTCAGTTCGCGTAGCCGGCGCTTTACGCGGTTCCGCTCAACGATATCCCGTCTGTACTTCGGAACCACGACACCCACTCGAGGATGAAGCAACAGGGAAGCTGATGCTTGAGCATCGAGGCGCTCCGTGTACATCCGCTTCCCTGTACGCCTTACCAGCTCAAGATCGGCCTCTCTCGTCAGCCGGGAGCTGCGAGGAAAGCCGAGTGACTTACGCGCCAGCGTATTTCGTCGGCAACTGGACGGTGAGCCGTTTGCGTCCCTTTTTGCGGCGGCGGCTAAGAACTTGACGTCCCCATTTAGTAGCCATACGCAACCTAAAGCCGTGCGTGCGAATACGGCGCTTGTTGCGGGGACGATAGGTCGGCTTACCCATTACAATGCTCCAGAAACCAAGAAGATCAGCGGCTATACAGAACCGGTAAAACTATTCCAGGATTGAAGATAGGTCAAGTTGACTGATGCATCTGGGATTAAGTTGGTTTGACTTTTCCACATAAACCGGCTAGGGTAGCGCGTCATGTCGCTCAGTCCTTCTGAAGTATGGAAACGCCTCCTGGATCGCGCACGCCAGGAGCTTCCCGATCAAACCTTCCAAGCTTGGCTTGAGCCGACTGAAGCTCTATCGATCGAAGGGAGTACCATTTTTGTGGGTGCGCCTGATCAGTTCACCGCAGACTGGAACGATTCAAAGCACGCTGAGTTACTGTCCAGCTACGCTCCAATCGTCCTCGGGCATCCACTCAACGTGGCGTTCCGAGTTCATGAGGAACGGAAAAAACGCTCGCAGATGGATTTCTTTGTAGCTCCGCCCCCAACGTCAAGAAAGCCACTACAGCCTCAGAATGGCACCAGTTCGCCACCACTAAGCGAACGCTACACCTTCGATCTTTTCGTCATCGGCAAATCCAATGAGCTGGCTGCAGCGGCTGCACATGCTGTAAGTCAGGCCCCTGGAAGAGTTTACAATCCGCTCTTCATCTACGGAGATACAGGGCTGGGTAAAACCCACCTCATGCAGGCTGTTGCTCATGAGACGCTACAGCGCAATCCGACGACTCGCATCACCTATGTCGGAACCGAGCAGTTCATGAACGAGCTCATTAGCTCCATTCTTGACCGCACTGGATCCGACTTCAGGCGTCGTTATCGTGAGACTGATCTATTGCTCATTGACGATGTGCACTTTCTAAAGGGCCGCAAGGAAACGACCCAGGAAGAGTTTTTCCATACCTTCAATGCCTTGTACGAAGCTGGCCGGCAAATTGTGCTCACCAGTGATCGTCCACCGTCAGAAATTGCAGGCCTCGAAGCCAGGCTCGTTAGCCGATTTCAGTGGGGAATGGTAGCTGACATTAGCCTACCTGATTTCGAGCATCGAGTAGCAATTCTTAAGCAGAAGGCCCAGCTGGATCGGCTCGAGTTGACCATCCCTGACGATGTCATCCACTTCATTGCTGAGCATGTTCGATCAAACGTCCGCGAGCTAGAGGGATCGATCATAAAGCTCCTTGCCTATGCATCCCTCAAGCACAAAGACATCACTGTTGAAGTTGCTCGTGAAGCCTTACGTGACAAGCTGCGTGCGATCGAAGGTCTTGAACCAGACACAAGTGCTACCCTGACAATTCTTACGATTCAGCAAGCAGTCGCAAAGGAGTGGGGAGTGACTGTCGATGGCCTCCGGTCAAAGACAAGAACAAAAAATCTCACTATCCCCCGCCAAATCGCCATGTACCTCACCCGTGAGCTACTAGCAACACAGCTAGTCGAAATCGGAAATGCCTTCGGCGGGCGCGATCACTCCACCGTAATTCACAGTCTCGAAAAGGTCCAGGAAGCAGTTACCGCCGACATTCAGTTGAAGACGAGAATCAATCGGATTCGAAGCATGTTGGAAACTTTCAACTTTCGGCCCGCATCTCGTGTGGAAAGGATTACAGTTTCATAAATCGATGTAGAGAACACTGCGTTTACAGCTTTACCAACATCTAACGTCACATCATCCAGCATAGCGGAAATCCCACCCCTTTCATAAGTTAGAGCCGCTCGACAAAGCTCCACACGACCTACTACAGCTACTAGTCTTAATCTCTTTAAAAGACAGTTACTAGCAGCTCACCTGAACCTCCAGGATGGAAGGGAATGCGGTTTACGATCTCTCGGGAAAAGCTTCAGGAAGGATTGGCAGCTGTTGCTGCAAGCATTCCAGCGAAAACGACACTTCCTGTCCTGGCGAATATTCTTCTCGAGACGACCGACAAGGGAATCAAATTGTCGGGAACTGATCTGGATATTGCTGTTAGCACGGAGGTTATGGCCGATGTAGATGCGGCTGGTGCTGTGACTGTTCCAGCGAAAAAGCTGACTGAGATTGCACGAGAACTGCCCCCTGCCCCGGTCAAAATAGCAGCAGTAGGAGAACAGCGCGTTACGATCGAATGTGGGCGTTCTCGCTTCAAGCTACTCGGATTACCTCGGGATGAATTTCCGACGTTCCCCTCTGTGCGGTTCAACGAAAGCTGGCGGATTCGATCGGGAGACCTGCAGCAACTGATCTCGCATACTTCGTTTGCCGTATCAGCTGAAGAAAGTCGCCCCATTCTGAACGGTGTACTTTGGGAGCTACGTCCCGATAGAATGCGGATGGTAGCAACTAACGGTCACAGGTTGGCAAAGATGGATATGCCGATAGGGTCAGCTTCAGCGCCGGCAACCGATCTGATCGTTCCACCGAAAGCGCTGGAACAGATACGTCGGCTTTTTCCTGCTGAGGAGGAGCTCGAAATCGCACGTGGCGATAACCATATCGGTTTTAGATCACCGTTTACTGCAGTCTTCACTCGGCTGATCGAGGGTCCGTATCCGAATTATGAGCAGGTTATTCCGAAGGATAATGATCGAGTTGCTATTGCCGACAAGGTTGCATTATCCAGTGCGCTAAAGCGGATGTCGGTTATTGCATCGGATCAGACCCATCGGATCAGACTTTCCTTCAATAGCGGGATGCTGAAGTTCAGTGTACAGACTCCGGACCTTGGCGAAGCCCAGGATGAACTTCCCATTCGGTACACAGGGGATCAGCTCGATATCGGATTCAATGCGAGCTACCTTCTCGAGATCCTGCGTTATATCCCTACCGATGAAGTTCGGATGACATTCAAGGCGCCTGAGCGAGCGGCAACGCTGGAACCGGAAGGTTGGAAGGATCCCGCATCGTATATGTGTCTGGTAATGCCACTCCGGCTGGTTGACTAAGGCATGAGTCGGAAGTCCTGGCTGGAGGTCTGCTTGAACTGATGAGCCTTCGCTGACATTGTAATCGTCAGGTTCAGTTCCTGTCCCGTGGTGATACGAATGATCCGCCCATCCTTCGTATCGAGATAGTAGACACCGCTTCCAGTTCCTATGGCATCGAGTTTCAACGGATGTTGTTGTTGTGCTCCCTCCCCATGGGCCTGAATGCTATCAGATCGCTGCACCAATAGTACCAAGCGACCCTCGTATTTTGCCTCACCCGACACGATATAGGACCTAATGGTACGTGAGCTCGTTGGGATCCCGGCTTGGCATCCACTTGAATCGACTGAATCCCGCCATGCCATTCCCTGCGACAGTTGAACAGGAAATGGAGTCAGCAAACTGTGGAGATCAGAGATTAAAGTGGAGGTAACAGGGTTGCACTTGGAGCTGATGCTACTGTCGGTGTTAAAGGTCAGGCTATGACTGGCAAGCAACCCTCTGACCTGTACGGGTAGTTGAATCGACTGTACCCGGCCGATCAATCCCTGAGTGGTAGTTGAGAACGTATCAACCGCCGCCGTGAAACTGATTTCACTATCTCCGGCCGATGTGAGTGCGACGAGTTCATAGGTGAAATTGGTTGAGGTTTCGTGAGTAGAGCCGGAATCCGATCGGCTCTCGATAGCAGCGCTTCGTGAAATCTGGTAATGCCGAGTACCGGGGGAATAGGCAAAGGTCCATGCACTGGCCTGAGGGGAGGTTATTACCGGCACAGCTGGTGCTGTCGGTACTGGCGAGACTGGAGGTGCTGTTTGAGTTGTAGTGGTGCTGCACCCAACGAGGAGGCAGGTAAAGGCCAACTGCCCTAGTCTTTCGGGTCGAGTATCCACGTTTTTTCCGCTAGTCGGTTAATTGGTCCAAACAAACAACCTCCGATGATAATCTCATCGGAGGTTGTCATGTTTATCAGCAATCGGTCTGTAAGCCGGGTTCTGTCGGACTACTCGCATAATCCGGACGATCATTTCTCTACGAGCATAGTCGCCCATGCTCTCTAGCAGCCTACCCGCGGTGTCTTGATCGAGGTGAACGCCTCTCGCCGCATATTTGGCCTTGCTCCAGCCGGGGTTTGCCCTGCCGCTCACGTTGCCATGAGCGCGGTGGGCTCTTACCCCACCGTTTCACCCTTGCCACCTAAAAGATGGCGGTCTTTTTTCTGTGGCACTTTCCGTCACGAATGGCTCTCGCTATCCGTGCCCAGGGGTTACCTGGCGGCCTGTCCACTGGAGCCCGGACTTTCCTCGAATAGGTATCATATGGATACGAATGCGCGATCGTCCGACCGATTGCTCTCCCGAAATATAATGATATGACGAATCGGTGTGCTTTCCTCCATGGCACTCACAGTGGGATGACGCTTATCTGACGTGACTCCGTATCCTTCCGAAGCGAGGTGGTTTTTAACCATTTATCCTCGGAGGATATCATGCCGTCCGATTCGAAGCGCAGTCAGCAACGTACACCTGTGTCGACTATCCTCACTCCGCTCGAGCGCTCTCGTGTGGATGCAGCAGCTCAAGGATTATGCGATGCGCTTCATAGAGAATCTCTGGAGGAGGTCCTTTCAGATCTCAGACAGCAGAAAGCCAGTCTGGTCCTGATATCCGTTACTCGCTATGGCTCGGAAAGCTCAGGTCGCGTAGCAGCTATGGTGAGGGAATTTCCGAGGATCCCGGCCGTGGCACTGCTGACAGAGACGCAAAGCTCGACGCCGCACGCGACGCTTGCTCTGGGACAGCTTGGAATTCGGACGCTTGTGGATGCTAGGCAACCAGCCGGGTGGCAGACGCTCCGAAATCTTCTCGCATCGCAAGACTCTAACAATCTCTTGCGTTCGGCTCTTGCACAGATCAGCCTTGATCTTCCTGGAGTATCGAAAGATTGCTGGCGCTTCTTCGAGGTACTCTTCGATCCATCGCCCAAGATCTCCACGGTCCGCCAGCTTGCGCGTTACCTGAACATCTTGCCGAGCACGCTGATGAGCCGCTTTTTTCGGGCGAACCTACCGGCTCCCAAACGCTATCTGTCGCTTGCCAGGCTCATACGTGCAGCCCGCCTCTTCGAGAATCCGGGATTATCAGTTGCTCGTGTCGCGAACCACCTTGATTACTCCTCTCCCCAAAGCTTTGGCCGGCACGTACGGACGGTGATGAAAATGTCTCCTGTAAAGTTCCGGGGTACCTACGACGGACAAGGAATGCTTCAGTTCTTTAGAACCGAGCTCATCCTTCCTTATGTCGAAACGCTGTCAACGTTCCGGCCGTCAGCGGCATATCCAGGCTGGATGCCGAAGCTTCAGGCTGCCGGACAACCTAACTGTGAAGAGCTGCGATGATCTGAGTTGCAGTGACGAGGGCGACAACAAGCAGGCCGGCCTTTTCAATAGTTTGTCGCCCTCCCTCTTCACGGTCCACTAATGCCAGCACTCCTGTGACAACTCCCCCAGCCTCGCGTACGGCGTCGATAGCTCGGATGGCAGAACCGCCAGTCGTTATGACGTCTTCGATTACTACAGCACGGTCTCCCTGCCTGAAAGGGCCTTCGAGCAGTTTACCAGTTCCGTGAGCCTTTAGCTCTTTCCTTACTGTGAATGCTCTGATGGGGTGATCAGAGCGCGCACTGGCATAGCTGATCGCGTACGCGATGGGATCGGCACCCAGCGTCAGACCGCCGACGGCATCAATGGTCCAGCCTGTTCGTCGAAGCGTAGACAGAGCAAGCGAGCCGATGACCGAAAGACCCTCCGGACTCATGGTTGTCAACCTTGCATCGATGTAGAAAGTCGACTGCTTCCCCGATGCGAGGGTGAATTGACCACGTTTGGCGGAGCGTTCAGCGAGGAGCGCGACGAGCGTCGAGTGCTCAGTCATGGTGCGGGAGGTTATGGATTCTTATGATTGGAGTCAATGCATGCGCTTTCACAGATCGGATTCGATCACTGGACTGGTCTTGTTGGGTGGATCGTGTCGCTCGCCACCGTCCTCGGTCTTGCTCTTGTATTACGCCATGAGCGTCGGCAGGCCCGCAGTCTGGTAGAGAGATCGAAGGAGCTTGAGCGGCTTTCCTCGGAGCTATTGCGCGTCAACCGCATGAAGAGCGAATTCCTTGCGAATGTCTCGCACGAGCTCAGGACTCCATTGAATGCGATTGTTGGATTTGTTGACTTGCTTCGCGAGGGTGTATACGGGGAGCTAGCTCCTCGACAGGTGAAGCCTGTGGAACGCATTGAAGCCTCGGCCAACCACCTCCGCCACCTGGTTGACCAAATTCTAGATCTCGCAAAGATGGCAGCTGGCCGATTGGAGATTCACACCGAAACCATCGATCTACGCCCATTCGTTCTCGACGTCGCGAGCGAGATAGAATCACTGGTTAGCGAAAGGGAACTCAGTCTATCTCTCGTCATGGGCGCAGCACTACCACGTATTCGAACTGATCCCACCCATCTACGCCAGATTCTGGTGAATCTTTTGGGGAATGCCGTCAAATACACGAATGAAGGTGGAATCGTAATTCGTACACGTCTGGTCGACACGCTTCCGGACAGCGGCCCTCTTTCAACAGATCGTCCATCCTATCCGACGAATCCGTGGATTGGAATCCAAGTGATCGACACAGGGATTGGTATTCAGCCGGCTGATCAGAGCCGGATCTTTGAGGAATTTGAGCAAGTTGATGCAGGTCCTCGTGGAAACTCTGCAGAGCGTGGGACCGGACTGGGACTCTCGATTTCCCGGAGGCTCGCGGCGCTCATCGGTGGGATGGTTGAGCTGGAAAGCGAGCCGGGAAAAGGCTCGACATTTACTCTGTGGCTTCCGGTCGATCCGGCTGATTTACCGGCTACGCCTAAGTAGCCCTTTGAACTTGTCCAGCATTCTGGGCTGGTCCGGCTCAATGTTCGCTGCTTCCCTGAATGCTTCAGCGAAGGCCATGACGCTGGGATAGCGACTGGCTGGGGACCGGGAAAGAGCTCGCATTACGACAGCATCGAGTGCCGGCGAGAAGTTGAAATCTCCTTCTCCCGCGTCCTTTAGCGGAATCGGCGGCATGGTGAGAAGCTGAGTGAACATTTCGCGCGGTGCTTTTGCGCTATAAGGGAGGGAGCGCGTTAAGAGAAAATAGGCAATGGTTGCTAGGCTGTACTGGTCAGCAGCAGCCGTGACGATCTCGCCCGACAAGGCTTCAGGCGCGATGTACATAAGCGTGCCGACAAAGAAACCAGCGCGGGTCAGCCGTTCGTCGCTGGAAGCTTGTGTATCGGTCGCAATGCCGAAGTCGAGTAGCTTCACGCGCCTGGTCTTCGAATCGTACATCACGTTTTCAGGCTTTAGATCGCGATGGACGATCCCGGCATCGTGTGCTGCCTGCACTCCGGCTGCGATCTGGGAGACGATCGTTGAAACCTCGTCCCTTGGCAACGGCGCATACTGCTTCGCATACCGTTCCAGAATTTCACCTTCTGCCCACTCGATGGCGAGGAAGTGGAGCCCGTTTGCAGCCTGACCTATTTCGATGGTCTCGACCACGTTCGGATGTCTGACTCTGGCGCCATACTTTGCTTCACGGAGAAAACGAGCCACCGCCGTTGCGTCCTGGCGCAGTTTTTCCCGTAGCACTTTGAGGGCTACAGTGCCATGATTGGGATGCTCGGCTAGGTAGACGGCGGATGTTCCGCCCTCACCTACCTCTTTCTGGATGGTATAGTCAGCGACGGGAGTGCCGACCATCTGCTCTCGAGACACGCCGCGAAGCTAATAGAAACCGGCAAGACCGGATAGGGTAATAGCCACTCATGTCGATATCCACGAAGCAATCCCTGGGGCTCCTTGCCCTGAGCTCTGTTGTCGCCATCGCCTGCTCCTCGACGACTACACGTCCGACGCCTGAGCCGAACGTGCGCATTCTACAGCCCGATGGCGGTGCGCCGTCAGACGTAAGTGAGCTGTATCGAAGTATTGGTCTACTTGCCACGCCCAATCCGCTGGCATTTGTGGGAAAGATATCCTCGTTTGCAAGTGCACGTTCGGACACAACACTCGTCCTTGCCAGCATTTCGGTCCCCAACCGGGCTCTGACTTTCACTAGAGAGGGTGATAGATATCGCGCGCCCTACGAAGTGAAAATTGCCGTGAATCGCGGTGATGTAGAAGTGGCCAATATCGATGCGATGGAAATAGTGCGGGTCGGCTCATTCCGGGAAATAAATCGAACCGATGAGAGCGTGATCTTCCAGCATTACTTCCACATTCCCCCGGGAGTCTACACCCTTTCCGTAATGGTCCGTGACGTCGGAGGATCTCGTACTGCTACCCAACAGGCGACAGTTACCGTTCCTTCGCTGAATACGGGTCGTTTCTCTACCCCGCTGCTCGTTTATGAGGCCGTGGGAAGATCGGTCCTTGATTCGGCGCCACGGCTATTGGCGAGCCCACGATCGAGCGCTGTTTTTGGTCGCGACAGCACCGTCGCGATTTATGTTGAGGCATACGGGCAGGGAACGCGTCTTCCGGTGGATTTTGTCGTCCGTAATGATAAGGGGGCCCGGTTATGGCGTGACTCGGCGATCCTGGCGCGAAGAGGTGGCTTGTTCAATGGAATTGTGAACGTGCCGATCTCAACGGTCGGTGTCGGAACTGCGCAGGTCTTCTTTACTCGGAGGGACTCGCCGGATAGTGCGAAAGCTCCGCTGTTCGTCAGTTTTGGCGAAGACATTCCTCTGATGTCGTTTGAGGATATGCTTGGCTATTTGCGTTTCTTCGCGAGTTCTTCCCGGCTGAACGCTCTCCGGACGGCTCCGTTGGAAAAACGCGCGACGGTATGGGCGGAGTTTCTGCGTGTTACGGATCCGGTTCCCGAAACCTCGACCAACGAAGAGATGCAGGCCTATTTTACCCGAATCCAGCAGGCAAATGTCCAGTTTAGAATGGATCGTAACCCAGGATGGCTGTCGGACCGCGGAATGGTGTTCGTTGCCTTGGGAGAACCGGATCAAGTACTCGAGCGAACCATGAATGGCGCGATGTCGACTACTCAAATCGGATCGACCACGCGTCTCCAGATCTGGCAATACCGCCGCTTCAGTTCGCAGCTGGTTTTCTATGAAGAACCGGGCAGATGGAGACTTACCAGGCCGAGTGAAACTGAGTTCCTTTCGCTCAACGCCCGCCGGCAGCAGTAGGATCCTGCCGCAGTTCTGGAACATTGCCACATGAACGCCTTTGCGCTCTCCGGACGCGAAGGCGTTTTATATTCACTTCATGAATGGTCCCGGAAGTCCGCGGCTCTTTCTCGTCGACGGATACGCCCTCATTTATCGCGCCTTTTTTGCGCTGATTTCCCGCCCGCTCACCACGAGCAAGGGGGAAAACACCTCCGCAAGCTGGGGCATTGCAAACTTTCTTCAACGACTACTCACCAAACACCAACCCGACTACCTCGGGTGGGTGCATGATTCGGGTCTTTCTTTCCGGCACGAGCGTTATCCTGCCTATAAGGCCACCCGCGAAAAACTGAGTGAAGAGCTACAATCCGATTTCGATCGTGGCATGGACCGCATCTGCGAGATGCTGGATGCGTATCGTATCCCGATTTTGACGCTGCCCGGTTTCGAAGCCGATGACGTGATTGGTACTCTGGTCGCGAGAAGTGTCGAGGCCGGCGTTAAGGTGGTAGTGGTATCCGGCGACAAGGATTTCCAGCAGCTGATCAAGCCGGGGGTCTGGCTTCTGAACCCTGGTCGAGGTGGACCGGCCAACGTCGAGGAGCACTGGGTCGGTGTCGAGAATGCGGAGGAGCGTCTTGGCGTCGCCCCTGAATTCGTGACCGATTATCTGGCTCTTGTCGGTGATTCGTCGGACAACATCCCTGGCGTGCGTGGCATCGGAGACAAGACAGCGTCCGAGCTGGTGAAACAGTACGGGCACCTAGAGTCCATTTTGTCCAACGCAGCGACGATCACGAAGAAGCGCCCGCGTGAGGCACTGCTCGAACACGCGGAAAATGCGAGGCTGTCGAAGGAATTAGTCACTATCCGCGACGATTTACCGGTCCCCTTCGATCTCGAATCGCTCAGGATAAAGCGGCCCGATCATCAACGCTTGCGGGACCTGTTCATCGAGCTCGAATTCCATTCGCTGGCGAAAGACTCGGCCGCACAGGCGCCCGTCGAAGAAAAGCCACGGGAACGCCCCAACTACGTGACGGTGGATACTCTCGAGGCAATGGAGCAGGCTATCAGGCGTGCCCGTGAAGCTGAAGTGATAGCCGTTGGCACCGAGACACTGATCGATCCCGCGAGTCCGCAGCTCGTGGACCCATTACGCTCGTCGCTGGTCTCTATTGCAATCGCCGTCGGCGAGAGCGAGGCGTACTACTTCCCACTCCAGCATAAGCTGCGACAGGTAGAGGGCCAAGGTGACTTGCTCGTCGACGCCGCCGGCGACCGCTCGGCAACTGACGCACCAGAGGATAGAGGGTTGATCCGGGGGGGAGACGAACCATTCGCCGAGATAGCTGCAAAGAAAAGAAAGACCAGCAGCGACGCGATGAGCATTGCTGCCCGAATGCTGCGGGAGAACAAGCCGACGAGCGTTCGCAATCTTCCTCCGCTTGGCTCGCCGGTGATGCAACCGCTGAGAGATCTTCTTGCCGATCCAACCGTCCGAAAGACCGCGCAGAACTCGAAGTACGATCTTCTGACGCTGCGGTGTGCAGGAGTGAATCTCGCCGGACTGGACTTCGACACCATGCTCGCGAGTTACGTGCTCGATCCCGGACGTCGCTCGCACGGGCTTGATGTGCTGGCGCTCGAGTTCCTCGACCACACCATGACCTCGATTGTGGATCTGTGTGGCAAAGGCCGGTCCGCGATCCCGTTTGACGAGTGTCCGGTCGAATCAGCGCGAGACTACGCCTGCGAAGATGTCGACATGACGTTACGGCTGCGCAGGGTATTCGAGCCGCAGCTCGAATCGTATGAGCTTACCACCCTTTTTGAGGGCGTGGAAATACCTCTCGTCAACGTCCTGGCCGAGATGGAATGGACCGGGATCACGATCGACTTGCCGTTGTTCTCTTCGCTGAAACAGCGCTTTCAAGCCGAACGCGAGACTGTGGAGAAGCAGATCTACGAAGCTGCCGGAGTAGAGTTCAACATCAACTCGAACCCACAACTTCGGGAGATAATGTTTGGGAAGTTGAATCTTCCCGTCATCAAGCGGACCAGCACCGGACCATCGACTGATGTTGCTGTTCTTACAGAGCTGGCAGAGGAAGGGCATGAGCTTCCGACGAAGCTCATTGAGTTCAGGGAGTTGTCCAAGCTTGAGAACACTTACCTCGATGCGCTCCCTCGTCTCGTCAACCCGAAAACCGGGCGATTACATACGTCGTTCAGCCAGGCGGTTGCCAGCAGCGGCAGACTTTCTTCCAATGATCCCAACCTGCAGAACATTCCAATTCGTCGGGAGCTGGGGCGAGACATAAGACGAGGCTTCATCCCGCGTCCGGGCTGGCTGCTCTTGGCTGCCGACTATTCGCAGATCGAGCTCCGGTTGCTTGCGCACCTGTCTCGCGATCCAACCTTCGTCGAAGCGTTCCAGGCAGGTGGTGATATCCATCGTCAGACCGCAGCACTGATCTTCGAAGTTCCGCTCGATCAGGTGACGAGTACAATGCGCAGTCGAGCCAAGACGATCAATTTCGCGACGATCTACGGCCAAGGAGCGCATGCACTCTCTCGCCAGCTCGGTATTGAGCACGCGGAAGCAAAGGAATTCATTGCGCGCTACTTCGAGCGCTTTCAGGGAGTACGCAACTATCTCGACTCGATGGTGGCGTTCGCTCGGGAGCACGGATATGTGCAGACGATATTCGGCCGGCGGCGATACATTCCGGAGTTACGCGAACGGAATTTCAACATTCGCGCGTTTGGTGAAAGAGTTGCGGCCAATTCTCCGATTCAGGGATCCGCAGCTGATCTGATAAAAATTGCGATGATCCGGATCGACGACGCTCTCCGAACGCGGAGCCTGCGAAGCAAGATGCTCCTCCAGGTTCACGACGAGCTGGTCTTTGAAGTGTTGCCGGATGAGCTCGAGCAGGTGCAAGAGCTGGCGAAGTACGAGATGGAGCACGCGGCCCAGCTGTCGGTACCGCTGGTCGTGGATCTGGGAGTGGGAAAGAACTGGTTGGAGACCAAGCTCTAACGAGCTAGTAGCGCCGAGGATGCTGCTGGAAAGCTGCCCAGTACGCTCCGGCCAATAGACCCGCCAAATAGATCAGGTCGATCCAGATCGAGTGCGCGAGAACGCCTACAATGGTGAGATGAATGATGTAGGTGATGAGTACGAGGCCGATACCGAAAAGGATCGTCAGCATTGCGGGCTGGTCGGCGTTGGTGCTGCGTCTCACGGCGATACTTCTTGCCAGTCTGACAGGCGTCTGATGCGTAAGACGTCCCCACCACGCGGCAAGCGCAATGAGCCGCTCCTTTACGGAGTATCGGCGTTCACCAGAGACATGTCCTTTCGCGGGCAGGCCAGCCTCTTCGGACACAGCACGCAAGCGGTCCGCAATCTCCTCTGTCAGGACTGTATGATTTGCGCCTGACCATGCATCCATCTCGATCGGCTCTCCAATCCTGGCTCCGACAGCCGTGCCGGGAGCACCCTTGTTCTCGAAGACCAGACCTAACGGAAGAATGCAGATCCCCTTGATTGCGGCTTCATCTCGCGCCTTTAGCGCAAGCCTTGCCAATCCGGTCTTGAGCGGCTCCAGTCCAAGCTCATTGTGACTCTTGCCCTCCGGGAAAATGAGCACTGCTCCACCATGGCCGAGTAGATCGATTATCTCACGAAATGCTTCATGATTTCGTGTTCGATCGCTCGGGGAACCGTTCGCCTTTCTGGCTTCATCACTCAGTCGCCGGAGAGGCACCACGTGTAGAATCCGGAAGAGAAACGCTATAAGGGGGTTGTCAGCGAGTGTAGCTTTTGCGGTCATCGCAATCCTGCGAGGAATGACCCAGCCCACGATCAGCGAATCAACGAGAGCATTCTGATGATTGACCGCGATCAGCAGTGGTCCTCGTGTCGGGATTCTTTCCTTGCCCACCACACGGATATCTGCGTAGAACCAGTGGACGGCAATCCCGGTAATCCATCTCAAGGCACGGTAGATCATTTTGACGACACGGATCGACTGAAGTTGTCAGGTACTTTGCGCAACATCAGAAGTGCCAGGATCATTCCGATCGCGACCGTTGCAACACCGGCACGATATGCGAACCCGACTCCCATCGACGAGGTAAGGCCATCGACGGCTAGCGCCCAAATGAAAGGACCTACCACAGCAGCAGCTCGTGAAGACAGCACCATCAAGCTAAAAAACCGGCCGGCTTCGACATCGGGAACGAGACTCAATAGCAACGGTCGCTCCGCGGTCGAAACCCCGCCGTAAATCAGACCAATGCATGCACCCACAACCCAGAATGCCGCTCTCGATGGTGCGACGATCATCGCTATCAGAAGTACGACCCAGCCCGTGAGAACCCAGGAGAGAGTCCGCTTGGGTCCAAAGCGATCCACCAGTCGCCCGATGCCGTAGCTCCCAATGACGGCGGGAACGGTGAGTATGATGAAAAGCGTTGCCTCGGAGCCTTTGACGAATCCCATCGCGAAGATTGCATAAAGCGCCATGTTCGCGATGATCGTCCCCATCGCATCCTGATAGAGGAACGAAGTAAGTATGAATCTCATGCTTCCAGGATACTTCCGCGTTTCCTTCAATGTTTCCCGTACATCCCGGAACGCCTCACGCCACTGCACCTGTTTTCTCCCACGAAGGGCATTGTGATCCCGACAGAATAGAAACAACGGTAGCGAGAACAAAAGGAAGATCACCGCGGTTGGAACGAATGTAGAAACACGACCTCCGTGCGTAGTGAATGGAACGACACTTCGCAAAAAGCTGATGATCCGATCAGGAAGGGCGCCGATCAATGGCAGGGAACCGGTGAAGAACGGGAAGGTCAACAGGACGCCCGTTATCGAGCCGACGTAGCCGAATGCAGCACCCATCCCCGAGAGACGGCCCCGATGATCTACGGGAACTAGCTCTGGCAGCATCGCATTGTAGAACGGCTGCGCACCCTGATAGGCGTAATTCGCCAGCGTAAAGGCTGCAAGTACGCCGAATAACGCCACGCCTGGGGATATCATGGCACTTGAGAGTGCGCCGACTACGCCCTCTCCCACTAGCGGCAATCCGATCTGCCCAAGAATCGCCATTACCACCGTTGCAATGCAGGCGATGAGAGTAAAACCGACGACCCATGGCTTCCGCCTCTTCGTTGCGTCAGAGATAGCTCCGAAAACCGGAATCGATACGACAACAAGCGCGGATGCGATTCCATTTACGGTTGCGTACATCGTGTTTGAATGACCCAGATCTCCGACGAGCCACGCGGCGAAGTACAGCGTAGCGATGTTCATCGAGAACACCGTATTCGCGAAATCGTAGAGCGCCCAGCTGGCACGTTCCCTCAACGGAGCAAGCGGGGGGTTCATATCCCCCGTTGCAGTGAGATTGACGCTCGCGCCGGGATCCTGGTCGGCCTGATTGGTCAAAACTGTCATCGATTCCATTGGCGGTGCAGGTTAGTGTCTGACCATGCTGGACTCATGCGTGAACCTACACCATCCAATACCGTGCTTAAATACGTATAGTGACGTAGCATTCGAATGAGTAATCTCGATGCTGAAAAAGTGACCGCCAAACATCCCATGATACTCGGTCAAGTGCGCTCACTCCGTGCGGCGCTACTGGTGATTCTTCTGCTGGCGTGTCGTGACAAAGGAAGGGGCGGTGAAGACTCCGCTCGAGGGTCGCTGCCACCTGTATTCCCTTCTGGGCCAGCGAGCAGCACGAACTGGGATATGGATGCCGGACCTGTCATGCTCGTTTCTCTTGAAGGCGCCACAGACAGCGCTGCAGTGATCCTGCCGGAGGTTACCGATAGCACGATCGCATCTGTCCAGGGCAACGGTGCGCCAGTTGCCGGTCTCGTCTTCGATCTCTTTGGACGGGGAGGTAAGGTCGATCGCTCGACCACGGTGATTCCTATTCAGTCGACGGATACCAAACAGGAGTGTGATGCCTGGCCACTTGCGAGGATAGCTGGCGCCAGCTCAGCCTGGCGCATCGGGTTTGCGAGTGGACACGTCCAGGCGATCAGGCTCGATTCCATTGAGGCAATGCCAGGTACCGATTCAGCGGCTCTTGCTGTGTCTCTCGCGGAGACGGCCGCGATGCTGGCGATTGCTTCCGATCCCACCTTCAGCCGATTGCCGTTTCGGGTGAGATCCGCTTACACATTCCGACTCGATTCTGTCGACCTGGTCATTGCTGATGTCGTGCGCAGCGTGAACGAAGAAGCAAACCCTAGGATCGAGCATCTTCTCATGATTGGGGAAAAGCGGCCAGGGTCAACTGGGAAGTACAACGTTGCGTACTACAGCCGGACTGCGGGTGCGGAAGAAACAACCCAAGCGACGGAAGTGCTTGCAGCGGTGCGAATTGGCCCGTCAAGAAAACCTGCTGTCGTCGTCAATATTGAGCACGACGACGGTCGCACCCTGGGTCTAATTGAACGTGTAGCGCCCGGGCAGTGGCGCTCCATTTGGCGGAGTGCCTACACGGATTGTTGACCTGCTCGCGGTCATGAAAGAGTGGTGCGCAATTATCAGAGACCGGTAGGCGCGCTGATGAAACTCCACGGTAGGTTGTGTTTTTCAGCGAGATGTCGCGCTAGTGCGCGGACGCCAAGCGTCTCCGTCGCGTAGTGACCTGCATATATAATCGCGAGCTCATGCTCTTCGGCATAAATCGCAGTCCAATGCGGCCCTTCGCCAACGATCAAAGTATCGATACCAGCCCCGGATGCTTCACTGAGCGTTTCTGCTGAAGCTCCTGCTCCGGTGCAAATTGCCCATTTTCTCGTCCGACGGTCTGGGCCGATCGCCGATGTGCGAATCTCCCCGTAACTCTTTGCAAAGTTTCGAGCGCGTTCAACCAGCAGGGCTGTCTCGATATCGCTCTCACCGCTTACCCCGATGAAGATGTCCTGGAACGGTGCGAATGAACCTGTGGGTGTTAGGCCCAATTCTGTTGCCAGAAGCGGATTGTTCCCGAGTCCCGGATGGCGATCCAGCGGCAGATGTGAAGAATAGACGGCGATATCATTTTCTATCAACATCCGTAAAGTCCGGTAATAAGGACCGCTAATTGGTGTGAGTCCACCCCAGAACATTCCATGGTGGACGATGAGAAAGTTGGCTCTGTTCTCAATGGCACCGCGAACTGCCCGTGTCGAGAAATCCACAGCCGCCGCAATGCTGTGAATCGTGGAGTGATTCTCGAGCTGAAGGCCATTTACCGCGTTTGGATAATCGGGGGTGGTAGCGGTGTTCAGTAGCTCATCTGTATAGGCGGCAACATTCGCGGATGTGAGCATTAATTTCAGTGCATATTTGTGTGGAGAACCGATATAATAGCTGGAGGCGAACAACGTAACGTGTTATACAGCAAGGGGTTAGGCCTTAGGTTGACAAGTCTGTTGATTAATCTGGAACTCGCAATACTTCGAGCAGCCGTTCCAGGTCGTCAGCCGAGTAAAAGTGAAGCGTAAGAGTACCCCGATTGTTCTTGCCGACACTGACGGTGACATCGGTTTGGAGAAAGCGGCGCAGTCTGTCTCCAATCCGCTTGACCTCTGCGGACAACCGATCGGCAGACTTGGGTCGGCCTCCCTTCTTACCGCTTCGTGGTCCGGCGAATTCACGGATGCGTCGCTCGATCTCCCTTACGGTCAGCCCATCCTTTACGATCTCGCGGGCCAGGGTTGCTATCGTTTCTGGATCTTCCAGGCCAAGCAGCACCTTTGCATGTCCCATGGTCAGCTGGCCGTCCTGTAGTAACCTTCTGACGGCATCGGGAAGCTGGAGCAGGCGAAGCATGTTGGTTATCGTGGTCCGGTCTTTCCCTACAGTCTCTGCGATCTGCTGTTGGGTCAGGCCAAATTCGTGTGAAAGCCGGTGATAGCCTTCTCCTTCCTCGATCGGATTGAGATCGGTTCGTTGAAGATTCTCAACCAAGGCCAGAGTCAGTACGGTTCTGTCGTCGATCTCCTTGATGATGGCTGGGATTTCCTTCCAGCCCAGCTTTGTCGCAGCGCGTAGTCGACGCTCGCCGGCGATCAATTCAAACCCATCTTTGCCCGGCCGGCGTCGCACGGTTATCGGTTGAAGTAGCCCACTCGCCTTCAGGCTTTCCTGGAGCTCTCCGAGCTCCTCGGAGTTGAATTCCCTACGCGGCTGGAACGGGTTTCTCCCGATCTGTCCGACTGGGATTGATTTGAGCGCGCCTTCATCACTCGAGGCCAACCCGCTCGCGCTCCCCAGTAGCGCTTCAAGTCCTCTGCCCAATCGTCTGGGCGTTTTCTCAGTTGCCACCGTCGTCTCCTTGTGCGGTTCGCTCGATGAGCTCTTTCGCGACGTTCATGTAGGCCTGGGCTCCTACTGAGGCAACGTCATAGAGAATGATCGGCTTCCCAAAGCTGGGTGCTTCTGCTAGCCGGACGTTTCTCGGTACGACGCTGCTGAAAACCTTCGGTCCAAAGTACTCTCTCGCATCTTCGGCCACTTGCCTCGACAGGTTAAGACGCGAGTCGTACATGGTCAGCAGCACGCCATCGATAGCAAGCTTTTCGTTGGCGCTGTGCTGTACCCGATGGACTGTATTGAGAAGCTGTGAGAGACCCTCGAGGGCGTAGTATTCGCACTGTAGCGGGATCAAAAGGGCATCAGCCGCTGCGAGCATGTTTATCGTGATCAGACCTAAGGACGGAGGGCAATCGATGATGACGAAGTCGTAGTCCGGCCTCAGAGATTGAATGGCCTCGCGCATGACGTGATCGCGGTCGCTTCTATCGACGAGCTCTACCTCGGCCGCCGCCAAATCTGGGGTAGCGCCGACCACATCGAGCTTCTCGAACTGAACACGTGTCTGCCGGGAAGACCTCAGGTCGGAATTCCCAACGAGGACGTCATAGAGAGTGAGAGGTACGCTTTCCTTATCGAGGCCGACGCCGCTTGTCGCGTTTCCCTGGGGATCGGCATCAATGAGAAGGGTTTGCTGTTCTGCAGCAGCAAGGCTGGCGGCCAGATTTACCGCTGTAGTCGTTTTGCCAACCCCGCCCTTCTGATTTGCTATTGCGATGATTCGCGCCACAATTTGCCGGTGTAGGTATGGCGCTCAATCTACCCAGGTCTTTGGAGGGTTTCCACGTGGAACACGCCCGCCGGATGTTCCACGTGGAAACATGCTCAATTGCTGGGGATGAACCTCCACCGAGTGCTTACCTCGACCGCAAGCGTTTCTTCGCCCGGGTTGATGGGAGTGTCTGCCTGGGCAACGTCTTTCCGAGCCATCATCATGGGCCGAGGCGGGGGAGGCGAGTACGCGCCGATATTGATCTCGAGCAACGTCCCTAATGTACCGTGTGCGGCCTTGGCTGCTGCTTCAGCATCGGCTCGTGCCTTTTCGATTGCTGTTCCAATCGCGGCGCGGCGAGCCGCTTCCGTGTTAGAGGCGTAAAACTGGAGAGATGTGATCATGTTCGCACCGTGGGAAAGAGCGGCATCGATCACGGGCCCGACCTGAGTCAGTTTTCGGACTTCGGCCAGGATTGTATTCGTCACATTGTAGGCAACGATGACGGGCTCCTTTCCCTGCTCGTAGCGCTGCTCTGGATAGACGTTGTAATTGATCGTCGAGAGCTGGTCATTTCCCAACCCCAATGACCGAAGAGCGGCGAGAACAGCCTGTTGCTTGTTCGCGTTTTCGGCGGCAGCAACGGCTGCAGTCGACGCCCGTGTCTGGACGCTGATCTGGATGGTAGCTCTGTCCGGAGAAACCTTTACTTCTCCTCGTCCAATTACAGCGATCTGCGGTATGGCGTCATTTGTCGTCCTACTGTCCTGACTATGAGCGGTTAGTGGCGTTAATAACCCAAGTCCAAGGGCAAATATCTTGATGTTCATGGGGAGCTCTCTTTCTCGGGTGGAAGAGTGTGGTCGTGCGGTGCAATAAGGCTAAACAACTCCTAGCGCGAATACACCCTTTCGATGTCGTGAATCCGGCTCAGGTTCATGCCGATGATTCCGTCGGTCTCGTTACGGAGGAACATATTCGCGAATTTCGCGCCCCAGACGACTTCATCCGCTTTGTACGAAGATCTCGAATACACCGTCTGCGACACGGTTTCGTCGGTTCCGATCAGAA
The DNA here is from genome assembly GCA_030774675.1 of Gemmatimonadota bacterium. GTDB lineage: Bacteria > Gemmatimonadota > Gemmatimonadetes > Gemmatimonadales > Gemmatimonadaceae > UBA4720. The sequence goes on along the minus strand of JALYKQ010000139.1, from coordinate 62,864 downwards.
GAATGAGGAACTCCGCGTCCGAATCAACGAGGTCCTTGTGCGTTAAGCCCCACATGGGGCTGTTCGCATCGATTGGATGCACAACCGTCCAGCTCAGCGCGAAGAACACTACACGATGCCGCTCGAGATCCAGGTCGTAGAACTTGCGCACGCTCGATCCGCCAGCCTGCTCAATCTTGGTGAGGATTAGTTGAACCTGCACTTCGATCAGCTGGTTACTCCTCGCATTGGCGATTCGGAACTCCAAGGCGGTTTTGTCGCGGTAGGGAGCGACTATCGCATGACGGCTGTAAATAATCTTGGGCGACGGTCGTGAAAAGCGCGCAAAGATGACACCCGTCGCCAATGCGATTCCAAGGATGTTGAGCAACGCCTCGATCGTAACGAGTGTGTTTGCCGCCACTCCCACCGGGATGATGTTGCCGTATCCTATCGTGGCGAAGCTGTCGACGCTGAAGAAGAAGGCGCGATAGAAAGGTTGTCCCGCGAAACTGCCGGTAGTGGATTGCAGCGCGTCTGGTCCGCACAGCAGGAAAGCAAATGCAAACACCGCGTTGACGACCACATACGAGCCGGCGATGAACCCAATGAACTTTGGCCACGAGATCGTCAGGAGCCAGTGATAGAGACTGAGAGATGAAAACGGGTCGAGGCCTTCGCGACTAACGTTGAAGCTCCCATCGGGATTGAGCAGCCGCTGACGCGCATTCCTGGCAACCTCGGCGCCGAAGCCCAGGTCCTTGAACTCTTCCTGACCAGCGGGTGACTCGCCTGCCGGCTGTTCAGTAGAAGTCGACGACGTCATAAAACGCGGGTATTGAGAACGCAGCGCGTCTAAAGGTGGCCAAGCAACACCCTACCAGTGATTTCATTCGAGAAAATGGCCCTGAATATCGGCGAAAGCTACATTCGTCCGATGGAATCATCAGACGCTTCGGTTGGCCGTGCTACACTGCTGATCGTGGTCTCCGCGCTCAGCTTCGGCTCCATTTCCGTTCTCACGGTGCTCGTCACGGCTACTGGCGTCCCGCTTTTGACGGCGATGGCATGGCGGTATGTCCTTGGGCTAATTCTGCTCGGTGCTGTCGCTCAGCCGGGTCGGATTCGCTCGATTCCGAAACAGCGTGTGATCCAGCTTCTCATAGTCGGCGGATGCGGTCAGGCCCTCATCACGTATCTCAGTCTTCACGCACTGGAGTACATACCTGTAGGTCCGCTCGCGTTTCTGTTCTACACGTACCCGGCATGGGTGGCACTGCTGGCTGCGCTCCGGAAGACCGAAAGACTCACACCGGTGCGTGTAATTGCTCTCACGCTGGCACTGGCTGGTGTCACGATCATGGTCGGAGCACCGACCGGAAGCCTCAACCCTATAGGAGTAACGCTGGCTCTTGGATCAGCCCTGCTCTACTCCGCCTATCTGCCGGCGCTCGAGCACGTCCAGAAAGGTGTCCCAGCTGTCATTGCAACCTTTCTGCTAATTGCGGGGGCCGCGATTGCGTTCGTCATTGGCGCCCTTCTTCTGGGCGAGCTCTTTCTCGTCGTTGACGTCGCGGTATGGTCTGAGATTCTTGTGCTCGCGCTCGTTTCGACGGTTATCGCGTTCCTGACGCTCATTAAAGGTCTCGCCGTCCTTGGACCTGTGCGAACAGCCATCGTCGCTACAGTCGAGCCCTTCTTCACAGCGACTCTCGGGATACTCGTACTCGGAAACCAACTGAGTAGGACTACTCTGCTAGGCGGAGTTTTCATCGCAGGAGCGGTACTTCTCATTCAGTGGAACTCGACTCAACTCGCGCCTACCGTATAGCTGCGAGTCGTCGACGCCGCTCTATTTCGATGACAAGGTTCTGAAGATCGCTGGGACTCACACCGGGAATTCGCGATGCCTGAGCCAGCGAGTGCGGCCTGAGATGCGCCAGCTTCTGCCTGGCCTCGAAGGATAAGGAGCGCATTTCGCCGTATTCGAGGTCAGCGTCGAGAGCAAAGTCGCCCATCCGACGCATGCGCTCGGCTTGCAATCTCTCCCTCTCGAAATAGCCCGCGTACTTGATCTCGAGATCCGCCGTGAGTAGTGCCTCGCTGTCGATCTCGGTCCCCAAACCGACTGCGTCGAGTAGCCCCTGTAGCGAGACGTCCTGTCGTCTCGCTACCTCAACGATCTTCACAGGATGTGCGAGTTGCGCACTTCGAGCGAAGGACAGAACAGGCTCAGCCTCTTCGGGGCGGATACTCGTCGTTTCCGCCAGTCTCAGCGCGGAGTCCTCGTGATGCAGTCGCGTGTTGATTGTTTCTTCTTCTGGTTTGGAGTAAATGCCGAGTCCAACACCGATGGCGCCGAGGCGTCTAAGCGCGTTGTCCTGTCGCACTGTAAGCCTGAATTCAGAACGCGAAGTGAACAGTCGATAGGGCTCGTCGACTCCCCGTGTCACCAGGTCGTCGATCAGTACCCCGATGTAGGACGTTTCTCGGCCCAAAACGAGTGGCTGCTTCCGTTGTGCCGCGAGCGCTGCATTTACACCCGCCACCAACCCTTGACCAGCTGCTTCCTCGTAACCGGTAGTACCGTTGATCTGTCCGGCGAAATAGAGACCCGAGACGGACTTTACCTGCAGCGAAGAATCGAGTTGAGTCGGCGGGTAATAGTCGTATTCAATCGCGTAACCAGCCCGATTCATTCTTACATCTGAGAGGCCGGGGATAGATCGCAGGATCTCCAGCTGCACGGGAGCGGGAAGCGACGTAGACAGCCCGTTGACGTAGAGTTCCGAAGTGTCGTGCCCCTCAGGTTCCAGAAAGAGCTGGTGCCGCTCGGCATCGGGAAACTTTACGATCTTGTCCTCGACAGATGGGCAATATCGGGGACCGCGTGACGAAATGACACCGCCATACATTGCCGACCTAGCGATGTTGTCCTTGATGATGCGCTTGCCATCTGCCTCGAGATACGTGATCCAGCAGGGCATTTGTATGGGATGCCTGATCGTTGTCCCAGCACGACGCTTCGATTGCCAGAAGTGCGACCAGGAATAATCGAACTGCTCGATCTCACTTTCCTGGATCTCGAGTACTGAATAGTCGACGGAGCGCCCGTCGATGCGCGGTGGAGTTCCAGTCTTGAATCGGGCGACGCTTAAGCCAGCCTGTTCGAGCTGTTCACCGAGGTGAGTGGTTGCTCTTTCCCCTGCCCGGCCGCCGGACAGATGTGTGTCCGTCCCAATGTGAATCCGGCCGTGCAGAAATGTGCCCGTGGTGATAACTACGCTTCTGGCCCCGAACTGTCGGCCTTCCAGCGTTTCTACTCCAAGGACGCGACCCTCGTCCGGGTCGAGAACAAGTCGGGCGACGGTGCCCTGCACCGTCTGCACCTTTTCCTGCTGTTCGACCAGAGATCTGGCTGCCCGTCGATAAAGCCCGCGGTCGCATTGGGCCCGCGGAGCCCAGACAGCCGGACCCTTACTGCGATTGAGCATGCGGAACTGAACCATGGAGACGTCAGCAGCACGCCCCATGATTCCTCCAAGTGCATCGACTTCGCGGACGACTGTTCCTTTCGCGACACCACCGATTGCCGGATTGCAAGACATCTGGCCAATCGTTTCGAGCGTGCTTGTAATCAACCCCACACTGGCGCCAAGGCGAGCCGCAGCCACAGCTGCCTCGGTGCCGGCATGACCGGCGCCGATGACTATGACGTCAAAGTCGGTTTCAAAGTTCGGCTTTGGGGGCATACATTAAAGATAAGTGCGGCTCGCGGCCATACGGGTAGTTAGGTGGTGGCCCTCGGGCCGCTGCCCTCCGAGGACATGCTCCCGGGCTTAATCGATGATCTGGAGAATAGTGGCCTCGTCTACTTCGCCGACTTCTTCGATCTGAGTGGGAACTGGCCGGACTGGCTTACTCTGTACGCGCGCGGGATGAAAGCCCGCGGAACCTAGAGGCGCTGCTCGACGACAGCCCATTCCTCGACGAAGGCTACCCCGTTCTCGATCCTATCGATTACGACTTCTGAACCGGAAGGGATGACCGCGCCTCCGAGTGAGCGCGCGGGAACCAGCTCCCGCCTACCCAAATATTCGTACGAGATCTCACCTGGCCGAGCAGTTGTAATGTCCGTAGTCACTACCGCAAACGTGCCCTGGATCTCGTGATCGTCGGAGGAAAAAGGGGCGGGCAGCCCACGTAGCGCCCAGCGAGCCAGGAGCGTGATCATCCCCGTAATCGCGAGCGCGCCACCACCCACGGCGATGAGAACGATGCCCCAAGCCGGCAATCTCGTCCGTGAAGCTAGCGGGTATCCCACAGCTCCGAAGCCAACGGCGAACGCGGCAACCGCCGGCAGATTGAAAAATGGAGATGGCCTACGCGATTGGTTTCGTCTACGGCGTGCGTATTCCACTCCGTGCAACATTGCGAAGACGGCGAGGACCAAGCCTCCGATGAAAGCAACGAGAAAAAGGATCTTGAGAATTGTCACGAACCGGGGATGGTTTCAGATCGCAGCTGATTTTTGCCGAGTGCTCAAGAGCCCAGATATTTCTTGAACCACGCGATGGTTGCTGGCCACGCCGCGCGGGTAGCCGCCATGTTGGCCCCGTCCATTCCAGTCTGCTGTCTCAGAAAGCCGTGTCCAGCTCCCGGATAAAGACTGTAGAGGTAAGTGCGGCCAAGGGCACGAAGGGCCGAATCTGCTGGCGGGATCGTAGCATCTACCCGCTCGTCGTTTCCACCGTACAACCCCAGGACCGGAGCCCTGACCGATGCGAGATCGGCGGTCTTGGGAGATGTGCCATAGTAAACGACGGACGCGCCAAGACTAGGCGAGTGAACGGCGTGCGCAAAGGAGACGCTTCCACCCCAGCAGAATCCGACGATGCCGTACTTCTTTTCCGCGGCCGGGAGAGACATTCCGTACCGGGCGACTGCATCGAGCTGTCTCTGGACCCAGGCTGGATCGAGACTTCCGATTACAGCCCGCGCCAGGGGAGCAACAACACTATCAGGTCCGTCTGGAAGGTTCTTCATCGTGAGCAGATCAGGCGCGATTGCGATGAATCCGTCGGCAGCAAGCTGATCCGCAACGCCCCGTATCCACGAGGACAATCCGAAGATCTCATGTATGACCAATACCACAGGGGCTTTGCTACTTCTTTCCGGGTAGACCACCCAGGCACGCACGCTATCTCCGTCACCCGTACGAATTACCGCCCATTCTCCATGTCGCGGGGAGGTATTGAGCCGGGCAGGAGCTCCTGCAGCATCAGGAGGAAGACCCCCACTATCAGGTGTACGTACGCTCGGTGCTGATGACGCCGGCACCGCATGATCAGCCCCCGTATGCGAGTCAGCGACAGGCACCATCTTGGTGCTCGTGCATGCCGCGCCGAGAAACGAAAAGGCCAACGCCGATGCGATTACCGCAGATTGAGCGCGCATATTACTGACTCCTTTGATTGGCTAAAGGCTCACCGGCCGACGCTCGAGCAAATTGGCCGGCCAAGAACTCTCCAACACGATACTCGGCATAATAAAACGGCCGCCACGGGATTGAGCCAGCTATGAAGCCCGCGTGCCCGCCGCGGCCGACGAACTCCAGGTGTAAAGCAGCGTTTTGCCTGGCAACTTCCCGAACTTCGTCGAGGACTTCCCGTGGCAACATTGGGTCGTCAACAGCACTTAACAGTAGCGTGCTGAGCCTAATTTGCTTGAGCCACGGCAATGAGCTGGATCGCTCGTAGTAGTCCTGAGCGTTTTTGAAACCGTGCAACGGGCCAGTAATCAGGTTGTCGAAATCTTCCAGAGTCCGGAGTGCAGCGATTAGAGCAGCTGACGCCAGATCGGGAAACCTAACTGCCTTTTCCTGAGCCTTTCTCCGTAATGAGCCGAGAAAGAACCGTTGATAAAGCCGCGAGAGCCCACGGTTGATCTGCCGTGATGACCGACTGAGGTCGAACGGGACAGAAATCGCGGCGGCAGCCTTGAGCTGGAACGGCAAGTCGTCTCCCTTTTCACCCAAGTACTTTAGCAACACATTTCCGCCAAGAGAAACACCGGCCAGAGCCAAAGGAGAGGTTGGGAATTCACGCGAGATTCTATCGAGAACGAACGCGGTATCGGTCGTTTCACCAGAGTGGTAGAATCGCCTGGTGCGATTCATCTCCGAACCGCACGAGCGGAAAATCAGAAGATCGGCGCCCCAGCCTCTTCTCGCTGCTTCGTTGAGCAATCCCTGTGCATAATGGGAACAAACGGTTCCCTCCAGACCGTGAAGTAAAAGAAGCCGGGGAACTCCTGGCTCGGCCCGCAGCCGGTGAAGCTCTACAAAATCCCCATCGGGGGTATCCCACCGCTCGAGTACGGTTGGAGCCGGCACCTGTCGTCGAAAGAGCTTTCCCCACAGAGTTTGCAGATGCCCGCCGGGAATCCACCAGGCGGGCGAATAAATTACTCCATCTCTCATGGGTCCCCGGGTGGACGCTGACATCTCTTCATTCATCGGTTAAGGTCACGTCCAGGAATTTGGAAGTCCAGATTTTTGGAGTCAGGAAAAGCGCGGATACACGAAGCGCGCTTCGTTTCTTCTCGGACCGTAGAATAAAAACCCATTTCGTCGATTTGGCGGAGCGGCCCGCAGCCCTCAGTGAGGTGCGGAGATTCGCCCAAAAGTTCGGCATAATCGCGCTGATCGACAAAGAATCGAGACGCTTTGATGAGCTTGGGCTGCGTTACGCGCAACTTTCTGATGACCGGTGGCTGGAAAAGCTCTCCGCAGAGCCTTCATTGATCCGAATACCACTCGTGCGAAACGCGAACCAGCTGACGATCGGGGCAGACGAGAAGACCTGGAAAAGTTGGATTGGACCATAGAGAGTGGCTCTCTCGCTTGTGGTGGTCAGCTCGGGCAAGCGATATTGAACGACCGTCCCTCCCAGCTCAAATCCGGTTCAGGAAATAGTGACCTATCGTGTTCTCGTCACCGATGAGATCGACGCCGAGGGTGTGGCAATCCTTGCGGCTGAGCCGGAGCTCATCGTCGACGAAGTGCCTACGCTACCCAAGGAGGAGCTCCTCGCTCGTATCGCCGACTATGACGCAATCGTTGGACGTAGCGCTACGCGCATCTCAGTCGATCTCCTGGAGAAAGCGCGAAAGCTGAAAGTAGTTGGACGTGCGGGTGTCGGAGTCGACAACATCGCGCTTGATGCCGCTACCGCGCTCGGGATAGCCGTAATCAATGCGCCGGCCGGAAATACGATCGCAGTGGTGGAGCTTTTCTTCGGGGCCGTGATCTCTCTTCTACGGCACATCCCACGAGCGGCGAACTCAATGCAAGCCGGGAGGTGGGATCGCTCATCTCTTCTCGGATCTGAGCTCAAAGGCAAGACCCTTGGAATCGTGGGCCTCGGACGAATCGGCGGAGAGATCGCCACTCGTGCCCGCGCGTTTGGAATGAACGTCATCGCCTATGATCCATACATCGCTCAGTCCCGCTTCGAAGCATTGCGAGTGCAGGAAATCAAATCACTCGAGACTCTGCTTGAACAATGTGACATCCTGACCCTCCATACTCCGCTCAACGACGAAACCATGGGGATGATCAGTAAGCGCGAGATTGCACGACTCCCCAATCATTCAATCGTTGTCAACATGGCGCGTGGTGGAATAGTTGACGAGAGCGCCCTACTCGAAGCTCTCGACAGCAAGCGCCTGCTCGGTGCCGTCGTGGATGCATATGAGAAAGAACCTCTGGCGGCTGATCACCCGCTTCGCACCAAGTCAAATGTCCTCCTTACGCCGCACATCGGAGCATCCACAACAGAGGCGCAGCGAAATGTCGCCGTGGATGCGTGCATAGCGGTGCGTGATGCTCTCTTGAGCGGAGAGTTATCGCGCTCGATCAACGTGGCGGATGTGGGCGGGCAGTGGGCAGAAGTGGAGCCTGCGCTGACGCTCGCACGTCGTGCTGCAGCTGTTGGCAGGGCGATTCTCGCCACTCAAGGGGCGCGAGCGGTACAGCGAGTAGATGTTCGTTCGGGATCGGCGCTCGCAGGAGCGAGAAGCGCGCTCCTCGCATCTGCCGCACGAGGTCTGCTCGAAGGAACGGTGGAGCAGGAACGACTCAATCTCATCAACGCCCGTGCGGTAGCGGAAGCGCGCGGCATCGATCTGTCCACGACCGAGACCCCAAGCCAGGAAAGTCCTTACGCGATTGAAGTGAGACTAAGTGGCGGAATGCAGGAGATTGCGATCACCGGGACCGCGCAACCCGGTGCACTCCCGCGACTCACCCGAATCGGCGCATTTCACGTCGATATCCAGCCCCGAGATACGCTCCTGATCCTCACCAACAATGATGTCCCGGGCGTAATTGGCCGGGTGGGAACTCTCCTGGGTGAAGCTGGAGTCAACATCGCCGAATATCATCAAGCCCGGCTGGCGCAAGGTGGCCAGGCACTCGCAGCGGTGTCAGTCGATGGAGACGTGAGCGAAACGATTCGTGAGTCCTTGCTTCGCTTGCCGGATGTCTCTTCTGCCGCGGTCGTCTGCTTCCACTCAGGGTGAGCGTCAGCCTAAGTAGTGACAGGAACGTGCGGGAGGCCTACGAAACCGATGCATCGGGCCTTCATCTCGTTCCGGATCTGGTAGCGAGACCCGAATCGATCAATGACGTGATAGAACTGGTCCGGAAGGCTGCGAGCGACCGCACGCCAATTACGTGCGCCGGCGCTCAGACGAGCACAACCGGAGCCTCGATCACCGACAGGGGAATACTGCTCTCTCTCCGCGCGCTCGCTGGAATCTCGGCTCCCGACGAAAAAGCTCGAACGATCAAGGTCGAGCCAGGTGCATTGGTAGGTGAGATAAAGCGCGCTGCTGCGGCCGCCGGTTTACTGTTCGCGCCCGACCCTACCAGCGAAGAAGAATCCACAATCGGTGGTGCGATTGCCTGCAACGCCTCGGGTGCGCGGACTTTCAAATACGGTGCGACGCGCAGGCATGTACGCGCTCTTAGGGTGGTGATGGCAAGCGGGGAGCTGATCGAGCTCCGAAGATCCGATCTGGAGAAGAACACCGTCGGCTACGCATTCGCCCACGATCCCATCGACTGGTTCATTGGAAGTGAAGGCACATTGGGGATAATCGTGGAGGCGGAGCTCTCTCTGCTACCGCTTCCACATCATGTAGTGGGACTGGCCGTCCTGTTCAGGGCCGAACGGGAATCACTGGATTTCGTGATTGCAACGCGAGAGTCGTCAAAGCTGTCAGCGCGCTGCATTGAATACTTCGATGCCCGCGCGATTGAAATCGCGCGGGCATCAGCGGGAATCATTCCGGCAGAGGCAGCAGCGATGGTATACGTCGAAGAGGAAATCAACGACGACCTCGACTCGACTCTCACCAGATGGCTGGAGCTGATCGAGGCCGCGGGAGCCGACTTCGAGCCGCTCGTGTTCGACGGAGAGGCACGGCTCAGAGAGGCGCGAAGAATACGTCACAGCATTCCCGCCACAATGAATGAGCGCGGGAGCAAGTATCGCGATTCTGGTGGAAGAAAAGTCTCGACCGACTGGGCGGTCCCATACCGAAAACTGCCCGAGGCACTTCGGACTGCTCGCTCATTGGTAAACAAGCTGGGAATCGAGGAACCAGTCATCTACGGCCACGCCGGAAATGGTCATCCTCACCAGAATTTCGTGGCTCGTGATGCACGAGAGCTTGCTGCCATAGAAGGAGTAGTGGAAGAGACTCTGAAGTGCGTGTTGACACTCGGAGGCACGGTTGCAGCCGAGCACGGGATCGGAAAGCTCAAGCGCAGATGGCTTCCTCTCCAAATGAACCCCCTCCAGATCTCGATGATGACCGCGGTTAAGAGCGAGCTCGATCCATTAAGAATCCTGGCACCCGGCAACATTCTGTGAGCCGGTTCAATTCCATCGTCTTTGATGTCGACTCGACTCTGAGCGGAGTCGAGGGAATCGATTGGCTGGCCGCGCAGCGCGGGCCCGAAATCGAGGCGTGGAGTACCTCGCTCACCGAAAGGGCGATGGAAGGAAAGATTCCGATCGAAGCAGTCTATGGGGAGAGAATGCGAATCGTTAAGCCGACGCTAGCCGAGATCCAGCAACTCGGAAGGGTCTACGTCGAGCGAGTGACCCCCGGTGCCGTCGAGACAATCGCAGACTTTCGCAATCACGGTATAGAGGTGGTATTGGTCAGTGGAGGCTTGCGTGAAGCGATACTGCCGCTGGCGAGGGAGCTCGGAGTGGCCGAAGAAAATCTTTACGCCGTTTCGGTATTCTTCGATCAGGATGGCGCCTACGCCGGCTTCGACGACGCCTCAGTGCTAACACGCCAAAGTGGGAAACGAACCATTGTCGGACAAATGGACCTCAAGGGTCCGATACTCGCAGTCGGCGACGGGATGACGGACTGTGAAATCAAGTCGGTGGTTCAAGCCTTTGCCGCGTTTACCGCCTTCACGCAACGTGAAGCAGTAATAGAGCAAGGGGATTACGTCATAGAAAATTTCGACCAACTGAGAGATCTGATACTGGAATGAGCACGGCAAAAGCTTTCGGGACGTTTTTTCTACCCGGGCCTACCGAAGTTCGTGAAGAGATCCTGGCCGCAATGGGGCGACCGATGATACCGCATCGCGGCTCCGAATTTGAAAACTTGTTCGAGCGTTTGCAGAAGGGACTGCGGCCCGTTTTCAAAACAGACCGCCCCGTCTACATCAGCTCCTCATCCGCCACAGGCATGATGGAAGCCGCTATTCGCTGCGCGCCTCCCGGACGAATTCTGTGTCTCGTGAATGGGGCGTTCTCCGAGCGATTTGCGCACATCACCTCGATGTGCGGGCGTGATGTCGATCGGTATGATGTGGCGTGGGGGCAGATACACACCATACCGCAGCTCGAGGAAAGGCTGTCGATCAGGAAATACAGCGCGATTACGGTTGTCCATTCCGAGACATCTACGGGGGCGCTGAACGACGTGCGCGCAGTCTCGGACTGCGCCCACCGTCATGGGATTTTCTGTCTCGTCGACAGCGTGAGCGGGGTCGCAGGAGCAGAGCTGCGCTTTGACGAGTGGAAGCTCGACTATGTATTGACCGGGTCGCAAAAGGCTCTGGCCCTGCCGCCCGGGCTCTCGTTCGCCGTCGCTTCGGCAGTCTACGTGGACCAGGCCAACGGGACGCACGGGCGCGGAGTTTACTTCGACCTCGTCGAGCTCGATGCCTATGCTCGTCGGAATCAGACACCGAGCACACCGGCGCTCTCCCTGTTATTTGCGCTTGAAGCTCAGCTTCGGTCCATTGGCGCAGAAGGTCTCGAGGCCCGATGGGCTCGGCACAGAGCGATGGCGACCCGAACCCAGGAATGGATACCCAAAATCAGCGATGAGACCGGGAAAAAACTGGGCAATATCGCTCCCCTCGGATCCCAGTCGCCGACGGTATCGACCATCAGGCTTCCATCTGATCTTTCGGCGGAGGCCTTCACGGCAGCTGTGGCCAAACTGGGGATCGTTGTCGGAAACGGTTACGGTAAGCTCAAAGGCTCGACCTTTCGCATCGGACATATGGGGGATCACACTGTAGAGTCCGTCGAGCGTTGTCTCGCAGCCTGCTCGAGTGTTCTGCGCTCTTGACTCAGATATCGGTCTCGAATGCCGGCGTCGAATTCGGCGCGACCAGGATATTTCAGGAAATAACCTTCACGGTCGCAGAGGGAGAGCGCTGGGCAATCCTGGGCAGGAATGGAAGCGGGAAGACCACGCTCTTCCGGCTCATCACGGGATCACAACACGCCACCGAAGGCACGATTACTCGTCAGCCAGGCCTTCGTCTGGCTCTCCTGGAACAGCATCGTGACTTTGGCGGTGCAGAAACAGTTTGGGAAGCTGGAGCGGGAGAGTTTGCCGATCTCCTCGCGCTGGAGCGATCCTTGTCGGAGCAGGCGAATGTGCTGGCAAGGGTCGGTGAAGGCGCCACGCCGCAGCAGCTCGCCAGGTACGATCGTGATCTCGAGCGCTTCGATCGAGAAGGCGGATATACCTTCGCTCCCCGAGTCGATGCAGTGCTACAGGGTCTTGGTTTCGACGCGGAAAAGGCTCGAGCACAGCCGCTCGAACAATTGAGCGGCGGAGAGCGCGGAAGGCTAGGCTTGGCGCGTCAGCTGGTGAGCGCCGCTGATGTGCTGCTGCTGGATGAGCCGACGAATCACCTTGACCTCGAGACTACCCACTGGCTTGAGGACTACCTGCGAAATACCCAGAAAACGGTGCTGCTGATCAGTCATGACCGCACCTTTCTCGCCAATGTGGTCGATCATGTTCTCCATCTGGAAGGAGGGAGTGCGGCCGCCTACAACGGGGGCTACGAGGCTTTCGTAGTGCAGCGGACGGAGCGCAGGCTCAGTCAGGAACGCGCCTCGGAAAAGCAACGGAAGGTTATTGCCGAAGAGGAGGATTACATTCGGCGCAACATCGCTGGCCAGAACTCGAAACAGGCAAAGGGCAGGCGGAAGCGGTTGAACAGAATGCCGCGAATAAGTGGCCCGACCTCCGAGGAAGGCAGCGGACTCGGACTGAGGCTCGACTTATCCGAGCGGGGTGGTGATCAGGTTGCAGTCGCACGCGATGTCACCCTGGCGGTTGAGGGACGGACACTTATTAAGGGCTTTACCGCAACGATCCAGCGAGGTGAGATCGTCGGTTTCGTCGGCCCAAACGGAAGCGGAAAATCAACCTTTCTGCGCGCGCTGGTTGGGGATCGCGCGCCTACAACCGGAGAGCTGAGAATCGGCGGGTCAGTTTGCCCAAGCTATTACCGTCAGGATATGGCGCAGGTACCCCTCGATCGAACACTGTACGACGTCATAAACGAGCTACGACCCCAGTGGGAACGGAGACAAGTGCAGGGACATCTGGCCCGGTTTGGCTTCTCAGGCGATGAAGCCCAGCGCCGTGCCGATACTCTATCGGGGGGAGAGCGGGCACGGGTTGCCCTCGCCATGATGGTGCTCAAACGAGCGAACTTTCTGGTGCTCGACGAGCCGACTAATCACCTGGATATCGAATCCATAGAGGCGCTCGAAGATGCTCTCGAAGAATACGAAGGTACGATCCTGCTGGTGAGCCACGACCGCGCGATGCTGGAGGCGCTGACATCCAGGGTGTGGATTCTTCACGATCGACACATCACAGATTTCCCAGGTTCCTTCGCCGAATGGGAAGAGCAGAGTCGGGAGCGCGAGCACGCCGCCGCAGTCGCCGCCTCGGAGCAGGAAGCACTGCGGCGAGTCAAAGAGCGGAAGACGACCAGAAGGCGGGAGATGCAGGGAGACGACAACCGCGTTGCACTCCGGGAGCTACGGCGAAAAGTGGAAGACTCCGAGAAGCAAGTTGCCGCGCTCGAAAGCAGGGTCGCAGAGCTTACCCGACTGCTCGAAGATCCGGAGCTTTATACGACGCGTGAAGGAACCGAGCGGTCGCTCCTCGCCGGAAAGGAGCTCGATGTGTTGCGAAGAAAACTCGATGCCGCAATCGAGACGTGGACTGCCGCGACCGAGCGAGCCGAGCAGATCTCGGCAACCTGACTGTTAGAACTCGCCGATCAATCCGATCTCGACCTCGAGATTCTGGTTGAACCGTTCCCGCACCTTGTCCTGCGCGATCGTGATCAGCTCGCTGACATTTTTCGCTGTGGCTTTTCCGAGGTTTACCATGATGTTCGCGTGGATGTGGGAGATCTGCGCGTCACCATGCCGGAAACCCTTTAATCCGACCTGGTCAATCAGGCGACCAGCTCCAACGCCTTCGATCTTCTTGAAGATCGAACCAGCGCTGGGATGATACTCGAGCCATGGATGCTTGCCACCGCGCCAGCTCAGGTTTTCCTGCATAATGCGATGCATTACCGCCTTGTCCTGGGACTCCAGCTGGAAGGTCACGGCGAGCGCGATATCCCGCTGCTTGTGGAGTGTGCTCGTATCGTACCCGAACTGCATGTATTCCCTGGCGACGGTTTTGCGTTTTCCGTCATGCGTCAGCAGTTCGGCCGACTCAAAAACCTCGGCGATGAACATTGTCCTCTCCCGGTCCGGAGCCGGGGAGAGGAAATGCAGATTCTGCCAGACAGCCCCGCCAACGGTACTCGGAATTCCAACGTAGTGCTCCAGGCCCGACAATCCTCGCTCGACTGCCTGCGGGATCAACCTGGCCATCACCGCACCGCTTTCGACCCAAAGCTTCCCGCCGTCCAGGAACTGAAGGTGGCTGGAGGTGTTCCGGATGACTAGGCCACGGAATCCCTTGTCGCCGACGAGAATGTTGGCGCCGAGTCCGAGCACGAAATATTCGATCCCGAGGTCCCGCGCGGCCGTAACTGCCCCTGCCAGATCCTCGACTGATGTTGCATCGTAGAAGAGATCGGCGGGACCACCAATCTTGAATGTGGTGTATTGAGCAAGAGGCTCATTCCGCTTGAGCCTGTTGGCGTCTAGTCGCGTTTTTAATTGCCCGAAAGAATCCGAGCGGGCTTTCCCAGAATCTGACATGTCCGAAAGAAAAGGTGTACTACGCTACTGCGCTACTCTTGTGCTCTTTGCATCGGCGCTCGCTCCTATGCAGGCGTGGGGTCAGCGCGCCGAGCTCGAGAAGATCATCCAACGGAAGGTTCTCGCCAATGGGCTCGAGGTAATCGTTGTCGAAAACCACGGTGTCCCACTGGCGACTATCGAGATCGACGTAAAAAACGGATCGTTCACACAGTCGCCCGAGTACGAAGGTCTGGCTCACATGTACGAGCACATGTTCTTCCGGGCAAACTCAAAGTATCCGGAGCCCAATCAATTCTGGGACCGCGCCTCCGATCTGGGAGCAGTCTTCAACGGCTCTACTCAGGAAGAGCGCGTCAATTACTACATGACGGTCCCCTCTGAAAAACTGGCAGACGGAATACAATTGCTGGCAACGGCCATCCGTGGTCCCCTGTTCCGGCGCGATGAGCTGGAGCGCGAGCGCCAAGTTGTCATCGGAGAATACGACAGGAACGAGTCAAGTCCGTTCTTCGCGCTGCAGCGCGAGGTCGATATGAAGCTCTATCCGGGAAACTATAGCCGGAAGAACACAATAGGTGACCGGCGGATAGTGCTGACCACCACTCCTGAAAAGATGCGCACGATCCAGAACAAGTATTACGTTCCGAACAATTCGGTTGTGATCGTCTCCGGCGATGTAAGTCCCGCGACGGTATTTGCGCTTGCTGATCGCGAGCTCGGAGCGTGGAATCGAGGCGCCGACCCGTTCGTCGCGGATCCGATACCTGCGATCCCTCTCCTACAGAAGAGCGAAGGAGTCGTGGTCGAGGCCCCTGTGGGGGCGGTGACTGTGCAGGTGCAATGGCAAGGGCCGAGCGTCGGACAAGATCCAAAGTCGACGTATGCGGCCGATGTGTTCTCGGATGTACTCAACGATCCTCAATCGCAGTTTCAGCAGAGGCTCGTGGACAGCGGTCTATGGCAGGCGCTCGGAGTCAACTACTACACGCTCAATCACACCGGCCCGATCACGATCAGCGGGCAAACATCTCCGGAGCAGCTGCGTGAAGCTCTGGCGGCACTCTACGGTGAGATCGCCAAGTTCGATACACCGGCCTATTTCAGCTCCGACGAACTGGAAGCCGTGAAAGCACATCGCGCGGTAACATCCGCGTTCGACCGCGAGCGCGCCTCAGGATTCGCGCACACGCTTGGCTTCTGGTGGAGCGTCGCCAGCCTGGAGTACTACATGGGATACGTTGACTACATGGCACAGCAGACAATCAGTGATCTTCGCGCGTATGCGCGCCGATATATCGTTGGCAAACCTCATATTACGGGAGTTCTGATCGCACCTGAAGCTAGGCAGTCGCTCAAGCTTGCGCCGGGAGACCTCGTCATGGCAGGGACTCGCTAATGCTGCTCTCGATTGCGCTGGCGATGGCATCGCTCACCACCAGTTTTGATGTATCCGGCCTGCACGTGATCCTCAGGCAGAACAACGCCAACAACGTCGTGGCGGCGAATCTCTATTTGCTGGGCGGGGCGCGTCAGGTCACAGATGGCAACGCGGGAATCGAGCCCATTTTGCTCGACGTCTCTGAGCGCGGGACCCGGCGTTATCCGAAGAACTCCCTGCGCCGCGCAATGGCGCGCCTCGGAAGCGAAATAGTCGTCGCGCCAAGCGCCGATTGGACGATGTTCGGTATTCGATCGAGCGCTGAGGTGTTCGACTCAACGTGGGCGATTTTCGCCGACCGGGTAATGCACCCGAACCTGGCGAAATCGGATGTCAGCCTGGTAAAGGCTCAATATCTGTCCGGAATCAGGCAGCGGAGGGACGATCCGGATGCCCTCGCGGGCTACCTCGCGGACAGCATTACCTTCGTCGGGCACCCGTACGCAGTCTCGGTTAGCGGAAACGAGCGGTCCCTTCAGTCCGTTGACTCCGCGGCGTTGCGGGACTACCACCGAACACAGTTCGTGACGTCGCGGATGCTACTAGTCGTAGTTGGGAACATCGATCGGGCGCACATAGAGCGACTGGTGACGCAATCCATTGGACAGCTTTCGCGTGGCGAGTACAAGTGGACAGCACCGCCGCGCGTGCCCGAGGCACAAACCGCAGTCGTGATCGAGCGACGCCAGCTTCCGACCAATTACATACTGGGCTATTACAGCGGTCCACTCGCAAATGGCCGAGATTACCAGGCGCTTAGAGTAGCGACATCGGTGCTGACAGGACGGATGTTCGCAGAGATTCGGACCCGTCAGAATCTCACCTATGATGTTCACGCGCCATTCGTCGATCGTGCAGCCACCGCAGGCGGACTCTACGTTTCGACCGTCGCTCCCGATACGACGCTAAAGCTGATGCGTGCAGCCATCGTCGATCTTCAGCAGGGAATGCTCGATCCTGCCGGCTTGCGACAGCTGGAAGAGCAATTCATTACGGAGTACTTCCTGGACAACGAGACCAACGCGGCGCAGGCGGATTTTCTCGCGCGATCGGAGTTGTACGAAGGGGATTACAAAGAGGCTGACCGCTTTGTGGACGAACTGAAGCGTGTAACCCCGGAAGACGTCCAACGAGTAGCCAGGAGATACATGAAGGGCTTCCGGTTCGCGTATGTGGGTGATCCGTCGAAACTGAATCCTCGGACAATCAGCTTATTCTGACGGCTCTCCGAATTTACGGGTTCGTCATTCAGCGAACTCTTGCGCGACTGCCCAGGGATCCATTGCACCACTGTATAGTCCCATTCCGATAACAGCGGCCGCGACCCCCCGGTCTGCCAGGGCTCGAAGATCGCCAATACTTCCGAGCCCGCCGGATACGAAGACCGGGAATTCCGCAGCCTCGGCAACGTCTTCCATCAACGGCAAATCCGTTCCACGCATCGCTTCCTCCCGATGCACGGCGGTCACCAGTACACCGGCCAGAGGCAGTCCGTTGAGGTCCTCAATGAGATCGAGCACAAGTTTCGGATGGGTGCGGGTCCATCCGTGAGAAAGGATTTGTCGGTCGCGGACATCCGCAGCGACGACGATACAGCCGGGAAACTCGATGCTCATTTCCACGAGCCAGTCGGGGTCTTCCAGTGCCCGAGCCCCGATCACGACACGTTGAGCTCCATCGCTGAGAAGCTGGAGAATCGATTCCCCGCTCCGGATTCCTCCTCCGACCTGCACCTCGACATCCGTTGTCCCCAGAATAGCTTGAATTTCGGGAGCGTTATTACCGCGTCCCGCCACACCATCGAGGTCAACCACATGAAGCTGACAAAACCCGTACTGCCTCCAGGCTACGGCGACCCCGACAGGGTCGGCGAGACGAATTACCTCCTGGTCGTACGATCCCGCCGCGAGCTGCACACACGCGCCTCCGCGCAGATCGAGCGCCGGAATTGCGATCACCGGCCGGGCTTCGATATCAAGGCACGAATCATGAGAGGCGAAAGTGCTGCAATGATTGCATGTTGGCGAGCTTGTGAATAAATTCACAATCTCTGAGGTAAGCAGATCTACCCTTGTTAGTGCACTAATGTACGGCTCTGGGAGGCCACGAAAGATGCGGTTCTACGGATTGACGGTTGCGGTTGGCGTACTGTCGCTCGGTGCCTGCGCCGGCGGAGAGAAGAAGCCTGCTGATACGACGCATGTTGCAATTGACACGAGCGCAGCGACGACGACTGCTGCAACGACTAGTCCCAGCACAACCACGCCAGGTACAGGTACGTTGGCGCCGGTAACTGGGACCATAAAGACGGTCAATATGGTCGGCGATGCGAAAGGTTACCGATTCGAGCCGGCCAACTTCACGATCAAGCAGGGCGATGGCGTCAAGTTCGTAGTCGTGAGCGGTGGCCCTCATAATGTCGCGTTCGATCCTGCAACGATTCCGGCGGAGGTGAAGGGACAGCTGGATGCGAACATGGGAACTGACAAAATGGGAGAGCTCTCCAGCAACATGAAGATGAACCCGGGCGAGTCTGTCACTGTCTCCTTCGCGAACATCAAGCCTGGACAGTACCCGTACCACTGCACGCCTCACCTCGCTTTGAACATGAAGGGTGTCATCACAGTCCAGTAGGCTGAAGTCTGATTGACGTAGGAAGCGGCGGGGGCCAATGCTCCCGCCGCTTTGTCGTGAATGATCGCAATGCCTCGAAACGCTGCTTAGATTTTACGATTGATGCGAGGTATAATTGTGATCTTACCCCGCCGTCGGCATCCTTCAGCTCGATCGGACTATCGCGTGCGGCCCACGCTCGGTGAATCTTTGAGCCATGAACGTTCATAGTATCGCGCGAATGAGCGGAGGCTCTGCCTATCTGTGGATGGCAGCGCGGGCCAGGAATGCGCTTCGGCGGGTGGTCGTGTTCGGAATAGTCGGCGGAGTGGTTTTCATTGCCGCCTTGATTGCATTCGTTGTGGTGCCGAGAAATGCGTCAAGGAAGGCCTTAGCGGTGGCATCGAGAATCGAAGCGCGCACTGATTCTTCACCTGCGGTGGCCGCGAGAGACCGATATCTGGCAGAGGCCAGAAATGCCGATTCGGCGCTGAACGCAGCTCGCTTGGCCGCGATGCCAGCAGTAGCCCCCGTCATTGATACTTTCCCCCCGGCAGTCCGCGCTCAACGTGATTCACTGAATGCTGAGCTCGCCACGCTCAATCGGCTTATCGACAGGGCTGAGAATGCTCCCCTGCCCACCTCCTATCGGGCCCTTGCTGCTTCACCCGCGGTGGCGGCTGACCTCAGAGTGAGAGTGCTGCTCGATTCGCTCGCGGATATTGAGCGCGAGCGAAACGCATTCGGCGCCGTAGGAGGAGTCGATCCCGTCTATCTGTCGCTGACTTCGAGAGCCACTGCTATCGGTCGCGCTATCCAGGGTATCGCCGATGTGAAAAGGGGCGAAGTGAGAGGCCAGCTCGCTCTTATCCGCCCGGTTCCCGCTCCGGTCACAAGGCCGACAATATCGGTTGATACCACCGCGCTCCTGGCGCGGCATACTGCGGCCCAGCAGAACTACACAACAGCGGTCAAGCAGCTCGACCAGATCAACCAGAAAAACACGCGCATAGAGCGTGCATCAGTTCGGGCTCGGGAGCTCGCGAACGTGGGCGCGCCTCCATGGGCGATGCTTGCAGCGGCAC
Organism: Gemmatimonadota bacterium; assembly: GCA_030774675.1. Taxonomy (GTDB): domain Bacteria; phylum Gemmatimonadota; class Gemmatimonadetes; order Gemmatimonadales; family Gemmatimonadaceae; genus UBA4720. The sequence continues at coordinate 43,161 of JALYKQ010000139.1, read as the reverse complement.
TTGTCCTGGCCCTTGCCATCGGGTTCGCTGCGTCTTTCGGAACTGAGCTCAAGCGTCCACACATTGCTGATCAACGGGAGGCAGAACAGATCAGCGGAGCACGGGTGCTGACGGTGGTCAAGCCGCCGGAAGTCGTCGTGGAGAGAAGCCGCCGCCAAGCCGACGTCGAAGCGCCACCGCTCATCGATGTCGTGTCCGAAAGCTATAGGACGCTTTACCTCCACATAGCATCGGTGGAAGCGAGCGTCCCGATCGTGACGATCACTGGTGATGACCCCGGTATCGTCGCAACTGTTGCCTCCAATTTGGCTGCGTCGGCGGCGTATGAAGCTCGGAGTACGCTTCTTGTGGACGTCGATCCAACGACCTGCAGCGTAGCTAGCGTCTTGAGGATTCGGCCTGATCCAGGGCTTTCCGGAATCATCATGGGAAACGCAACGTGGCCCGAGGCAATCGTCTCGACCACAATCGGCCGCGACCGCCCACTCGATGTCCTTCCGAGCGGTACCCGGCGCGCAGGATCGCCCGAGCCGGATGTAGTTGAAGAAGTGCGGAAGGAACTTGCCCGAATGCAGCGCCGCTACGATTTCATCATAATCGCGGCTCCGACCAGCTACGTTCAGCGCAGTGCCAGCAGCATCATCCCGGCCCCGGATGTAATACTTTGTGCGCGAATTGCGCACACGACCGTCGGGGGGCTGAAAACCGCGGTAGATAGCCTTCGCGGAGCCGACATGCGGATTCACGGACTTGTGCTCTGGGACGCCGAAATGCCACAGTTGGAGACTCGCGAAGAAATGCTAGGCGCTACACGTCAATCAGGAGCATTTCAACCCGAGCTCGCCACGGCACAATAGGCCGCAATGGCGAAAACCATCCCGGACCTAAGAAATGTGCCCAAAGCTCGGGCATATGCCGAGTTAGTGGGTCACTCTGATTTGATCCTCGATGGTGTAAATGACGAAGTAGCAGCCATGGCCACGATGGCGGCGCTCGTACACCACTCCTTTCGGCATCTATGGACGGGCTTCTATCGCGTGGTGGAATCCGGTCAGCTTCTCCGTGTCGGGCCGTATCAGGGAAGCCTAGGCTGTCTCGACATTGCGTTCGGCCGAGGCGTGTGCGGGACCTCCGCAGCTGAGTCAAAGACGTTGATCGTTCCGGATGTCGAGAAGTATCCGGGACACATCACCTGCGACGCACGATCCCGGTCGGAGATCGTAGTGCCTGTTTTTGGGGCTCAGGGTGATCTAATTGCCGTTCTCGACATAGATTCTGAGCATCTGGACACGTTCGACGCGGAAGATGCACGCGGACTCGAGCAGCTCGTGTCCTGGTTTGCACACTGAGTCAATGACACTCACCGGCTACTCCGACACTATCAATCATGCTTTTGCCTTCGCGGCGAAGCATCATGACCGTCAGGTACGAAAAGGAACCAAGCTTCCCTACCTCACGCACCCTGCAAACGTGGCGGTGATCCTGTCCCGCTATGACTGTGACACCGATACAGTGATCGCGGGAATTCTGCACGACGTAATCGAAGATTGTATGAGAGACGGGTACACGCGCGAAATGCTCGACCAGAGAATCGGTGACAAATTCGGCGCGAAGGTCCTGGATACGGTGCTAGCCGTCACGTATCGCCGGCACGACGACGAAGGAGTAGAACTTTCCACCGAGGATCGCAAAACCGATTACCTCGAGCGTTTGTCAGAGGCCAAGGAAGAAGCGCGCTGGGTCTGCGCGGCTGACAACGTTCACCATGCGTCATCGATCATCTCGGATTTGCGACGAACGATCGACCCGGAGAGCGTCTGGAACCGATTCAGTGGTGGAAAGAGCGCAGCCAAGTGGTACCGACGGGTCTACGAACGCCTCCGTGAAGTTGGGTTCGATGCTCCGATCATGGCGGAGCTTGAGACCGTATCCAGCGAACTTCAGGAGCTCGCTGGGTGAATCCTACAGCGTAGCGACAGGGGCGCGATCGCCGTAAGTCTTCTCGACATAGCTGTCGAGGATCCGCAGAAACTCGGGCACTATGGCCTCGCCCTTTAAAGTCACCATCAATTTGCCGTCGACATAAACGGGTGCCTTGGGCTCTTCGAAAGTCCCGGGAAGCGAGATACCGATGTTCGCGTGCTTTGATTCACCAGGTCCGTTGACGATGCATCCCATCACCGCAACCTTCATCTCTATGACGCCGGGGTACCGCGCCCGCCAGACCGGCATTTGCTCCCGGAGATAGGCCTGAATGTCTTCAGCCATGTGCTGGAAGAAAGTTGATGTCGTCCGACCGCAGCCTGGACAAGCAGTGACCTGAGGATTGAAGCTCTGAAGCTCGAGCGATTGCAGGATTTGCTGTGCGACCTGAACCTCTTCCGTTCGGTCTCCATGGGGCTTCGGAGTCAGAGAGACGCGAATGGTATCCCCGATCCCTTCGGACAGAAGAATCGAGAGTGCCGCGGTGCTCGCGACGATACCCTTTGATCCGAGACCTGCCTCGGTGAGGCCCAGGTGTAGCGGGTAATCGCAGCGAAGGGCGAGCTGCCGATAAACAGCAAGCAAGTCCTGAACTCCGGACACCTTCGCCGAGATTATGATGCGATCGTGACCGAGACCTGTTTCTTCGGCGATCGCAGCTGACCTGAGCGCGCTCTCGATCATTGCTTCGACATAGACTTCCTTCGCTGTGCGCTGAGCCGCGCTGCGCGCGTTCTCATCCATCAGGGTCGTCAGGAGATCCTGATCGAGCGAGCCCCAGTTGACCCCGATCCTTACAGGCTTCTGGTTGTCGAGTGCGATTTGAATGATGGTGCGGAAATTCTCGTCGCGCCGCTTTCCACCGACGTTACCGGGGTTTATGCGGTACTTGTCGAGTGCTCTGGCGGCTGCGGGGTACCGAGCGAGCAGCAAATGACCGTTGTAATGGAAATCCCCTATCAGGGGAACGGAGACTCCCATATCGACGAGCCTGCTGGCGATCTCGGGAACTGCACGTGCCGCTTCATCATTGTTCACCGTGACGCGTACGAGCCGGCTTCCCGCGCGCGCAAGGTCAGCCGCCTGAAGAGCCGTTCCCGCTGGATCGGCAGTGTCGGTGTTGGTCATCGACTGCACGACGATCGGATGGGCGGACCCTATGGGAACGCCGCCGACGATGGCGGTCGCGGTCTGTCTTCGCGTTACGGTGGGCAAATGTGCTTGCGTATGGTGGATCTGAAAGCTAATTCCCTGGCCTGAGCGGTGCATCTCAACGAGAGCACCTCCCTACCCTGACAACTCTGGAGCTCAGATGCCTGATACCCCGGATTCATCGGATACACCCGCGCCGCCGGTTCCCGCAAAGAAGAAGCGAAAGAAAGCATTGACCGCCGCTTTGATTCTGCTGCTCGTTCCGGCAGTCATCATCGCGCTCTGGATCTGGGTAGCACTCGGCTACACATACGCCTCGGGTGAAAGGGCTGGCTATGTCCAGAAGATTTCCAAGAAGGGCTGGATATGTAAGACGTGGGAAGGTGAGCTCGCGATGGCGAATTTGCCGGGGACAATGCCCCAGATCTTCAGCTTCTCCGTCCGAAAAGACTCGATTGCCAACGTCCTGGAGAAGAACATTGGAAAACAGGTGTCACTCACCTATGAGCAGCATCGAGGCATACCTACGACCTGCTTCGGCGAAACCGAGTATTTCGTCACCAGGGTGCAGCGAATAGGCCCTTGAATCTGTCTATTGTCTGCTCAGGCGGTCCTTGCTATTTTTTCTGCCAAGTCGAGCTGGGCGGGTACGGTGTTCCCAAGACTTCGTATTTTCCCAACTCAAATCCAATGCGGGGTTAGCGAGACCCGCGTATCAGATTGTCGAGGGTCGGGCGTCTTCCGCTCCCCAAGACACAAATTTTCCAGGAGCAGGGAATGCGTACGACCGGCAAAGTGAAGTGGTTCAATGACGCGAAGGGCTTTGGTTTCATCACCCCCGACAACGGGCAGAAGGATTGCTTCGTTCACTACAGCGCGATTTCTGGCTCGGGCTTCAAGTCCCTGGCTGAAGGCGATGCCGTAGAGTTCGACATTGTCGAGGGTCAGAAGGGTCCAGCTGCCGAGAACGTGACGAAGGCTTCCTAAAGCCACGTCTGCTTCACTGGCACAATCTGGCGGGGCGCCTCAGTCGAGGCGCCCCGTTTTATTTGCACGTGGTCGGCCTCGCCGTGGTGTGGGGACGACCTCGACGGCGCGTTCCAGACGTTCCAACAAGCTGTTCTGAAACGCGATGAGATCGATCTCGATAGCCAAACTTTGCGGAGCCGAGTATCGTCCTCCGCCTTTTATGATTTCCTGGGTGACGGTAATCGCTCTTGGGGTCGGGAGCCCAAGCTCATGAATAAGAAGGGATGTGAGCGCCAGCATTACCAGGCCTTCAACGCTGAGTCTTCGGGCTACGCCCTGCCGCTCTTGACGGATACCTGCAAGCTTGTTGTGGGAGAGGATATTGTCGATCCATTTGACCGGCATCTCCAACGCAAGTGCCGCAGTGGCAACAGTGTATGCGCGGGGCATGTAATAATCCTACTAAACTAGGATAATTAATGCGAGCTTGGGAACCTGCCTTGGGACGCACGGCCGCGCTGTTTCCGAGGCCTATGGTAGCTATATTGCGCGCTCGCGGGAACCGGATCGGCAACCCATCACAATTTCGGGCTAACTCATGAAGCGGTTCTTTCGAGTACTTCCCTTTGCCCTCCTTACTTCCCTGACGTTCTCTCTTCCGGCACTGGGCCAAAAAACATACGCGCTCGGAATAGGAGGAGGGACCGCTGTGCCGGTGGGAAAACTGAGCGACTCCCAAAGCACGGGCTACAATGGCATCCTCGTGTTGGCTATCGGAGTCGCTGAACTCCCCATCGGAGTACGCTTCGATGGGATCTACAGCGGTTTTCGATACCGCGCGACTCCTGTCGGCACTGCGAGCGCGTCCGACCTTCGCGTGGTAGCTGCTCTCGGTAATCTGATATTCGCGTTTTCTGGCACGAGCGCGAAACCTTACGTAATTGTCGGTGGCGGTCTCTACAACACGAAGGGTGACATTCCCGGCGCAAAATCCCAGAACAACTTTGGATTCAACGGAGGGCTGGGCGCAACCTTTGGACTTGGTCCGTTCGCGACCTTTCTCGAATCCAGATACCACAGCATTTCTCGAAGCACCGCGAAAGGCGGCGTGGTACAGTTCGTCCCAATTACCGTTGGCCTGCTGTTCTGATTCGCGCGAAAAAAAAAGGGACGCTCTCGAAAGTGCGTCCCTCTCACCACAGCTCTCTATTCGAATTACACTGCGCGAAGAACGAGCTCGTTCCCACGTGCGGCTTCGGTGACGGGCCGCAGCGCTTCTCTTGCCGAGCGGAGTTGAGCACTCACGGCGGACGGGCCGGTTCCACCGGGTACATCCCTGCGCGCGACGGAGCGCCCAGGCTCGAGCCAGTCGAGCACATCATCGCCGAATAGAGGATGCGCTGATCTGAAGGATGCGAGCGGCAGAGCATCCAGTTCGGAGCCCTCTCCCTCGCTCTCACGTATGAGCGAGCCGATCGCGGAGTGGGCATCGCGGAAGGTTGCTCCTTTCTCCACCAGATAATCCGCGAGATCCGTCGCCATCATACTGCTGGAGAGCGCGGCCCGCATACGCTTTGGATTGAAGTGAAGCTCGTTAAGAGCTCCAGCTACAGCGGGAAGAACGAGGAGAATGGTATCGACGGCGTCGAACAACACCCGCTTGTCATCCTGAAGATCCTTGTTGTAGCCGCTCGGCAATCCCTTCAGTGTGGCCAGCAACGTCGCGAGATCACCGATTGCACGCGCGCCTGAACCGCGCGCAAGCTCCAGCGCGTCGGGGTTGCGCTTCTGTGGCATCATACTCGAGCCTGTAGTAAACGCGTCTCCGAACTGAACGAATCCAAACTCGCTCGATCCGTAGATGATGAGATCTTCGGCGAGTCGCGAGAGGTGAGTTGCCATCATCGCCACGACGAACAGCAACTCCGCGACAAAATCACGGTCGCCAACAGCATCGATGCTGTTCTGTGAGACCGAAGCGAAGCCGAGACTACCCTGGAGAAGCACCCGTGAAATGGGGAACGCGCAGCCGGCAATCGCGCCGGAGCCGAGCGGGAGCACCCCCGCGGCTCGCGATGCAGAAGTGATTCGAGCGCGATCACGCTCGAGGGGCCAGAAGTGGGAGAGCATCCAATGCGCAGCAGATACCGGCTGGGCGCGCTGCATGTGGGTGTATGACGGCATCAAAACATCTTCGAGCGTCGCCGCCTGTTCGACCATGACCTGTTGTAGCGAACGAGCCGCTGCGTCGAGCTTTGAGCACGCATCCATTGACCAGAGCCTGGTCGCGGTGGCAACCTGGTCGTTGCGGCTGCGGCCGGTATGCAGCTTCGAGGCTACATCCCCAACCTCCTCGTGCAGCATCCTGTCTATCATGGTGTGCACATCTTCGTCGGAGGGCAGGGGCCCAGCTCCTGCTAAGAGCTTCTTGCCAACCTCGGCGAGGCCACGCTCGATTTTTTTGCTTTCGTCGAGCGTGAGGACACCTGCGCCCCAGAGAGCTACAGCCCACGCTTCGGATAGATTGATATCGAACGGCCAAAGCCGGTAATCGGTTCCGATCGAGCGATTCAAGGCGTCAAGCGCAGCCGCCGTAGGAACCGCGAATCTTCCTCCCCAAAGCTTGTGCGACGTGTGATCGGACACCGCTAATCCGTTCGGGCTCAAGCGATTGCGAGTGTAGCCGTCTCACGGGACTCCGACTTTGCCTCGGTCTCGCGGCGCGCTGCAGTCATCTCCTGGTCGCGAATAGCGCGGACACGTGCGGATAATCCGTAAAGGCGGATAAAGCCAGCGGCATCACTCTGCTGGTAGACGTCGTCCTCGCCAAAAGTGACGAAACGCTCGTCATAGAGTGCGTACTCACTTTCGCGTCCGACCACCGACGCAGTGCCCTTGAACAGTCTCAACGTCACCGAGCCGGTAACGCGCTCCTGCGTGACGTTCACGAAAGCATCATATGCCTCGCGCTCAGTCGTCCACCAGCGGCCCTCGTAAACCAGATCCGCGTAGCGTGGGGCGATCAGATCTTTCGCCGCCAGGGTCCGGCGGTCGAGTACGAGCTGCTCCAGCTCGCTATGAGCGGAGTAGAGCAGGGTACCCCCAGGGGTTTCGTACACCCCGCGTGACTTCATCCCGACGAGCCGGTCCTCGACCATGTCGATGCGTCCGACACCATGGCGACCTCCGACGGTATTGAGCGCGACCACGAGATCAACGGCATCGAGCTCGACCCCATTCACGGATACCGGCGTTCCCGAATGGAACCCAATTGTAATCTCTTCGGGTTGGTCGGGTGCATTCTCGGGCGCCGTCGTCAGCATGAAGAGGTCAGCTGGAGGCGCGACTGCGGGCTGTTCGAGTACTCCGCCCTCGTGCGATATGTGCCAGACATTGCGGTCGCGTGAATAAATCTTGTCTCTCGTCGCGGTTACCGGAATCTTGTGGGACTCGGCGTACGCGATTGCGTCTTCGCGGCTTCGAATGTCCCACTCGCGCCAAGGCGCGATGACGGGTAGATCAGGTGCGAAAGCAGCATAGGTAAGCTCGAAGCGAACCTGATCGTTCCCCTTCCCGGTGCAGCCATGGGCGAGCGCATCGGCGCCAACCTGGCGAGCGATCTCGACTTGGCGGCGTGCGATGAGCGGCCGAGCCATTGATGTGCCGAGCAGGTATTTCCGGCCGTAGATGGCGCCCGCACGCAGGGTGGGCCAGACGAAATTCTCGACGAACTCCTGTCGCAGGTCTTCGACGTAGCATTCGTCGGCACCCGAGGCAATGGCCTTGGCACGGACGCCTTCGAGCTCGTTTCCCTGGCCGATGTCCGCCGCGACGCAAATAACGCGTGCGCCATATCGCTCCTTGAGCCAAGGAACAATGATTGAGGTATCGAGCCCACCGGAGTAGGCGAGGGCAATAGTACGAATCACAGGCGCCTCAATAAGTATTCAGAATTACTGAATATTTAATCGGTCGGAGCCCGGACGTCAATCCTCGCTCAGGGTTCTCCTGCCATCGAGCGCAGGCGCCGCATAACGCGATCCCGGGCTGCAACCGACCGGCAGATGATGAGTATCGTATCGTCGCCCCCCACTGTACCCAGGATATCTGACCAGCCCTCGCCATCCAGCGCAGCAGCAATGGGTTGAGCGCCCCCGGGCACCGTCCGCAATACCAGCATCTCGCCCACGCCCTCGAGGCGAAGAAAGAGCTGCGGCAGGAGCGTGTCAAGCGCGGCACGACTCTCTTCTATACTTCCATCGGTAACGGCGTATCTCGCACCTTCCGGAGTCGGCACGCGAGCCAGACGCAACTCCCGCAGGTCGCGGGAGAGTGTAGCCTGGGTGACATCCCATCCCCGTTGGAGCAGGAGCTTTCGGAGATCCTCCTGGCTGCTCACGACCCGGGAGTCGATGATCTCAAGGATCGTGTCGTGCCGTTCGCGCTTGTTGGCCATTTACTGTGAGTTTAGCACCAGAAGGCGTGGCGCGCGAGCAGCGAGCACGGATCATTGACTGGCGGACAGTGTAATGTTATGCATTCCCTATGCATAAAGTTCCGGTCGGAGTGCTTGGTGCCAGCGGTTATGCGGGTCGGGAGCTGTGCGGGCTGATCGCAGGCCACCCGAAGCTGGAGCTCGCGTTCGCGTCTGCCAACGAGCAGCGCGGACAGCGGGTGCGCATTGGGGCGTCCGAGGTGACGTATGTGGCCACCGAAGATGCTCCCTTGAACCGGGCGGAGGTGGTATTCACGGCGCTGCCCCACGGCGCTTCGGCCCAATGGGTCGGCAGTGCGAGGGCGAGCGGTGCTCGCGTCGTCGACCTGTCCTCCGATTTCCGACCAGGAGCGGGCGAAGGTGAGGCCCCCTACGGTTTGACCGAGCTAATGCGGGCGAAGATTCCCGGTGCCGCGATCGTTGCAAACCCGGGTTGCTACCCGACGGCGATTCTGGTGGCGCTGGCGCCGCTGCTGAAGGCCGGCTGGGTCCTCCCTGGCGCGACCATCAACGTATCGGCCGCCAGCGGCGTCACCGGAGCGGGCTATTCTGCGCGTCCCGATCTCCTATTTGCCGAAGTTGCGGAGGATTTCCGAGCCTACGCGGTGGGAAACGAGCACAGGCATCTCGCCGAAATGCAAGCGGTCGCGAAGGAGCTGGGTGCCAGAGACAACGACATCCTGTTTACGCCACACCTTCTTCCAGTCGCTCGAGGGATTCTCGCGACGATCACCGTGCCCGTCAACGAATTCGCTGACGATCCAGCAGCGCTCTGGCGCGAATGCTATCGCGGCGAGCCATTCATCGAGATCACCGATCAACCACCATCGCTGCGTGACGTCGTGCGACGGAACGTGGTACGCTTGAGCGTGACAAAAGCCGCGAACGTGCGCCAGCCGACTCTCATCATCATATCCGCGATAGACAACCTGATGAAGGGAGCGTCGGGGCAGGCGCTGCAGAACGCGAACCTTCTGCTTGGCTTGAATGAGCAAGCAGGGCTGCCCGTATAATGCGCGTCGTTAAGATCGGGGGTCGTGCCCAGGGTGATCCTTGTCTCGCCGAGGCGCTGTGCCGGGCTTGGAACGAGTCGCCAAACCGAGTGTGTGTCGTGCATGGAGGTGGGGATGAGATCTCCGCGATGCAGCGCTCGCTGGGCAAGGAAGCGGCGTTCGTAGGGGGCCGTCGTGTCACGTCACGCAGCGATCTCGATCTGTTGCGAATGGTGCTTTCAGGAACGGTGAACAAACGCCTTGTGAACGGTCTGGTCGCAGCGGGCGCTCCTGCTGTCGGCCTGTCGGGGGAGGATGCTGCTCTAATTGGCGCAGAAGTGATCGACCCAGTCGCATTGGGATTCGCCGGCCGCCCTATTGCCATCAATGTGCAGCTGCTGCGAACGCTCCTTGACGCCGGCTACATGCCGGTTGTTTCTCCGGTCGGCTACGATTTGACGAGCGGGAAGGGCGGCGCCCTCAACGTGAACGGTGATGACGCCGCTGCTGCGATAGCCGCATCGCTCGAAGCCGATGAGCTGCTGCTGATCGCGGATGTCGAAGGAGTACGAGGCGCTCGAGGCGACCTGGTCCCGGTCCTCACCCTCGAATCTGCGCGGCAGCTGGTTACTAGCGGCGCCGCAACAGGTGGCATGGCAGCGAAGCTGGAGTCCGCGCACGCCGCGCTTCTGGCGGGGGTCGATCGGGTAAGAATCTGTGATCTGGCTGGGCTGGTCGACAATGAGCGTGGCACTTCCATCACTCAATATCAGGGCGTCGTCTCATGAGCGTAGTAACATTGCCAGTCGAGGAGGAAGCCGTGGTGGTGCCATCTCCGGAAGTGATTCCTCTTCTCGCCACCTACAAGCGTGCTCCGATGGAGTTCGTAAGTGGCGAAGGAGTAGAGCTCATAGATTCGGAAGGCAAGCGGTATCTCGACTTTGCCAGCGGGATCGCCGTAAACGCACTTGGCTACGGTGATGCCGGCATAGCAAAGGTCATCACCGATGCATTGAGTACCGGGTTGATTCACACCTCGAACCTTTACCGGACTTCTGCCGGCGAGACGCTGGCGACGAAGCTCACCGATCGCTCGTTTGCATCCAGCGTTTTCTTCTGTAACTCAGGAGCGGAGGCGAACGAAGGCGCTTTCAAGTTTGCGAGACGATGGGCCCGTCAAGTTGGTACCGGTGCAAAAGTCGAGATTGTAGCCCTTCGCGGGGCTTTCCACGGCAGGCTGTTCGCGTCGCTGGCGGCGACGGACCGTCCGTCTTACCGCGCGCCATTCCGACCCCTGGCGGGTGGGGTTTCGATCTGCGAGCGAGACCTTGCGGATCTCGAGACCGCCCTCGATGAGGAGACGGTCGCGGCAGTGATCGTCGAGCCGATTCAGGGTGAGGGAGGAGTTCGCGTTCTGGACCCGGACTTTCTCCACGGCCTCCGACGGCTGACCGCAAAACGCGAGATCGCTCTCATCTTTGATGAGATTCAGTGTGGCCTTGGCCGGACAGGGCATCTTTTCGCGTACGAGAACACAGGGGTCGTGCCGGACATGCTCACCCTCGCCAAGCCTCTGGCGGGTGGCTTGCCTATGGGAGCCGTTCTGGTGTCGGAGGAAATCGGAGCCACGATCAAGCCGGGAGATCACGGCACGACCTTCGGAGGCGGTCCTCTGGTCGCTGCGGTCGCCGCTCATGTTTTCGATCGGCTATCTGATCCAGCGCTGTTGAAAGCGGTGCGTGAAAATGGCGCCTGGCTTGGAGAGCAACTTGATGCAATCGCTCGCCGCTCCGGGAAAGTGCGGGCAATTCGCGGAACTGGCTTCATCTGGGGCCTCGACGTCGTGGACTCTGCGAACGACATCGTCAAGCGCGGGTGGGAAGAAGGGCTTCTCGCGCTGACCGCCGGGGAACACACGCTGCGGCTTCTTCCTCCACTGATAATGGATCGGGATGATCTGGCACGAGGTGCTTCCATCCTCGAGAAAATTATAAGCCAATAGAAGCGTCGGAGTCGCCAATCCCGTCGTCTCCAGTTAACATTTCGGGGACATTTTCCGCAGGGTTGTATGGCATCGACGAGATGCTCGTCTGGTCGGCTCCTTATGCTTGTAATTGCATCCGTCGCGTGCATGCCTGCACAATCCAACACGGGCCTGTCATCGACCGTGTCGATTGCACAAGACACGGTCGATGCGCGTCGGCTTTTCGAAGAGAATATCGACGCGATCCATAAACGTGATCGGGCGCGCTACCTCGCGACGTATCTCCACACACAGGCCCTCGCACGCAACGGGCCCGCGGGATTGGAGCTAGGGTATGAGGGCTGGAGTGCGCGTCGAGATTCCACGTGGCCAGACACTCTCATTGCGCGCAACCTTCGTGTGAACTCCGTTGCCCCAGGAGTTGTTTACGGCACGTATTGCTATACGGTGACCCAGAAGGACACCACCTCGAGCGGAGTCTCGGAGCGATTGTTCATCAAGACGCCCGAAGGCTGGAGGATCGCCGTCACGACAGCGTTCGGACTTCCGGCAGGCGCGCCCGCGCAGTGTAAGTAGAATCCGTGCGCTCCGGTAGGATTCCACTTCATGCTGTCTGGAAGGCTTTCGACGAAGCCGCATTCGGTCAGAAAAACATTCTCAATCTGCGAGAATCCCTACCGACTGCGGCCGACGCGCGCTTTCGCGTGGAAGCGTGGCTACGAGAACGCCAGGTTAGTAGAGCGGGTGACGTTCTGGTAATTACAGGCCGCGGCAATCAGAGCCCCAATGGAGTTTCGCCGGTCAGAGAGGCGATTCTGGCGTTGCTGCCGTCTCTTCGACGGCGTGGGGTAGTCAGGGAATGGAAGGAACACTCGCCCGGGTCCTTCGTCGTCAAACTCGGATCGATATCATCGCTTCTTGAGGCGCCACGGCGGAAGCGGGAGCGCAAGTCGAGCACGCCAATACCGAGACCACGATCGCTCGAAGGGCTGGACAGCTCAACGCTGGCACTGCTCCGCAGGCTGGCGGTTCGCTCGCTCGAATCTCTCGGGGTCCGTGATCCGGCGAGCTTCATAGAAGTCGAAATGCTCTCGAAGTTCAACTCGCTGGCGGGGGGTGTAACCCCGGGAGCGGAAGGTGAGGCGAGGCTTCGCGCTGCAATCGCCGCCGCGCTCGAGCAGCTCGACGACTAAGATCCTGTCAAGCGACATAAAAAGAGGAACGAAGGGAATGAATAGACAGTTCGCACTCTCGATCATCGTTGTGCTCGCAGCTCCAGCTCGGGCGCAGACCACTCCCGGCTACTCGACGCAATCGGCTGCCAACGAACGCGCAACGGAGGCTGACGCAATTACGCGTCCTTCGGCGTCGAGCGCATCGGCGCATTCGAAATTCCTCTCGCTGCAGCCGCACATGGCGGGAACTCCCGCACAGGCGCGGACACGCGACTACGTGATTGACAAGATGAAATCATGGGGGCTCGAGACGGAGGTGCGGGAGTACCGTGTATGGATGCCGCATCCGCAGAGCACACACGTGTGGCGAATCACCCCCGATCCAATCGAGCTGAATCTTCAGGAAGGCAGAATCCCCGAGGATACGACGTCTTTCGCGTACCCCCAGGTGCTGCCATTCAACGGTTATGGCGCCGCCGGAGATGTGCGCAGCGAAGTGGTGTACGTGAACTATGGATTGATCGAAGACTACGCGCAGCTCGATTCAATGGGCGTATCGGTGAAGGGAAAAATCGCGATCGCGCGGTACGGTCGATCCTACCGCGGCATCAAAGCGCGCGAGGCGGAGAAGCATGGAGCGCTCGGCCTGATCATATACAGTGATCCAGCTGACGATGGCTATGTGCGCGGTGACGTTTATCCGGCCGGACCGATGCGACCGTCGCACGGGATTCAGCGGGGCAGCGTCATGAACCCGAACGGCGATCCGAGCACACCGGGTTATCCCAGCACTGTGAACACGAAACGGATCCCGCCGCGGGAGATGAATATTCCCCGCATTCCAGTGCTCCCCGTCTCCTATGGAAACGCAACTGAGCTGCTGCGGGCACTCTCGGGAAGGTCAATTCCCCAACCGTGGCAGGGCGGTCTCCCCTTCCGATATCACGTTGGGCCAGGGCCTGTCCAAGTGAGGATTGAGGTCACAACCGATGCAGCCACGAATCCTTACAAGCAGATCTGGGACACGTTTGGAACCATTCGTGGCAGCGAGTTTCCCGATGAGATAGTGATCGTTGGTGGCCACCGGGACGCATGGGGCCCCGGCGCAGCAGACAACGTAAGTGGAACTGTGAGCGTGCTGGAGGCAGCTCGCGCCATCTCGGAACAAGTGAAGGCCGGAAAAAGGCCAAAACGCACAATTGTGTTCGCAACCTGGGATGCGGAAGAATGGGGCCTGATAGGCTCGACGGAGTTCGTGGAAGAAGACTCGCTGCGCCTGACGCGGAGTGCCGTTGCCTACTTGAATCAGGATGATGTTGCGCAGGGTCCGAATTTCGGAGCGGGTGGATCGCCCTCGCTGCGTGCCTTGCTACGAGACATTGCCAAGATGGTTCCAGATCCAAGCAGACAGGGCAGTGTTTACGATGTTTGGAGAAAGCGGGCAAATCTCGCTTCCGATACGCTGGAGCCGCAGATGGGAGATCCGGGTGGAGGATCCGATTTCGCAGGATTCTACAATCATCTCGGCATTCCGATCGCGGACTGGGGCTTTGGCGGACCTGCCGGCGTCTATCACTCGGCGTACGACTCGTACCACTGGATGTCGAAGTTTGGCGATCCCACCTTCGAGTTTCATGCAGCCAATGCACGGATTGGAACGGCAGTGCTGCTTCGCATTGCGAACGCCGAGATTCTTCCGTATGACTACGTAGAATACGCGCAGACGATGCGGCGGTTCAGCGCTCAAATCGAGCGGGCACTTGCCGACAAGCACTGGAAATTGTCCGGTGCCGTACTGAGTGCGGCTGTCGGGAGAATGGAAAGCGCTGCAGTGACGTTCAGCGGAGCGCGCGATCGCGCACTGGCGGACCGACTATCACCAACGATCGCGAAGCAGGTGAACGCAGCTCTTCTCGGAGTTGAACGGCAGCTTACAAGACCCCAGGGGTTGGTCACGCGGCCCTGGTTCAGAAACCTGGTTTACGCGTCAGACGAGAACAACGGCTATGCAACGATGGTGCTGCCCTCCGTGAACGAAGCGATCCGTCTCGGAGATGAATCAACCGTTGAGCGAGAGCTCACTGATCTCGCCAAGCGCTTTGAGTCAGCAACACAGGTGCTGCAAGTGGCAACGAGATTGCTGCAGAGAAATTGAAAACAGGAATTCGCGACACGCTCGATCAGGCCCGGACATTGCGATGCACTTCTGCACGACGAGCAGAAATGACGAGAATTAAATGAAGACTGGGGGAGCGGGGGTGCGACGGTCACGTCTCACTCCGGAAGAAGTAGCACCCATAGGTGCTTATGGCGCGCGAGCCACCTGGCCTACCGGATTTCAATTGTATCAGCGTGGCGCCGTGGCGGATGGCGTCTTCATCGTTCTCGAGGGACACGTCGTCCTGCGCAACAAGATCAAAGTCGGGCGCGGCTTTGTTCCCGTGATCGCCACGACTGGTCAGACTTTCGGTAGTGAAGGAC
This sequence comes from Gemmatimonadota bacterium, assembly GCA_030774675.1. GTDB lineage: Bacteria > Gemmatimonadota > Gemmatimonadetes > Gemmatimonadales > Gemmatimonadaceae > UBA4720. Next base: position 27,930 of record JALYKQ010000139.1, on the reverse strand, counting down.
TTGCTCCGAATAGCCACTACGTCACGGATGCAAGCGCATCGGAAGAAACGAAAACCATGTTTCTCAGCGGCGCCCAGTTCCGGGCGCTGGTGCGGGAGCGCCCCGCGCAGATCATTCCGCTGCTCTCGCAAATAATGTCGGAACGAGCGTACCTCCTCGAGAAGCTGCACGAGCTCGCCGCGCTCAACGTCGACCAGCGCCTTGTCTCGACCCTGACGCACCTCAGCACCGACCGAAGTTTCACGGCTCCCGATGGTCGTCTCAAGCTGGAGAACAGCCATCACCGGCTCCTCTGCGAAATGGTCGGGGCCACTCGGGAGTCGATCGCGCTGGCGCTAAGTCGTCTCGTCTCGGCCGGAATTGCCGAAAGGAGAGGGATGACATTTCTGATCGAGCCAGGCTCTCTTGCCTCCGCTCCCGGTGCAAATGGCGACAGGAATACGATGGTGCCGGTGGCAAGAGAGTTGTCGTCATCCTGAGCGTGAATGAACGACACGCAAGGGGCTAACGCGGCCCACATACTGCCCGGGGCTGAAACGATCGATCTGCAGGAGGAGGACTCGCATGGAGTTCTCCTCCTGCATGGTTTTGGAGATACTCCGCAGACGCTCGGCCTCCTGGCCCGACGGCTCAGAAAATCGGGATACAGCGTGCTAGCCCCGCTTCTCCCTGGTCATGGACGCAGCATGGAATCATTCGGGAAGTCGCGAGCCAGGGACTGGATCGCGGCAGCAAAGGATGCATACGTCGAAATGCTGGACCGGCACGACGATGTTTCGGTAGTCGGGCTTTCGATGGGCGGAGCACTCTCTGTGCTACTAGCGGGCGAAGATCACGGAATACCTGCGTTGATACTGATAGCGCCGTATCTCGGCATGCCAAAGCTGCTTCGGCTCGCGGCGGCAACTCACTGGCTATGGGGACGATTGGCGGGAGAAGTGAACGCAAGGAGCCCGCGATCGATTCACGATCCGATTGAGCGTGAAAAGAACCTGGCTTACGGCGCCGTGACGGGGCGGCAGCTGCACGAACTGTCGAGTGTTGTGCGCCGCGCCAGAAAAGCGCTTCCGAATGTCCGTGTGCCTACCTTGATAATCCAGTCGCGGCAAGATCCCCGGTGTCCGCCGAGTGTCGCGGAATTTGCCCTCAGCGCGCTCGCCAGCACGGAAAAGAAACTGGTCTGGACGGAGGGTGCCGGGCACATAATCACCGTCGACTACGGGCGCGAGCGAGTATTCAGCGAGGTCGAGCGATGGCTCGAGGCTCACAGTAACAACGGCTCGGCAGCCGCAATGAGGAACAGAGCGGCTGCCGAACGACCCAGAAGCTAGAACCGATCCTGGACGAACTCTGTGACGGTGTCAACGCCGCGTTCTGCGAGGCCGACTGCCTGCTGCGCCACGCCGGATGCAACGCGCTTCACCCGAGCTACGGGCGACTGCCGCCGACGACGGGCTGCGCTCTTTTTGCGTCCGCCAGTTTTGCGACTACTCGATTTCCGGGAAGAAGACTTCCGTCCACCGCCCTTGCGTCTGGCGGACGATTTCCGGGCGCCGCGCCGAGATGACTTCCTTCCAGTCGACTTACGGGCACTGCTCGCGCGTTTTCTGCTCGACCGCTTTCGTGCGCCCCCAGTCTTGCGTCCGGAGGATCCGGACCGCGACCTCTTTCTGCCACTTCTCGATCTACTGGACTTCTTGGCTGCAGCCATGGGAAGGCTCCGTGTAGGAGGGTTCGTAGAACGGATAGCAAGATTCGCGCACAACAACGCCAAGAGACACCGGACGATGCTTTACTTATTGCGGCATCGCAATCGCGTGATCATCCGAGTCTGCGCGTTTCGCCGTGTCGCATGATCCAGAGGTCTTCATTGTCGAGTCCGGATGTCCGCCACTCGTCGCGCATCCGTGCCGGGGGCTCGTCCATCGGTTCGTCGGTAAGCTTGAACGTCCCCCAGTGCGCTGCTGCCACGATCAGCCTCTTGCCATTCGGTGCAGTTTTAAGCTGCGCCACTGCCTTCAAGCAATCTTCGGGATTCATGTGAACGGGACCCATGAACCAGCGTGGCTCGTACGCTCCGATCGGCAGAATGGCGACATCGATAGGGCCGCATCGCGCGGCAATGGAGCTGAATTCTGGGTGGAGTCCGGTATCTCCCGCGAAGAGCACCGTCCGATCGGGGGCACGTAATACCCACCCGCACCAAAGAGTGCCGTTCCGGTTTCCAAGGGTCCTGCCCGAGAAATGTTGGGCCGGAACGCAGCTCAGACGGAGGCTCGCGATGCTGGCGTCATCCCACCAGTCTTTTTCAACCACGTCGCGAGCGCCACGATGACGGAGGAAATCAGCGATCCCCAGTGGCGAGTACCAGACCGCGGCTGGGTATCGTTCGACGAGGCGAGTTATGGTGGTAGCGTCCAGGTGATCGTAATGGTCGTGAGAAAGAATGACCGCGTCGACCGGCGGTAATCGATCGAATTCGATTCCGGGGGGAACCCAGCGTCGGGGGCCGACGAACTGCAACGGTGAGGCGCGCTCACTCCAGACAGGATCGATCAAAACGTTGAGACCCGCCATCTGAACCAGAAAGCTCGTATGCCCTACCCATGTAAGGGTAAACATCCTTGGTTCGGCACGTGGAACGATGAATTGTGGAGGGACTCTGACAAAAACACTCGGATTCGGGTCGGGACGACAGGGATTTCGCCGTCTTTCAACCAGCGACCACTTGAGGAAATCCAGAAATCCATGGTTCTGGACCGAGGGCCACGGATTCCTGAATCCCCCCTCCGGTCGATGATGGACGGGCAGGCTCACTTGTTGAGCTAACGGATCTGTGGACACTCGAGATTCTCTTCCAGGTGCGATACAGACTTCATGCCGACGAGCGCGGCCGCCACTGGGAGGGATTGGGCAAACGCTATCGCACGCCGAGCATCGGAGCTGAAACCGGGGAAGGTGGAATGCAGTTGCTTTGGCAGTGATTGGGTCAGTTGGGACTGCATGAGGGTCGCACTGCCGACGACCGAGATGCCAAGACGATGAGCGGCTTCGAGCAGCGGCACCCGATCGGCTCCAACTGTCTGTGTCGGCACCCGGACCGCCTCGGTCATGGCGAGATTGACCGGAAGCTGGACGACCTTGAAATGATGTGCTCCGCCTCCGACCTCGCGCGCTACAGTGACGAGCTCTTGGAGGCTCAGATGGTTTCGAGCCTCGGGAAGGACTCGAAAGCCGTTCCAGGTGGCACAGCCGTAATTCCCAATCGCACCGCGCTCGACCTGCTTCTCGAGCGCCGAGAATGCCGCACGCATCACATTCAGGAATTCCGGACGAGGCAGGACGTCGAGTTGCTGCTCCGGACTGTGGATGTAATAGATGTCGATGAAGGAGAGACCGAGGTTCCTCCTGCTTCGCTCGATCTGATCATCCAGATAACGCGGAGCCAAACAGTGTCCTCCCGAAATGACATCATCGGGACCCATGACGCCTGGGCCGTAATACTCGCTATGGAGGAACCCGCGGTAGCCCTCCTTGGTGGCGGGTGGCGTCCGCTCGAGCGGTATGTATCCGCCTTTCGTGCAAACCACAAATTCCTCGCGCGTTATTTTGCCGCTCGCAATCACGGTACGCAACGCCTCTCCGATTGCACGTTCGGAACGTTGACATCGGTAGTTGATCGCAGTATCGAGGATGTTCACGCCTTTCCCGAGGGCAGCGATTACCGTGGCGGTGTACCGCGCGTCTTCGGCGTCCTCACATTCTCCCAGGTAGGTACCCAGTCCAAGCGAGGAGACGAGAGCGCCATCGGCGAGCGGACGATAGAAGCGGTCCGGCTGAGCATCGGCGAACCGCTTTCGAAATCGACGCGTGCCCTGAGCTGTTGCGCGTCCTTCGACAAGCGACTCCAAAGCTTTCGTGCGACTCATTGCGGAGACGGTACGGGCGCCGCGCGAGTCTCGCAAGGTGTGTGTCAGGTATAGTGGCCCTTACGTTGCGGGCTGCACGCGTACAGCTTACGAACTTTCTCACCGCAAACGGCACGCAAACGTGAAGCGATACGCTCTTCTGGCAGTGGCACTCGCGGCTTGTTCGCAGCAACGGCCGGTGGTGCTTGCCCCCGTCCAGATGGACGCTCCATCCGCCGATTCGTCCGCCGTTGCCCGACAGCCGCGTGCTGCCTTTGACAGTCAGCGCGACGATCCATTCGCGACGACTAACCGAATCGACTGGCCCGGCCCCAACCGGTACCGCTCATCAAATGGTGCTCCCGGACCGGATTACTGGCAGCAACGCGCGGACTATACGATCACTGCGACCCTCGACACGGGCACGACGGAGCTGGCGGGGTCAGTTCAGATCAGGTACACGAATAATTCTCCGGACACACTCCGCTACGTCTGGATTCAAGCTGATCAGAATCTCTATCACAGCGGCAGCAAGGGCTCGGCGCTCTTTCCTGCCGACTCTCGCTGGGGGGTCAGAGGGTTTCAGGGCGGATACACTTTCGCGGACGTACGAGTAAACGGCTCATCGGTTCAGCCTCGGATCAACGACACCATGGTGCGGCTCGACCTCCCATCTCCGCTCGTTCCCGGGGGAGGGAAGACGACCATTTCGATCAGGTTTTCTTTCAGAGTTCCGGAGCACGGATCGGATCGCATGGGACGCGACAGTACGCTGTTTGAGCTTGCCCAATGGTTCCCGCGAATGGCTGTTTACGACGATGTTCGCGGCTGGAACACCGATCCATACCTAGGTCAGGGGGAGTTCTACCTTGAATACGGCGACTTTGACTATTCAGTCACCTTGCCGGCAGGCTACGTCGTCGCTGGCAGCGGTGTGCTGCAGAATCCGGAGCAGGTTCTTACCGGCGAGCAACGCCGGCGACTGACACTCGCGTCGCGGAGCAGCGATGCGATTCAGGTCATCACGCGCGGCGAAGCAGCGGCCGCAAATACGGCGGCGAAACCCGGAACGAAGACCTGGCATTTCCGCGCGCACAACGTCCACGATGTTGCGTGGGCGGGCGCGCCGGATTTCAGGTGGGACGCGACCAGCTGGAATGGCATCGTGGCCCAATCGTACTACGAGTTTCCCAAGGCCGGAAAGGCCTGGGAGCATGCTGCGGAGCAGACTCAATGGACCATCAGGCAGTACTCCCAGCTCTTCTTCCCGTATCCGTATCCACAGGCGACGAGCGTCGCCGGACCGGTCGGGGGTATGGAGTACCCAATGTTCGTGATGGTTCACTACGGCACTGATGATCCAGCGTCGATCTTCGGGACGATCAATCACGAGCACGGGCATGAGTGGTTTCCAATGATTGTCGGGTCCAACGAGCGTCGCTATGCGTGGATGGATGAAGGCTTCAACACGTATCTCAACGCATTCGCCACTGAGGCACGTTATCCGGGTCAGAACGCCTATCCCGCCTACCTCAGAAACTGGGGTGACGCGGTGACTCGGGGAACGCAGTCGCCGCTGATGACTGCGCCCGACAACATTGAGCCGTCGGCGCTCGGAGCGATCGGGTATCGCAAACCGGCAGTGGTGATGCTGACCCTCCGCAACCATGTCATCGGCGCCGATATGTTCGATGTGGCATTCCGGGAGTATATCAGGGCCTGGGCCTTCAGGCATCCAACTCCGGGGGATTTCTTCCGCAGCATCGAGAACTCGACGGGCGAAGACCTTTCATGGTTCTGGCGGAGCTTCTTCTACACTACTGACGTACTCGACATCGGAATTGAGAGCGTGGCTACGCGAACCGCGGAGGGTCAGACGTTCGCGACGATTTCGCTCCGCCGGAATAGCTCAGTGCCCTTTCCGGTCCGATTGCGTATCGCGTACGCGGATGGCACGACGGAGGATTTTCAGCTGCCGGTGAACATCTGGGCCCGGGGAAACCGCTTTGATGCGGTTCTTCCAGTGAGAAGCGCCGTTACCGGTGTTCGCCTCTGGCCCGACCCCTCGGTTCCCGACTGGAACCCATCCAACGACACGTGGGGGAATCCTCCGGTAGCAAACCCGGCTGGGCCGGTTACGCGAAGGTGATGTGGTCGTTTGGTTTAGGAGACCCTCCAGTTAGAATGCGTACAAGGACTTAGATAAACGGAGCAAGCAATGCCGGACTTTGGAAGCTGGGCGACGGCTTGGTGGAAGCCGATACTGTTTGTTATCGTAGCTGGACATCTCACCAACGTGTCCGTGACGCTGTTCCTGCATCGCGCGCAGACGCACCGGGGAGTGAAGCTTCACTACCTTGCCGCGCTGCCAATGAGGATCTGGCTTTGGCTTTCAACGGCAATCGTCACGAAAGAGTGGGTCGCGTGTCATCGGAAGCATCACGCATTTGCCGACCGCGAGGGAGATCCACACAGCCCCCTGATGGAAGGACTTCGGAACATCGTTCTCAAGGGTGCCTTCTACTATAGAAAAGCTGTTCGCCAACCAGGCGTGCTTGACAAGTACGGAAAGGGCACCCCTAACGATTGGCTCGAGCGCCATCTCCTGTCGCCCCTGAACTGGGTTGGGATCCTCGTCATGCTCGCGGTCGATGTTTACCTATTTGGGTTCTTCGTCGGGCCGCTCGTTTGGGGCGTACAGATGATCTGGATCCCGTTCTGGGCGGCTGGAATCATCAACGGAGTCGGCCATGCAGTGGGCTATCGAAATTTCAACGTCAAGGACGAGAGCCGGAACATCTCGCCGATCGCCATCTGGCTCGGCGGCGAGGAGCTCCACAACAATCATCACGCCGATCCCCACTCGGCCAAGTTCAAGGCAAAGTGGTATGAGCTCGACATCGGCTGGGTCTACCTCCGGCTTCTCTCGATCTTCGGCCTGGCTGAAATCTCGTACGCACGCAGGTAACGTCACGCGTGCCTGAGACAGTGACCTGTGCGCGTTGCGGCCAGACGCGCGCAGGATTCGTAAAGCCCCCTTTTCCAGGCTCCATCGGGGCTCGCGTTGTGGAAGAGATTTGCGTACAGTGCTGGGCCGACTGGCTCAAGCAACAGACGATGCTGATCAACCACTACGGACTGAACGTGATGGATCCTCAAGCGCGATCGTTCCTCACGAAGAACATGTCAGCGTTCCTGTTCAAGACGGGCGTGTCGGCCGACGTCGACACGAGCAAGAAGGGCACGATCACGCATTGATGATGCGGAACCCCAAGCGACTGCTGGTATTAGCTCTCATCGTCGTTACTGCAGGCTGCAAAACCGTAGGCGGGAGTTCCGCTGAGTCCGGCAAGCCTGGATCGGGAACCTCCTCTCGCTGGACCGATTCCACACTGGCTTCGCTCACTCTGCGCGAGAAAGCCGCGCAAATCGTGTGGCCGAGTGTCCTCGGGGATTATGCATCCGGGGATTCGCCCCAGTGGCGGCGACTTACCCAGTACATCCAGCGAGAGAAGGTCGGAGGCTTCACCATCTCGGTGGGATCACCAACGGAGGTGGCTGCCAAGCTGAACGCGCTTCAGTCGATGAGCACTGTTCCCCTTTTGTTCGGTGCCGATCTCGAAGCGGGCGCCGGATTTCGCGCGCGGGGTGGTTACTTCGTGCCGAATGCAATAGACCTCGGTGGCGCGATCGTCTTCCCACCCGAGATGGCGATCGGTGCAACTCGTGATACTACCCTTGCTTACGAGCAGGGACGCCTCACCGCGCTTGAAGGTCGCGCGCTCGGAATCCACATCGCGTACGCACCGGTCCTGGACGTCAACAACAATCCCGACAACCCGGTCATCAACACTCGCTCGTACGGGGAAGATCCAGAACTCGCCGCGCGAATGGGTGTCGCTTTCATCCATGGGTTGCAGAATCACGGGATGATCGCGACGGGTAAACACTTTCCCGGTCATGGCGACACCGGAGTGAACTCGCACCTGGCGCTGCCGATCGTGACGGTAAGCAGGAGCAGGCTGGACACGGTGGAGCTCGTACCGTTCCGTGCAGCAGTTAACGGCGGTGTGGGAGCCATAATGTCGTTTCACGGTGCGATGCCGGCACTCGACTCCTCCAACGTACCGGGCACGCTTTCGTCAAAGGTTCTCACCGGGCTGCTACGCGGCGAGATGGGGTTTAAGGGAATTATCATCTCGGACGCGATGGACATGCGTGGGGTTCTGGATCAGTTCGGCGCGGGCGAAGCGGTAAAGCGCGCGATTGCTGCTGGTATTGATGTGTTGATTCAGCCGCTCGACGTATCACAAACTATTGATGCGGTCGTTGCTGGAGTGGGAGAAGGTCGATACACGGAGGCACGCCTCGACTCTTCGGTGCGGAGGGTGCTGCAGGCCAAGCGCAGTCTGGGGCTCGCGCGGAGCAAGCTGGTCGACATCAGTGCATTACGCTTTCTGGTCGGGGACAGCTCCAACGTGCAGATCGCGCGACTCGTTGCAGAGAAATCGATCACACTGGTGAAGGATTCACTGCGGCAGGTTCCCTTGAATTTGCCGGGCGCACGGGTGCTGTCGATAACCCTGGCGCGTCGAGCCGACCTTCCCGCCGGTAACGCGTTCAACGCCGAGCTGCGCAGTGGTCTGCCAAATCTGCGTGCTGAGTTCGTCGCTACTGAAGATGCCGCGCTGAACTACCCAAGACTGATCGCTGCCGCTGATTCAGCCGACGTCACGATCGTGAGCTCTTACGTGGGGCAGAGCTGGGACGCGTTGACCGCGAGTGCGCCGCAAGCGTTTACCAGCTTCGTGCAAAGCCTTGCTCAGCGCGGGCGAAAGCCAATCGTTGTTGCATTCGGCAATCCCTACTTGCTACAACAGCTACCGTGGGTGGGTACGTATCTCGTTGCGTGGGGTGGCTTTCCTGTTTCTCAGACGGCAGCCGCACGCGCGCTGCTTGGAACATCAGCAATCTCAGGGCACCTACCGATCACCATACCGCCATACGCGAGTCGTGGCGCGGGAGAGGAAAGAGCGGGACGATCGCGCTGAGCCAACCTTCTGCTGAAGCAACGGCGGGAGCGAAACAAAAAGTGTTTCAAAAAAAAATTGTCTGTTGACGATCGCGCAGTACTTTCCTATATCAGTAATCACCTGCCTAGAGACATTACGCGACAAGCGTAAGCCGTCTCTCCAAAGAAAAATGCCGGCTGCGGCCTTGACTTTAGTCTCAGAAAGTGACTAATTCGCATCCACGATGCGTGACCGCTCCCCCAAATCCGCGGCGTACACCGTCGACGTCGTTCTTGTTACGGCGATGGGAAACGAGCTGGGAGCTCTGTTCTCCCGCAACTCGACGGAACGGGAACGGTGGTCTCTTCCGTGGCGAGTCCCGCAAACGGGTGAAGTCCTGGACGTCGCGGCCGCTCGGGTCGCTCAGGAAGCGATCGGCGAGTCTCCAATATGGATGGAGCAGATCGGCGCATTTGCTGATGGGAAGCGACATCCGAGCGACGCGGATGCGTCAGTTGCCTACGTGGCTCTCGTCCCCCATAAGACCGCATCAACCCGGGCGGGCTATGCCTGGCTCCCTGTGGGGGACCTTCCGTCTTTGTCTCCGAGGCAGCGCGCGATGGTCGACGCTGCCACCAGGACCATCCAGAGCAGGCTCGATCAGGCCCCTATAGCCTTCCGCCTTCTGCCCACGACGTTCACCCTGAGCGAGCTACAACGGATGTATGAGTTGCTGCTGGGCAAACGCTTGCACAAAGCCAGTTTCCGCCGTGCCCTCCAGGGCGCCTGGCTCGTCGAATCTACGGACGAATGGCGCAGCGAAGGTAGAGGCAGACCGGCCCAGCTTTTTCGTTACGCACCGAAGAAAAGGCGTAGGCCCCACAGGGGTGTAAGGTTCGATTTTCTATATCCCTGAAGGTCGGGTAACAGGCTGGCACCAACCGGGTTGAGTCCAGGAACCTCTTGCGCCTGAGGTGTATTAGTTGCAATGTGTACATAAGGTTCCACAAGCTCAAAGGGGGCCCAGCAGTATGCTCGCTTTTCTGGATAGTTTGTGCGCAGCTCTACTCGCACGAGACACCGCAGAAATACAGCGGCTTCTTGCACTTCCGGCGGCGCGCGATCTTCCTCGCCGGGTACGGGAAGAGGCTATTGCTATCTCGAGGGCGGGCAACCGCAGCTTCATGGCGCCGATTCACGCGCTCCATTTTTATTACAAGCTCACGCACATGGTTGACGAGTCGACCGATCCGATCTTCGGTGACGCTTCCAAGCAGGGCGAAGTCGAAGGCGGACAAATCGAGCTGCCTCTCCGCAAAGTGAGCAACGGCGGACGCTAGCCCGCCCTAGACGAGCGCCCGAAGCGAGTTCTTCTTCCTCATCGCTTCGTTCCAGATATCTCCAATTCCTTCAAAACGGTCGGCGGCATTTCCGAGATGAAAATCGCGTGGGTCGAGATCGTCGGTGAGCTCGCTCCACTCAAGTGGCGTTGAAACGGTCGCTCCAGGCTTTGCCCTGGCGCAGTAGGGTCCTGCTACAGTCTTGCCCTGGATGTTCTGCAGGTAGTCGACGTACACCGTTGCTGCTCCGCGCGCCTTTACGAAACGCTCGATTGTCGCTTCCTTCGGATGCGCGTCCGCGACTTTGGTCGCGATCATTTGGGCCACCAACGTCGCAGCTTCGTTCGGCGTTTTGGGGGGCAGCGGTAGATAGATATGCAACCCCGTCGAGCCCGAAGTCTTGGTGGTGGCATGAAGTCCGAAGCCATCGATCACTTCCTTGGCCCAACGAGCGACCTGGATCACCCGCGCAAAGTTCGCTCTTGGCCCCGGGTCCAGATCTATGATCGTATAGTCAGCGTACTCCAGGGACTGAACTCGGGAATGCCACGGATCGACGGAGATTGCGCCGAGCTGGATCGTGTAAAGGAGTGTGAGGACGTCGCCGCCTATGATTCGCGATTGATTCTCACCCCCATCGGTTTGTATCATCTCGACGCGGACACCAGGTGGGGTTGTCTCTGAGGCCTTCTGCTGGTAGAAGCTTTCGCCGTCGATCCCGTTGGGGAACCGTTTGAGGACGAGTGGACGGTCCTTGATAGTCGGAAGGACGAAATCCGCGATGCGAGCGTAGAAGCGCATCACGTCGCCCTTGGTGTACTTCTCCTTCGGAAAAAAGACCTTATCGAGGTTCGAGACCTTGAGCGTGTTTCCAGGGCCAAGGTCGAGAACACCTTCTCCGCCTTTTTTTTCAATGGCCGTCAACTGCTCCAGCAGTGATGACGAGTCGAACTTTTCTCTGACCCTCCCAGGCACCGGCGCCCGGCGCGTGGTTCTGGCGCGGGACGTTTTTGTTGCCCCTTTGGCGCGGGCGGCAATGCTGACCCGGGTCTGCCGCTTCGTAATAGTGCCTGCCTGAACCGCCTTCTTCTGAACGCTCGCCGGCTCCAGCCCTACTTCTCGTGGATCCTTGTCGTCGCGGACGCCCAGGAAAATCGGCTGGCGCAGGCGACGGCCCGTGGTCCACTCGTTGAATTTGACCTCAACGATGATTTCGGCCTTCACCCAATGGGCTCTCTCATTGGTCTTGGGCGTCTCTTGGAACGGCGAACTCTTTCTTTCGAGGGGCTTGAGCTGGAGATACATCTTTTGCAATCCCTGCCGGGTAAACCCGCCACCCGTATGGCCGACGTAAATGAAGCGATCCTTGTCGAAATAACCGAGGAGGAGTGCGCCGATGTGTTCGCGGCTATTACGCGGCTCGGTGTACCCTCCGACAACGAATTCCTGACGGAATTCGATCTTGAGCTTGAGCCAAGCACGCGAGCGATTCCCCGGCTCATAACGGGAATCGATACGCTTCGCGATGATGCCTTCCCAGCCCTGATGACGAGCCTTTTCCAGCATTTTCTTTCCATCACCCTCAATGGATTCGGTTACACGAAGCTGACTGGTAACGCGTTTGCTGACGCGCTTGAGCAGGCTGGCTCGCCTCTCGGCCCACGACTCCTTGATCAGCACGTCATCACCATCCATCAGGATGTCGAACAGGATGAGCGCGGCCGGGGCCGAGGATGAGTGGCGCGCGATCATGGTGGATTCCTTGACGTGCATACGACCCTGAAGCTCCTGAAACCGTGCCGGCTCTCCGTCGTTGAGCGCGACGATTTCGCCATCGAGCACGAGCGAGCGTCTGGTCTGTGCCGCGAGCTTCTTGAGTGAGGCTACGATTTCCGGGAATTGCTGTGCTTTGTCCTTTCCGTTCCTGGTCATGAGCTTCACATCGGTCGATGTCGCGAAAGCAAGGACGCGGATGCCGTCATATTTCGGCTCGAAGGTCCAGCCTTCTCCCGGGATTTCGCTGCCGACGCTCGCGTACATGGGCTCGAGCGGCGTCGTAGGGAGCCTCGCTGCCGATGTCGAGACGACTTTCGCGTATGAGGCAGGCTCCGGTGTGGTCACGGTCATTGCGCGTGCTGCGGACTTCCTTTTCGGCTCGCGATTGCTTTTCCAGACGCGACTCTTGCCCGACGCGATCTCTTCCATGGTACGGCCCGAGTCGACAGAAATCATGTTGGCCGCGACAACATCGTCCTCAGTCGCGAATTGATCGCGGTGCTTGATGAGAAGCCACTGCGGCCTGGAAGAGGATGACGAATCGCGCGCGAATTTCATGCGAATAAGCGCGAATGAGCCCTGAAACCTCTCGCCGTGGAAGGTGATTTTCAGATCTCCCCGCTTCAATCCCTCACGGATCGCATTTTCCTCTTCCTCGGGGGAGGCAGCTGTATCAGAAGAGTAGGTACCTCGATCCCACAACATCACTGTCCCGCCGCCATACTCGCCTTTCGGAATGGTGCCCTCGAAGGTGTTGTAATCAATGGGGTGATCTTCGACCTGCATCGCGAGTCTCTTCACGGACGGGTCGAGGCTTGGACCCTTTGGAACGGCCCAGCTCTTCATCACGCCGTCCAGCTCCAGGCGGAGATCAAAATGAAGGTGACTGGCGGCGTGCTTCTGAATTACGAAACGCAACCGACTTGGGCGCGTCGAGGCGGAAGCCTTCTCTCCCGATGGCTCTTCTGTTCGCGTGAAATCGCGCTTTCGTCGATACTCGGCGAGTTGCGAGCGAGCGCTGCGCTTCGAACCTCCGCTCGTTGTTACGGCCATGGACGCGTTTTAGGCTGTCTCTCTCTTCTTCGCCTTCGCTGGCTTGCGGCCGGCCGCCACTGCCTTCGTCTTCGCGCGCACCGCTCCCTTTTTGGTGCTTCCTTCCTCGAGACTGGCGCGAAGACGAGACATGAGGTCTAACACGTCTCTGTCCGGAGCCTCTCCTTCGGGCTCTTCGAGCTTGACCTTCTTCCCCTTCATCTTGGCCTTGATGACTCTCATCAGATTCGCGCGATACTCGTCGGTGTAGCGCGTAGCATCGAATGGCTCCGCCAGATTTGCGACAAGTTGTTCCGCCATCTGCAGCTCCTGGGGCCGAACGGCTTCGCGGCTCGGAAAGTTGAATTCGTTTGCGTCTACAAGCTCGTTGGCGAATCTCATGATCTCGAGCACGAGCGCATCTCCGACGACTTTCACACCCGCGAGGTGCTGGGTCTGGCGAATTATGATTTTGCCGATTCCGACCGAACCCGTCTGGCGAATAGCTTCGCGGAGCAATGCATAGGCCTTCTCGCCGCCCTTCGATGGAACAAGATAGTAGGGCGTTTCGAAGTAGCGGGGATCGATTTCATCTTCCTTCACGAAATCGAGAATGTCGATTGTCTTCGATTGCTCGAGCGCGGCCGCCTTGAAATCTTCTTCGGTGACGATCACGAATTTCCCCTTCTCGTACTCGTAGCCTTTCACTATCTCGTTCCACGGCACCGGCTCACCTTCCGCCTGGCAAACCCGCTCGTACTTTATCGGTGACAGATCTTCCTTGTGAAGCAGCCGGAAGCTGATATGATCGGCGCGCACAGCCGTCTTAAGCTCCACGGGAATGTTGACGAGGCCGAATGTCAGTGACCCTTTCCAGATTGCAGCCATCGGTGCATCCCCCGATTCGAGTGAGCAATCGATTGTGTGCATGGAAGCAAATCAAATGCCGCCTGTGGAAAACCAGTTTTGTGATGCCCCGCGAAGCAAAAAAGCCCCGTTAAGCGGGGCTTTTTGCACGGGCCTCTAATCGTTCAGGTAACTTTCGTCACATCCGCAGCCTGTGGTCCTTTCTGGCCTTGAACAACCTCGAATTCGACCTTATCGCCCTCGGCGAGAGACTTGAAACCGGATCCACCTATCGCGCTAAAATGCACGAAGACATCGGGGCCTCCCTCGCGCGATATGAAGCCAAATCCCTTGGCGTCGTTGAACCATTTGACCGTACCAGTGATGCGTGCCATTTAGCTATTCCTCTCTCCGCAGGGCAATCTGTAAAGCCGTTACGATCGGAGCGCCGGTGAGAAAGGCACCGTGCCCCGCCGGATTTCTCCCTGTGAAGCGTTTCTCAATCCGGCTGGGCAGAGGAGGGCAAGTTTTGTGCAACAGGTTGCGCTTCTACGCCGCTCCGGCCACGTAGTGTGCCGATCTTCCGCAACTCTGGCAGCGGAGGGTCACGTGAGTGTAGGGCGGCGGAGGTACCTGCCGGGGATCACGCTCGATTGAGCCGGAGCATGAGGGGCAGCTCAGTGGCGACCCGTGACGGTCGTTGCTGATGAGGAAAAGGGCCTGAGCAGGGTTGTACGCATTCGGACGTGGCTTGCGCATGAGCTCTCCAGTTGCTTCAAGGCGGCGCTGCCCGGTTGGCGTCGCATAGGGTGACAGTTGACGGCTATCCATTGAGGAGAAGAGCCATCGAGATTCGTGAGCGAATCTGCATCGGGTTCACACTGGCAATCGTTATAGCCTGCGGCCCACGTGCTCATATTCCGCTCCGACCGGCTAATCTGTCCGACGCCCTTGCCCCAACAGACAGTGGGGCCATCCTGGCACGGCGCCTGGCACCGGTCTTATACCTACAACGGGATGAATCGTTCCCGCTGGAGCGTGTGGTGGCCGTCCTCCACCCCACCAGGCGGGTTATCGCGTACCACCTGTTGTGGCGGGACGATGTTCACGGGTCATGGATTCCGTTTACAGTTCCGACCGACGAAGAGTTGCTATGGGTAGGCTATGATTCGACTTACGTCCCTATCGAAGTCTGGACCTACTGGCACGGTCAGATCCTTCATGCCGGGTGGCCTAAGTCGCAGGTCGCGATCGATATTCAATGGGGGAAGCACGGCGGGATGCCCCGAAACGTCAAACAAAGCGATCTGCCGAAGCCGCGGACGCTCAACTTCTTCTACGCCATGACGATTGCAGGGGAGCCGGACATACTGCTTGGCGACCTCACCCGCAAAGGTCCGCTCTGCTTCTGTCACAGCTATCGCCGGTATCTCCAATTCACCCGTCCAATCATGGTGGGCGAAAGGATCGATGCGATCGTGAGGACTACCGACCCCCGACCTGTGTTGAAGCAGGTATTTGGCAGGAACTACTCGAACAAGCATCAATGGCCCTAGGGAAACGAAAAAGCTTCGGCGGACAAAGCCGCCGAAGCTTTTCATTGCGCCTATCGTCGATTATCGCCGAGCGGTGGTGGAAGGGCTGGGTTGCTCGCGCTGGGCGATGATGAAGAGATCTTTCTGTGACGCGCTTTGCTTCAGGACCTGTAGGGCGTGCGTCAGTTGATTGTCGTCGCTGACGCTCCGCCGCTTCGCGGTAGAGTCACCGAACGCCAGCCGTGCAACGGTGTTGCCAAGAAGGCGGTCGATTTCGGCGCCTGCCTGCTCGTACTGCGCGTGATCGAGGGTGACGCCCTTGGCCTGAAGCCGGCGATAGAATTCCTCACGCCAGGTCGGCGGCACAGTAAAATCTGGTCGAACCGTCTTTTTCAGCTGGAGCGAGTAATCCATGAGGGCAATTCTGACATCCGCGGTCTTTGGAGCGAACGCGTTGAAAACCTTCTGCTCCGCAGTTGTCAGGGTGTCGGGTCGCACGATGATATCGGGAGTGATGGCTCCGCCGCCATAGACGACCCGCCCGGCATCGGAGCGAAATGCAGGGCGTGAGCGGCGGACCGAATCCGTTTCGAGAGAATCGGGCATCACTTCCACGAACTCGCCACTGGGGAGAAGCTTGCGGTCTTTCTGGATCGATCGTCCGTTCGGTGTATACCACTTCGCCGTCGTCATTTTGAGGGCATAGCCGCCGTCGAGGGGAAATACCGATTGAACGAGTCCTTTCCCGAACGAAGTCGTGCCGACGATGAGTGCACGGTCGTGATCCTGAAGCGCACCGGCTACGATTTCAG
This sequence comes from Gemmatimonadota bacterium, assembly GCA_030774675.1. Lineage (GTDB taxonomy): Bacteria > Gemmatimonadota > Gemmatimonadetes > Gemmatimonadales > Gemmatimonadaceae > UBA4720. The sequence continues at coordinate 11,669 of JALYKQ010000139.1, read as the reverse complement.
AGGCGGAGGCGCTTCTTCCATCGGTGAGGAGCACCAGCGGGATGGTCGGGGCGATGGGATCGTCGCTGGCAACGAACGTCTGGTTCTCGCCGTTGCGGGCGCGAATGCTGGAGATCTGTTGCCCTTTCTTGAGGAAGAGATTGCTGACACTGAGCGACTGATCGAGGATGCCACCGGGGTTGCCACGCAGGTCGATGACGATCCCTCGCGCGCCCTCCCGCGACAGTCGCGTAATCGAGTTTTCGAGCTCATCTCGCGCGCTCTCATTGAACTGGAGAAGCGGCACGTATCCGACCTTGCCGTCGAGCATGATGGCGTAGGGAACCGCCGGAATGTTGATGACGGCGCGGGTGAAGGTGATGGGAATTAGCTCGGGGACGCCGGGACGGGAGAACTTGACGAGTACTCTGCTGCCGGGATTTCCCTTCAGCGCATCCGACGTTTGGGAAACGGTCCAGCCGCGGATGTTGGTAGTATCGATAAAGTTGATCCGATCGCCTTCCTGGACGCCGGCCTGCTCGGCTGGGGTGTGCGGGAAGACACGCTGGACAGTGATGAAGCCTTGGGTTTCCGCGATCTCCATTCCGATGCCGGCATAGCGACCATTGGTCTGCGCGTTGAAGGTGGAAAGCTCCTTCGGGGACAGGAGGACGCTGTACGGATCGTTCAGCTCGTGAACGAGTCCGCGGGCAGCCTTTTCGTAAAGGGTCGCCTGATCGACGGTGTCGACGAAGCGGGTGGAGACGATGTTCAGGACCTGGTCGAGAAGGCGAGCGCCCTGCTGGCTCGCGCGCTGCTGAAATACAAAACCCCCGGCCAGCAGCGGGATCAGCGCCAGGCCAGCGAGTATGCTTTTTCTGGATCGTGACATACGGTGTAATTGAGTAGTGAGGGCGGTAACGTAATTGATATGCCCCAGGGTGGTCAGTGTTCCCAGAGGACGCACAAACGGCACCATCGGAACATAAGGGGCTCAGGCTGCCCGCGAGGCCAGGACGTAGTCGACGAGCCAGTCACGGTTAACCTGCCGAAAGGTAGCGTCGCGCAAGAGTCCGGCGGCCAACAGCATCTCGTGAGCGGGTTGGAGCACTCGTTGCAAATGGGAAGGATAGCGCTGAGTCAAAGGCAGCTGCTCGGCGAGCAAAGCGAGCGGCACTCTCCAGGTAACCATGCCTTCTTCCCTGGCCACCTCGAGCAGTCGATATAGTCGTCTCGCGACCGGATTGGTGAGGGACAGGTAGTGGATTGCGGAGAGGGTGACGGTATGTCCGGCTGCGATGTTCGAACGGATTGCGGGACCGATGGTGACGCGGGCATCGCCGGGTTCGGACGCGGTCAGGACCGGGAAAAGTGTGAACTGTTCACGCTCGGCTATTCTCCGCCGAGCGATGGAGACTGAAGACAGAATGGTAAACCGTCCTTCTAGCGGCTGTCCCTCCCTTGCGGCAATGTACACTCCGCTTGACTCGAGGATGGTACGCTCGAGTCTCGTGAGCGCGGAGCGGAGTTGCTCGTACGTTCTGCCGTCGACACGCCGGCCTATCGAACGGAGAAAGGCGTGGAGCGTGAAGGTGATGACGCCATCTTCAGGAGCTCCTGCTTCGTGATAGCGGTGCAGGAGCTCTATGTAGACATCCTGATCGAAGGTGCCGGGCAAGCGGTCGCCGGGGCTCGGCAGAACACGCCAGCGTCCGCCGCTCTCGGGAGAGAAGGAAATTGCCGTATCCTCGGCGGAGTCGCTGAGCCGAAAGATCGGGAGCGATTCGAGCGACCGGTCGAGGACGATAGCACGCGTCGTGATACGCCGACGGGCCACGAAAGTCATCCAGGGAGAATATGACACTGATCAAGTACACCGCAATCGCGGCGCTCATCCTGTTCGCGCTCGTGCTGATGCTGATCGGCATCCTGTCGATCACCCACGACACTCCGGTCAAGAGCGTGATCGCCGAAGGGGACGAGGACGGACCGCCGAGCATTGAGGATCCCCTTTTTGCGCGCAGCATGGAGCTGTTCACGGGAACCCACCTGGATCCAGGCAACAAAGTCGAGATTCTGCTCAACGGAGACGGGACTTATCCGCTGCTGTGGGAGGACCTGGCTTCCGCGAAACGCACTATTACGGTGCAGATGTACTACTCGCAACCCGGCAAGGTTGCGGATAGCCTGGCGAAGTATCTGATAGACCGTGCCAAGAACAAGGTGCGGGTACTGCTGCTGCTGGATGCTTTTGGCTCGCAACCGCTGAAAAAAGACTGGATTCAGAATCTCAAGAACGCCGGTGTCGAAGTTGTCTGGCTGAGGCCTCTTCGGTGGTACACACTGCAGAAAGCGGCGCAGCGATCACACGTTCGGGTGGTGGTTGTCGATGGCAGGGTCGGGTACACCGGCGGATTCGGGCTCGCGGACTACTGGCTGGGTGACGGACATCACGATGATCAGTGGCGGGAGAGCAACGCCCGGTTCGAGGGCATGACGGTGGGCGCCCTGCAGGCCGCATTCGCCTCGGCGTGGGCGGAGGCTACCGGCGAGCTTCTGACAGGGGACATGTTCTTCCCGAAAAGCTCGTTCGCCGACATAGGGGACACGCAGGCGGGCCTGATGTACAGCATTCCAACCACTGGAAGCACTCCGGCCGAGCGTTTTTTCGCGCTATCGATCGCGGGTGCGAGGAAAACGCTGTACATAAGCAATTCCTACTTCGTGCCCGGCGAGAACTTTCTGCAGCTGCTGCTTGCAGCCGCCCGGAGAGGAGTCGATGTCCGGGTGATAACCGTCAGCGACAAGACCGACGTCAAGACGACATGGTATGCGGGGCGGACCTATTACGAGAAGCTTCTGGAGGGGGGCGTGAAGGTCTACGAGTATCTGCCGACGATGATGCACGTCAAGAGCATGGTGGTGGACGGCATGTGGTCGTACGTCGGATCGATGAATTTCGACAATCGCTCGCTATCGTTCAACAACGAGTCGAATCTGGTAGCTCTTGACCGCCGAATCGGCGCGCAGATGGACTCGATCTTCATGGACGACATCAAGTGGTGCAAGGAGATAAAGCTGGAGGAATTCAGGAAGCGACCACTCTCGGGCAAGATTCTCGAGTGGGGAGCGCAGAAGCTGCGCCGCCTGCTCTAAGCGCCCGGCGAAGGACCATCCGGTGGCCCGCGATGTGAGGGGTAGTAACTCCATGCTCGCGAGCTTCCACCCTCTTGTCCGCCAATGGTTCGAGGAGTCATTCGGGAAGCCGAGTGATCCACAACGCAAGGGATGGCCGGCGATCGCAAGCGGGTCCCACACGCTTATCCTCGCTCCTACCGGAACGGGAAAAACTCTCGCCGCATTTCTATGGGAGCTGAATGAGCTGATCATTCGTGGAATCAGGGAGCCGCTGCCGAACGCGGTCCACCTGCTTTACATCTCGCCCCTCAAAGCTCTGAACAACGACATTCAGAGAAATCTCGACCGGCCGCTCGCTGACCTTCGCGAAAGATTTACCGCGGCGGGAAAGGAGCTTCCGGAGATTCGAGTAGCAGTCCGGACTGGTGATACTCCTGCATCGGCCCGGGCCAGGATGCTCAGAAAATCGCCGCATATTCTGATCACGACGCCGGAGTCGCTGAACATCATGCTGACGACGCTGAAGGGTCGCGGAATGTTCAGTGGCGTGCGCGCGGTGATCGTCGACGAAATCCACGCGATCGCCGGTACAAAGCGTGGAGCGCATCTGGCGTTGACGCTGGAAAGACTCGAGGCGCTGGTCGAGCGATCCCCGCAGCGAATCGGCCTTTCGGCGACGCAGAAACCTCTCGAGGAAGTCGCGCGCTTCCTGGGTGGTTGCGAAGAGATCAAGCCGGGCACGTCCACGTTCAGGGCGGTCACAATCGTCGATTGCGGGATGACGAAGGAGATGGTGATCTCCGTGGAATCGCCAGTCGCCGACCTCGGAAATATCGGTGGGAGCATTTGGCCTGCCGTGGCGCCCCTAGTTCTGCGACACATTCAGGCGTCCAACACAACACTCGTCTTCGTGAACAACCGTGCCCAGGCGGAGAGAATCGCCGCGCGCGTCAACACTCTGGCGGAAGAGGAAATTGCGCTCCCGTATCACGGGTCCCTGGCGAGGGAGCGGAGGTTCGCTCTGGAGGAACGCCTGAAGGCAGGCTCGTTGCGGGCGCTTGTCACGACAAGCTCGCTCGAACTGGGAATCGACATCGGGTCGGTCGATCTAGTGATTCAGCTTCAGTCGCCGAAACGCGTAGCGTCAGCGCTACAGCGAATCGGGCGTGCCGGTCACACTCTTGGCGTCCCCAGCCGCGGAATCCTGGTGCCGACTTTTCGCGACGATGCGGTGGAGATCGCGGCAATCGTCGCGGCAATGCGGGCGGGTGATGTCGAACCGACCCACGTGGTGCAGAACGCGCTCGATGTGCTGGCGCAGGTGGTCGTTGCGGCGGTCTCGGTGGACGACTGGCGAAGCGAAGACCTGTTCAAGCTCGTGCGGCGAGCCTATCCGTACCACCAACTGACGCGGAGCGCCTTCGACGAAGTGCTGGCAATGCTGTCAGGCAAGTATCCGTCAGACATTGCGGCGGAACTGGAGCCGCGAATCACCTGGGACCGTGTCAACGACAGACTTATCGGCTCCCGAGCGGCACGCATGACCGCTGTCATCTCGGGCGGGACAATCCCCGACCGCGGACTTTACACGGTCAATCTTCCGGATCGGACGCGGCTGGGCGAGCTGGACGAAGAGTTCGTTCACGAATCGAGAATGGGAGACGTCTTTCAGCTCGGCTCGTCGACGTGGAGAATCGCGGCGATCGAGCACGATCGGGTCGTCGTTACGCCAGCTCCGGGAGTACCCGCTCGGATGCCGTTCTGGCACGGCGAGTATATGGCGCGATCGCTGCTGCTCAGTCATCGGGTTGGCGCATTGCGGCGGGAGCTGGCAGAGGCGCCGAACGAGCAGCGTCTCGCCGACGAATACGGTTGTGATGCGGCTACGGCGAGCTCGCTGGTGAAATACATCGCGACCCAGCGGGCAGCGACGGGGATCGTGCCGGATGACAAGAACATCGTCATCGAGCAGTTCAGGGACGAGACCGGGGCCGTGCGCATCGTGATCCATGCCGCGTTCGGAGGGAGAATCACCGCTCCGTGGGGAATGGCACTCGCGCAGCGCGTGCGCGAAACGATCAACGATACCGACCTCCAGGTGCAAACGACTGACGACGGAATCATGCTGCGACTGCCGGATCTCGGAATGAGTGCTCCGATCCAGTCGTTACTGGGCGTCACCGGCACCGAAGCGGAGCAGCTGGTGATGGAGGAGGTTGGTTCGACTTCGCTGTTTGGCGCCCGTTTCCGAATGAACGCTGCGCGGTCGCTGCTGCTCCCGCGAGGCAACCCGCGCCGACGGATGCCGCTCTGGCTGCAACGTCTCAAATCGCTTGATCTGCTGCAGACCGTGCGCCAGTTCCCGAGCTTCCCGATTCTCGTCGAGACGTATCGCGAAGTCCTGCAGGATGCATTCGACATGCAAGGCCTCAAGACCACGCTGGCGGACATCGCCGCCGGGAATATCCGGGTGCACACGGTGCAGACCGACGCTCCATCGCCATTCGCCGCCAGTCTGCAGTTCGGCTTCGTGATGGATTGGCTGTACGGCGACGACACTCCGCGCGCGGAACAACGGGCCGCGTTGCTGTCACTCGACCGCTCGCTTCTCGATGAAGTAATGGGTGGGGAAGGGAGCGATGACATCACACTCGAGGCAATCGAACAGACGGTATCGGAACGGCGAGGAACTGCGCCCGGTCGACGCGCACGCACGGATGACGAGCTCGCGCATTTGGTGGACAGAGTCGGAGATCTGAATGGTGAAGAGGTGCGGGCGCGAATTGCAACCACCGAGGAAGGCGTACGTGGCGATCCGTTCGCTGAACTGCTGGCAAATCATCGCGTGGTCGCCGTACAGCTCGGGCCCGAAGCATCAAAGGAATGGCGGTTCATATTGACCGAGACTTATCCGCGATATATCTCGGCGTTCAGCTCAGAGGCGCTGGCACGCGTACGGGGAACGACCGAGTTGGTCGAGCAGGATGCGGCGATTTTCATTCCCGACGTTCTCCGACATGCGGCGATCAACCCCTCCGTGGCTCGCCGCGAGATTCTAGCGCGCTTTCTCACTCAATCCGGCCCAGTGACGGTCCAGGAGATTCAGGACCGGTACGGGTGGCAACGCGAATGGATAGAGTCGCGGCTCACCGAGTGGGAAAGAACGGGCAAACTGATACGCGGAAAATTCAGGCGCGCGGTCCAGGATATCGAATGGTGTTCACGGCGCGTAGTCGAGATCGGTCGAAGACGGGCGCTGGCGGCGCTCAGAAAACAGATCGAAGCCGTGGAGCTCACGCATTTCGCTGCCTTCATGCAGCGTTGGCAACATCTCGACGAGCGTGATCGACTCGAAGGCGCGGCGGGAACTGCGGCGGTCATTCGTCAACTATATGGTATGGCCCGGCCCGCCTCTGCCTGGGACCGCGACTATTTGCGGGCAAGAATAAGGAGCTATGATCCGACCTGGCTTTCGGAATTCAGCGCGACGGGCGAGCCCGTATGGTCGGGAGAAGGCAAATACGATCCCGAGTCGGGAGCCATACCGCTCGCTCGAGTGCGGTTCTTCGAGCGCGGAACCGGAGCAACATGGCTGGCCGATCAGCAGGAGCCGGTACTGAGCGAGAACGCAGAGAAAGTGAGATCGACGATCGCGGTGGAAGGGGCCTCGTTCATCGGCGACATCCAGGCGCTTACCGGTCTCACGATGCTGTCGTTGCGGGAGGCGATTCGCGAGCTCGTTGCGTGGGGACTGGTGACCAACGACACAGTCGAGGCGTTGCGCGAGATCGCTCGCTGGAAGCCCATGATGCCGCGCACTGCACCCGATCCAACGACCTGGCTGCCGGCTGGCTACACGCCGTCGCCTAATCGCAGAATTGTCCAGCGGAGGCCGAATCTCCGAAGACTGCCAAAGTGGAGACGGCCGGACAAGCCGGGCGCCGCTCCGAGCGGCTGGACCGGACGCTGGTCACTGGTGCGGCGGCGAGGGACGCTCGGGCCCGACCTGCCGGAGGAGGAGCGCGCAGAGCGAATTGCTCGCCAATGGCTGGCCCGATACGGAATAGTGTCGCGCGAGTGGTGGCGCCGTGAGCGCCCGCCGGTGCCGTGGCGGTCAATCTATCGCGAGCTCAAACGACTGGAATTTCGTGGTGAAGTCCGGCGGGGATACTTTGTGAAAGGCCTCGGTGGCGCGCAGTTCGCTCTTCCCGACGCCGTTGAATTGCTTCGCGCAGTGGCGAGCGAGGATCAGACTCTTGCCGGCTTCGTGGTGATGGCCGCAAGCGATCCGGCCAACGTCTACAATCTTCCTCTCGAGCTCGTCGATCGGGATCCGTTATCCAGGCCGCGCGGCTCGGGGGCACTGCTCGTGATGCGGGGCGGGCGCGTCGCGATTGCGGTAGAGGGGCGAGGTCGCCGTTTCATCGCGGCGGACTGGCTGGCTCCAGGGGAGAGCGACGGCGCGAAGAAAGCCTTGCTCGATCATCTTCGGGGCGAGAGGTCGGCGCGTTATCTGATGTAGCGGCTCAGCGAATGTCGGCACGGCCGAGCGCTGCGCGCACGGCTTCGCGCATGGCGATCACAGCCTCCTCTCGTGCCGCCGGCGAATCTTCACGAACGTGGAGCTCGATTCCGTCGGCGACCGACAAACGGTGCCACCTGAGCGCCATGTCGCCATCGTGCGCGACGGCTTCATCAGCGCCCGAGCCGAGAGCCGGTGCCAATGACTGGGCAATTTTCCGTTCGAGCGCATCGCCGGTGACTTCGTGCATCTCGCCGCGAATGGTGTCGAGACTCTGCCCCTCGCGTTGCCGGATCTTGATTGACAACAACTGCAGGAGATGCCGGTATCCGTAGGTCGCACCGGTGCCGGTTCCTTCCGGCCGGTCGAGCAGCCCGCTCGCTACGTAGAATCGAATCGCGCGCGCGCTGGGCGCCGCTCGCGCCGATGCGTTGGTTGGTCGTACTCCGGCTGCGTCTACAAGAGCTGTTGCGTGCGCGGCGAGTCCGCGGGCGTTCCAGGGAGCGTGGCGAGCGTGGGCGCGGAGGAGAGCGACAGCCGATTCAGCCATGTGGATAGGATAACATTAAAATCCTCGGCTCGCTCGTCGTGCGGAAGATCGCCAGCGGGAGACAGAACGGAGATCTCCAGATCGCGTTTGAGCTCGCGGAAACCGCGGAATTCCTCAACTGGTGCTATGGATCCCTGCTCACCCCACACAAGCAGCGCCGGCTGACTGAGGCGTCGCAGCGCGTTGCGCACGTCGATGTTGAGATGGCCGGACAGGAACGCTGCAGGGGCGTGGCGAGCGCCGCGCTGATGCGACGTTGCGTAATAAATCTCGACCAGCTCGCGTGTAACGAGGGAGTCGTTGGAGTAAGCATTCCTGAGATACCGGCGAAGATTCGGCCGCGACACCAGCGCATTGAACATCGCCGTGCCGGCAATGGGGGTGTCAACCGCTAGCCGGCCGGCCTCGCCACCGATGCCAACCGGCTCATTGAGGCGCACCAACCCCGACGGCGCGATCAAAGTGACGGCAGGGAAGCGATGGGGATCGCGCGCAGCGAGAACAATCGCGTATGCCCCCGACAACGAAGACGCGACCAGCACCGTCGGCTGGTCGATCACCCTGCTGACGAAATCCGAGATGAGCGAGATGTAAAGTCGCGCTGAGTAACGAATAGCGGGGCGATCCGATTGACCGAATCCGAGCAGATCGAGCGTATAGACCGTGTTCGTTCGGGATAACGTGTCGACGTTGTTGCGCCACTCGTAAGACCAGGCAGCAGCGTGGATTCCGTGGATGAGAAGAATCGGCGGGCCTTCGCCGCGTTTGGTGAATGCGACCCTCCGATCGCGCCACTCGAAGCCGCCTTCCTCACCCCCGATGAGGTTGGTGATCCTGTCGACGCCTTTTCGGGCAAACGCGTTGTAGGCCGCGGCGGCGCCGAGGATCGCGCCACCGGACAACAGAATCCTGCGCCAGGGTCCTTCGCGTTCGTCGTTCTCCTCCATACTCCTCACTCGCGTCGGTCAAGGAAAAAGCGCGGCTACTTGAGAGTAACCGCGCCTCGGGCACTGCGCACGGGGGGCAGAAGAATCTACCGTCTGGAGCGACCCTTTGACCCGGCCTTTTTCCGGCCTCCGCCGCTTTTCCCGCGCGACTTGGAGCGCGAACTACTCCCAGTGCGGGCAGAGGCTTTTCGCGCTGCCTTGCGGGCTCCGCCTTTACGGCCGCCGGCCTTTTTGGCTGCCTTCCGTTCCCCAGATCGCGACTTGCTCGACTTCCGAGCGCCGGAAGCCGTTCGTGCGCTGCTTTTTGCGGCCTTCTTTTTCGATCCCGTGCTTTGGGAGCCTGCCGCGGTGCGAGCGCCTGTAGCGGTGCCGGGAGCGCCAGCTCCGCTACTCATGGCTCGACCAGCGGGGGCTGAGCTAGAGCCAAATGACCGGCCGGTAGTGCCAGACGTGCCACCAGCTCCGGTCGTCGCGCTGGAGGTCGGTCCGCTGCCGTATGCGGAACTGCCACTCGTGCCACCGGGGCTGCCTGCGGTGCCAGCCGCACCACCAGCGTTACCGAGTCCGCCACCAGCCAGCGAAGATTCCTGTCGCTTTCCGGATCCCTTAGGCCGACCCCTTCTTCCCCGCGGAGCGCCGCCGCCGAAGAGATCCTCCTCCTCTTCTTCGTCGTCAGTATCGTCGCCTTCGCTCACGACGGTAGCGTCAGAATCGACCTCGTCGTCATCGTCCGCGTCTTCGGCGCTATCCCACAGGCGGTCGCTGTGATCTTCGTTGATCGCCCAGCCACCATCCTCGTCTTCGTCATCATCGTAGGAACGCTTGCCGCGACTGAAGCCACCGAGATCATCCGGGTCGTCGTCGTCCGCAAACCTCAATGGCTCCACTGATTTATCGCTCGGCATGGGTCCTCCCATAGAATGTCGGCGTCGCACTGTGATAGCGCGCAATTTTCTGAGTTTCGCCCGCTGCACTTCGCGTGCCTTGTGCCCCGAGGCGTGAAGCTACTTCATCCTGGCAGACCGAAATAGAACTCTCCCGGGTCGAGGTCAAGGAGCAACTCCGGGGGCTAACTGGACTCTGGGAGTCAGTGCTCAATCGTCAATGAACTCGACTGTCACCGGGCGGCTGATGATCCCTGCGTTCACCCCTTTCTGAAGGAAGAGCCGGATCGCCGCACGGCCGCGGTCACCGTAGTCGAGCGTCCAGTCGTTCACATACATTCCGACGAATGTGTCAGCCTTGCTCCGATCGAGACCGCGGGCGTAGCGCATCGCATGATCGAGCGCGTTTGTGCGGTGATCGAGTCCATACGCGATGCTCGCGCGCAGATGCCGTGAGACTTTCTTCTGGAGGTCGCGTGGCATGTCCTTCCGAATGACGTTCCCCCCGAGAGGAAGCGGAAGTCCCGTCTTCTTCAGCCACCACGCGCCCATATCGGCGATGAGCTGCAAGCCATCGTCCTTGTAGGTAAGCTGGCCCTCGTGGATCAACAACCCGGCGTCGACATCGCCGGCCAGGACTGACTGCTCGATCTGGTCGAAGGGGACGACGACGGGGACAAAATCGGGCTGGAAAAGTCTGAGCGCGAGATATGCGCTGGTCATCATCCCCGGGACCGCAATGCGCTTTCCGGCGATGTCATCGCGGGTCATCGGCTCTTTCGCGACCAGCATTGGGCCGTAGCCATCGCCCATAGATGCTCCATGTGGCAACAGCGCGTACCGATCGGAAAGGTAGGCGTAAGCGTGGATGGAGACTGCCGTCACATCGAGCTCTCCACGCAACGCTCGGCGGTTCAGGGTCTCGATGTCTTGCAGCTCGTGAACGTAGCTCAGGCCCTGGGTGTCGATTTGGCCGTCGGCCAGCGCGTAGAACATGAATGCGTCGTCCGAATCGGGACTGTGGGCGAGGTGGATCGTGCTCCCTGAGGTCACGATTTCACTCCCAGGCTTTTCCTCGCCTGCTGCAAGGCGTTCGCGATGTCGTCCTGGTGTCGCAGGTACTCGTCGCGCTTCTTGGACGCTTCAGCCTTCTCGGCGGCGATGAGCCTGCGTTCGTACGCGTGGAGCTGAGTCGTATCACCTGCGAGCGTTGCTAGCCGCGCCTCGAGTATCAAACCGAGAAGATGATTTGGATTATCGCGCAGAATGGTGTCAGCCTGTGCCTTGGCGAGCTGGATTGCTCCAGCGACCTCGCCGATCCGACCCATGTCGTAACGCTGGTCGGCGTTGAGTGGCGAGAGCATCTGATAGGCCGTCAGCGCCATCGGCGCGAAGAACTGGACGCTGTCGACCTTGCCCTGACTGGCGAGCAGCATCACCCGGTTGTAAAGGCGGTCTGCGCGCTCATGCGGCGATAGGCTCGAGATATCGGGAGCACGAATGCCCACGGCCTGTTCGTCCGGGCTGAGGGGACGGTCGTCGAGTCCCGCCTGCGGCAGCGCGTTCTGCGAGGCGTCGATTGTACTACCGCGACGGGCATTGAACCCGCGACCCGCGGCCATCGCGAAAAGCGCGAGGAATGCGAGTGC
>JALYKQ010000138.1 GCA_030774675.1 Gemmatimonadota bacterium | reverse complement strand
AACGCGCCATCAGCGCCTCCATCACCGAATCGGTCGGATTCCACTTGATCAGCTCCCTCATTCTCGAGGAATCCGCCGAGGTGGAATCGCGGCGAGATGTATCGGGGCGCGCTCGAACGGTGTCGGGTCGAGGGGGAGTGATGGTTCGGATCTGGGCGGCGAGGCCATGCTGTGCGACGAGAGCAAGCGATGCAGCAATAGCAATAGGCAGCCGCCGCGTCACGCTGGGGCCCTCGCGCTTTGATGTGGAGCGCCCTCTTCCGCGTCACGCCGAGCTTGCCGCTTCTGGCGCCTCCGGTAGGCGAACAGCGCAACGAACACGCTCAGCTCATAGAGTACGTAGAGCGGAACCGCCAGCGCGACCAGTGAGTACGGGTCAGCGCCCGGTGTGATGAAAGCCGCCGCCACCAGGCAGATTATGATCGCGTGCCTTCTGTACTTCGACAGGAACTGCGGAGTGATCAGGCCCAGCGCGGTGAGCGCAAGGATGGCGATCGGCACCTCGAAGACGAGACCGAAGGCGAGACACATGCTGATCGCGAAGTCGAAATATTCGGTCGCGGAGATCATCGGCGTGAGGGCCGTCGACTCGATGCTCATCAGGAATCGGAGGGTCAGCGGCAGCACCACGAAATAGCTGAGAGCGACACCGGCGAGAAAGAGCGCGACCATCGCCATCAGAACGGGAATGACGACGCGTTTCTCGTGTGCGTAGAGCGCCGGGGCCAGAAAGCCCCAGATCTGTCCAACGATGATCGGCGACGCGAGAATCACTCCGAGGACGAGCGACGCGTTGAGCAGGATGTGAAAGGAGGTGCCGGGGTGGGTGTAGATGAGCTTCTGCCCGTGCAGCAGGGGAAGAATCGGGCGCTCCAGCAGGCGAATGATGTCGAGCTTCGACAGCAACGCAAAGCCGATCGCGATGCCAATGAGGATCGCGCCGGCGATCCAGAAGAGCCGCTTACGCAACTCCTCCAGGTGATCCAGGAAAGGCATCTCGTGGCCGGGAGCTTCGCTCATACCACGGCCTCGATACTACCGGATCGACTGTAGACGCTCGTCGGCGAGCGCAGCCTCGTCAGAGCGCGGGAAGCGCTTGATGATGTCCTGAAAGAGCTTCTTCGCTTCGGCCGTCTTCTTCTGCGATTGCAGATGCAGCGCTCTCTTGTACATCGCTGTCGGAACCCGCGGTGAGCTCGGAAAGCGACTGATCAGCGCGACGTACTGTGCATCGGCGGCGGGCAGGTTCCGTTCGGCGGTGTACGCCTGCGCCGTATAGAACATCGCCTCGGGCACGTACTCCGAGGTGGGATAATGCGAGATCAGCTCGCTGAAGGCGCTCCTCGCCGCGACATTCCCGCCCTTGAGCAGCTGATCGCGACCGGCCTGGAGCAATTGCAACGGGCCTGGTCCCGTGCTGGCGGCGGTGCTGCTCGACGCCGGATTGTCGGGCGCGGGAACGGTCTCCTGCTGTCGGGTCTCGAGCGCAGCACGCACGTCGCGCAGTCTTTGCTCGCTTTGTCCGCTCAGATCCTGCAGCTGCGAGATGTTTTCCTTCATCGCCGTCATCTCGCTCTCCGACGCCGTGCGCATCGCCGAGAGTCTCCTGCTTAGCGCGTTTATCGAGTCGCTAAGCGTTCTCATCGAGCGGCTGACATCTACCAGCTCGGTCCGCTGCACTGAGTCCGCGGCGCTCGAGCTCGCGCGAGAGACGACAATGTCCTGCTGGAGCTTCTCGAAATCCTGCTTCGTCGCGAAGAAACAGCCGCCCGAAACAAGGACGATAAATGAAAAAGCCAGAGGCGTTGCTTTGATCATTGCGAATATGTCCCCACTTCAGGATTGGCGAGAATCGGCGACCACGCCGCCAGTCTCGCGCCGTTACTGTGCGTGAGCTGCCGAGTCCGGCCCGACTCGGTGTCGAGAATCCACAACTGCTTGTCACCACTCCGCGAAGACGTGAGGACGATGTGCCGCCCATCGGGCGCCCACGACGGATCCTCGTTCTCGCCTTCGCTCGTGAGCTGCTTAGGAACGCGGTCGCGAAGGTCGATCATCCAGATCTGAAAGCGTCCATTCTGCTGCTCGTACGCTATCGCGCGGCCGTCAGGTGACCAGTCCGGGCTCGCCCGATAGCTGCGCGTGCCGGGCATGTACGGCGTGAGCAGCTGAACGTTCGACCCGTCCGCATCCATAATATACACCTGCGGCTGTCCCGACTTGCCGGAGATGAAGGCGATCTGATGGCCGTCCGGACTGTACGACGGAGATGTGTTGTCGGTACCTCTGCCGACGGTGATGCGCTTTGGCTCGCTCGAATCGAGACTCGCAAAGATGAGGTCGGTCCCGTTCCCGGTGCCCTGCGCGTAAAGAATGCCGCTGCCATCCGGCTGATAGATCGGCGTGATGTTGAGGCCGGCCCGGATCTGACTGATTCTGCGGGTGCGCCCGGTTCGAACGTCGAGCTCCTCCACCTGGGTGCCGTTGCTACCGAGTACGGTGAAGACAACCGACTCGCCGGTTGGAGACCAGGCCGGTGATAGTGCTCCCTTTCCAGTGGTAATAGAGCGCGTTCTTTGGCCATCGCTGTCGACTATCTGTAGCGTCCCGTTGTTCACGTAAGCGATGCGGGTCTGGGCGATCCCGCGCTTTCCGAACACCCATTGCTCGATCTGGTCGGAGACGCCGTGCAGAGCAAAGCGCCAATCCCGGTCGCGCCGGTCGAAGAGGAAGTGCTCCGACTGGAGCAACTGGCCTCGGCCGACGTCGTAAGCGGCAACATGGAGTCCCGTGCTCGTCGAAGTCATCCGCACCAACAGCGCCGCTCCGAATTTGCCGACCAATGCGAAGTTGATTTTCTCTCCACGAGCAGGCACGAGTCCAGAAAGTGTCTCCGCATCCAGCGCTATCACGTTCATTCGGTCGCTATAGTCGAGATCGCGCTGGACGATCGACCGTAGAGAATCGTCGTCGAATTCATCGTGCACCGGCAGGACAATGACGCCGGGCTTGGTGCCCGCGGCATAGTTGAGCCCGAGCCGGACCCCGGGCGCAGCCGTCGTGTCCTGCGCGCGGGTCGCCGAGGCGAATCCCAGGGTGCAGCCAATGACCGCGAGACATACGCAGCGCACGCCTGGTCTCATTTCAAAAATGCTGGGTCGAAGGCGAATACGACGGGAAGAACATCATCTGGAAATCCTTCGGGAAGTGGTCCAAAGGCGCGGACGCTCGAGGCCGCTTCCACCGCCCCTTCTGCTTCCAGGTCGAAGGAAAAATTGCCTGAACGTCTGACGAACGTGAGATCCGACACCGAGCCGTCCCGATGAATCAGAAACCGAACTTCCGCTTTGAGACGCGCGGCCGGATTTCTTGGTTTGAACTTGAGAGCAATCTGCCGAACAATGTTGTTGAGATACCCTGGAAAGGGGAACTCGATCCCGTCGCTGCGCACCGTAGCGACGTCCGTTCCCTTGTCTCCCACTGGCCCACCACCCGCCTTTGGCGCCGCCGTCTTCGGCTGCGGAGTCGCCTTTGCTTCCGGCGCGGCGGCTTTCGCCACCGGCTTCGGCTTCGCTTCCGAAGGCGTCACTCGTGCGGGCGTCTTCGGCGCGGGCTTGGCCGTTGGAACGGGCATTTCCTTGACCGTTGACTGTGAGGTGCTCGGTTGCGTAACAGCTTTGGCTGCATTGGCTTGCTCGGTTTTCACTTCGCCGATCGCACGCTCACCCGCCGGAGCCGCCACGATTTCGACCCGATACATCGGCGGCAGTGCGACTTGCTTCCGCTCCTTGAGGGTATTGAAGAGAAGCAGCGCAACCGCCCCATGAAGCACCGCCGAGATCGTAAATGGCGTGATCCGTCGTGATCCATTCACTCGGCCCTCCACCATTTTATTGCGGGGGCTCCGTCGGCTCGGCCACGAGTCCAATGTCCCCCACGCCGCTCGCCCGCATGATCGCGAGGACCTTTACCACGGAGCCGTACGGGACGCGATCGTCCGCTCGCAAGTACACCCCTCCCCTTCCTCGTCGCTGTGCCAGCGCCTTGAAGCTTGCGGCAAACTGCGTGTAGGTGAGCCGCGCATCGTCGACGAAAATGGCGCCGGTGCGGTCGATCGTGACGGAGAGCCCGCTCTTCGATTCGAGCGGCCGCGCCTGCGCTTTGGGGAGTGAAATGTCGACGCCGCCCTGCATCATCGGCGCTGTGATCATGAAGATGATCATGAGAAGCATCATCACATCGATCAGACTGACCACGTTGATCTCTGCATTCAGCACCAGCCGGTCCCGCCCACGTCCTCGGCGCGACATCAGATCATTCCCTCTCTGACCATTAGCGCGATCAGCTCGGAACCGAAGCTCTCGAGCTGGCCTTCGACCTTGTTGAGACGGGACGCGAAGATGTTGTACGCGAACACTGCGGGTATCGCGACGCTGAGCGCGGCGGCTGTGGCGATGAGAGCTTCGGCAACACCAGGTGCGACCGCACCGATATTTCCCGATCCCTTGGACGCAATTCCCACAAATGCGTCGATGACGCCGAGCACGGTACCGAGGAGCCCGATGAGAGGACTGACGGAGCCGATGGTCGCAAGGGACGGAACCCACCGGCTCAACCGGTCGCGCTCCGACGTCGTCTCGGCGTCGAGCACCAGTCGCAGCGCTTCCACCTGCGAGCCGCTGAACCGCGCGGCGCGCTCAGACGTCCCGGAAAGCGCGGGGGTCGTCTCCTGGATGAATCGCATCGCGCGCTCCATGATCCTGGCCGGCGGCCCGTTGCTTCCTCGCGCCATCCGGGCCGCGGCCTCGACGGTGTGGGCACCCGCGAATTCGTGCGCGAACGCGTAAGTGATTCTTGCCGCTCGTCGCAGGTCGTACCACTTCGCGAAGATGATTCCCCAGCTGATGAGCGAGAGGACGACGAGAATCCCGAGGACGATCTTGGTAGCGCCGGTAGAGCTCGTGATCAGCTCCATCGGCGAGCTCGGTATGGCCTGAAGAAACATCGAGTGGCTCAAACCGTCACTCCGTTGCGTCGGCGAGAAAACCAGTCGTACGTTTTCGCAAGACCTTCGGCGAGCGTCACTTCCGGAACCCAACCCAACAGCTCGCGCGCCTTGTCTGCGTTGACGAACGATTCCCGCTGTTCGCCAGCGCGGGAAGGGGCATGTTGGATCGGCACCTCTCTGCCGGCCGCCTCCTGGAGAAGTCTTGCTACCTCTAGCACGGTGGTTCCCTTCGCGGTGCCGATGTTGAATCCTCTCGCATCCAGCGGTCCCTTCTCGGGAAGCGGCCCCGTCGCCGCGAGCCAGACTGCGCGCGCGACATCACCGACATATACGTAGTCGCGCGTCTGAAGTCCGTCTCCAAACACCGTGAGTGGGCGGCCGTTCAGAATCCGCCCGCAGAAGATTGCGACGACACCAGCCTCGCCATGGGGATCCTGCCTGGGACCGTACACGTTTCCAAACCGGACGGCCGCGTATTCCCTGCCGTGCACGCGCGAGTAGTAGGCCAGGTAGTACTCGACGCTCAGCTTGGCGATGGCATAAGGGGACTCAGGATCTTTCTGGTAATTTTCGAAGTTGGGCGGGGTGGTCAGGTCGCCGTACAAGGCGCCACCCGTCGAAGTGAAAACCACCCGGGTGCTCGCAGCATTGGTGCGAAGCGCTTCCATCAGGTTGAGTGAGCCGAGAATGTTCGCCTGGGCATCGGCGACAGGATCAGCGACACTCTTTCGCACATCGATCTGGGCGGCGAGGTGGGCGACGACATCGAAATGACCAGAGCCCACGAGCCGTGAAAACTCCGGCGACGTAACCCCGATTTGGTGGAACTGCGCGTCCTTCGGAAGATTCTCCGACTTCCCGCTCGAGAGATCATCGACGATGGTGACATCCCAGCCATTGCCGATGAACAGATCGGCCACGTGGGAGCCGATGAATCCTGCTCCGCCGGTGACGAGAGCCTTAGGCATCTTCCTCCGTTGCTGACAAAGTGTCGGGTTGCCCCTTCTCTTCGAGGGCAAAGAGATACCTCGCCGCGTCGACAACGCCGAGTCCGCGGCCGTTGGCCGCGGCCGCTCTCAGCCTCACGCTCGGCTCGTGCATGAACTTGTTCATCAGTGTCCTCGAGAAATGCTCGATCATTTCAGACTGCTCAGCCGACAGCGGGCCAAGACGCCGGAGAGCTGCCGCAAGCTCCATACTCCGGACACGCTCCATCTCCTCCCGGAAGCTGCGCACTACCGGTACAGCTGCGAGACCCGCCACCCAATCCCAGTATTTCTGCGCCTCTTCAGCGATGATCAGCCGCGCGGCGGGGATGTTCTCCTCCCGCCGCTCGAGATTCGCCGCCGCAGCAGCGCGAAGGTCGTCGAGGTCGTAGAGAAAAACGTTATCCAACTCTCCGACAGCGGCCTCGACGTCCCGTGGCAGGGCAATGTCGAGAACGCAAAGGGGCCGGTCGCCACGTGCTGCCACCGAATCCCTGATCCTTGGCACCGTCACGACCGGAACCGGCGAGGCAGTGGAACAGAGCAGCACGTCCACGTCCTTCAGCGATTCCCAGCACTGCTCGTAGTGCATCGCCGTCGCCCCATGACGGTCAGCGAGTGACTGCGCCCGCTCATGAGTGCGATTGGCCACGATCGCAACCCGCACCCCTTCGTTGAGTAAACACTCCAGCGCAATCTCGGCTACATCACCGGCCCCGAGGATCATCGCTCGCCTGCCTCGCAGTCCGCCGAAGATCTTTTTTGCCAGCTGGACTGCCGAAGAACTGACCGACGCCGCACCCTTACCGATTCCGGTTTCCTCCCTCGCGCGCGCCGCCGCCAGCAGCGCCGTCTGGAACATTCGGTTGAGAATCGCTCCGGACTCGGTTCGGCAGCGCTCCCACGCGTCTCTTACTTGTCCGTGAATCTGCGCCTCTCCAACGATCATCGAGTCGAGGCCGGCTGCAACGCCGAAGAGGTGCGACGCCACGTTTCGATCCCGGCGCACGTAAGTGAATGGCGTCGCATCGTCACCGAGACGTCGTGACAGCATCGCCGAGATGTGGGGGAGCGCGTCACCATTTTGTTCGACAGCATAGATCTCGGTGCGGTTGCACGTCGAGAGAGCCACACCTTCGCGGCTGATGCCGGACTCGCGTAGCCGCGCCAGCTCCCGCAACGCTTCGTGTGACCCGAAAGCGATCTTCTCCCGCACATCTATCGGCGCGGTCGAGTGACTGACCCCCGCGACAATCAGCGCCAAGATTCCACCTTCTGTGAAATAGATCCATCCTCCACCGAGTCGCAGAAGTCGTCACCGATGAGTTTTGGTGCCGCCTCGCGCCATTGGTGGTCACCGCTCGCCAGCAGCCTGGATCGCAGGCCCCGCAGCGCGGAGACGGCGCGCCCATATCGGGCATCAAAGCGCTCCGCAATCGCGTCGCGAATCCTCGCGGCCGCTCCTGGAACTCCTCCCGAGGACACGGCAATGGTCACATCGCCCGAGCGGTGCACAGCCATCGTGTGAAAGTTTCCCTCGTCCGGGTAATCGGTGATGTTGACAAGCTTGCCGGACGAATGAGCGTCTATTGCGACCTGGGCGTTCACTTCCCGCGAATCGGTCGCCGCTACCACGAGCATCGAGCGACCGAGGTGCTCGGCATCGTATTCCTCCCGCACGATAGTCAGCTCGCGCGCGCGTTCCGCCGCCTCGAGCTCCGGAGTCACATACGGCGAGACGACCAGCACCTGCGCGCCAGCTTCGAGTAGCGCCTTCGCCTTCCGCGTACCCACCAAGCCGCCGCCGATCACTACCGCGGTTAGGCGCTCGCCATGAAGCGCAACCGGGAAATCAGTCATGGATCGCCAGTCGTCACAGGAACTGCCCGCGATTTAGCGACGCTATCCTGAACACAACGTAGAGCGCGATCACGCTCGCAAAGGTAAGCGCCGACATCAGCGCGGCGCGTCGTGCCTGCCAGCCGCGCAGCAGTCTGCCAAGGGCGAGCGCGCTGACACCGGCCCACGCGCCGACTCCCCAAATAATCTGCGGGACCACCAGGGCGTGGTAATGAAACGAATACGCGGCGGCGAGCGCCAATCCGAGGGTGAGGCCTAGAAATCCGGCGATCGAGGCGACGTGATTCACGCGATCGAGCGTCTCGAGCGGGGGAAACGATCTGAAGATCGCCCCGAAGTGTGCCGACTTGAGCTCACGCCGTGCCACCAGATACATCGTTCCGGCCGCGGCGGCCGTCCCATAAGCCGCGATGCCGATGAAGCTCAGCACGATGTGCATCGTCAGCCAGACAGCACGCGCGCCCTGCGGCTCGAGGAAGGGATGCATGCCGGTGAGATTCCCCGCCATCGTAACCAGCGCAGCGAGGGGCGCGGCGACAAGCGTGAGGCTGACCTCGCGCGCCAGACTCTCCACTATGACGAGCGATACCGCCAGCACGAGGCCGGCAAACGAGAGGGCCGGGCCCAGCCCGGTCAGAGACGCCGCGCCGGATTGCTTGGTAAGTCCAGCCAGCGCGGTCGCATGAGCTCCAACGCCGAGCAGAAGCGCGATGATGACCCCGATGACGGGCGCCTTTACGCGACGCGCAAAGGGCAACGCCGCTACCGCGGCGGCAGCGAGGTAGAAGGTGACGGCAACGAAGTGGGCGATCGCAATCATTGATCGCCCTAATTTAATTCCTTGCTGGACCTTTAGGGCATTTTGCCCGTGAGCCTCACGGGCATTCCGTCGCGGATTGTTGGCTGTGTTTGCCTGACTATGATCGCAGTCGCGGCGTATTGCGTCACTCGCACGACCTGCCCGACGCCTGCAATCACTGGAGGAGCCGGATCCGTCTCCTCACGTCCGGTTGAGTTGTCGATGAAGGTAATCTCATCTCCCACATGCAGGCCGTTCCTTGCGTTCGACGAAATCATTACGTAGTGACCGATGGAAGGCAGCACCGGCTCCTCGTGAACGTACACGACCTTGCCCCTCGTTCCACCAATTACTGGCGAGAGCGAGCCCGTGGGGTACGGCAGATCTGGTGCGGCGATCACGCTCTGCTGGAGCTTGACCTCACCGAACTGACGGATGATGCGTGCGACCGCGCCCTGCCCTGCGGAAACCGATTCTATCCGAAGAATGCCGGTCGGAATGACGACCTGGCCGAACTCCCCCAGGTTGGGTCCGAGGACGTAGGACATGTAGGTATCGCCGAGTCGGGCCACGAAGCCGCGGGGAAGGTCGAGATAGAGATCGTCGTTGAGCTGATATCGCGACTGGATTATGCTGGTCTTGATACCGGGACGGTCGACGCTTGCGATCAGTCTGCCGGCGCCCTTCGGCCCACCGTCGCGATCGGCGTATGGAGCGGCCTCGATCTCGCCGCGGCGAACCTTTCCAGAAGCTGAACGACCGATGACGTCCGACGTCATCGAGGCTGCGGCGCGACTCATCGGGGATGCGAATACAGTCAGATCCGATTGCTCGCCAACGTTCACCGGGTTAGGGGGCGGAGCTGGCCGCGTCGTCACGTGCGAGACGATCTCGCCCGCGCTGTCGGCGTGGGCCATGGCTTCGGCTCTTACCTCGTCCCCCCAAATGCGGATGACTTCGCCAGGGTAGATCCAGTGCGGATTCTCAACGACGTCGGTGTTGCGGCGGAAGATCTCCGGCCAGCGGAACGGATCCTTGAGGTAGAACTTGGCCAGATCCCAGAGGGTGTCGCCTTTCTTGACCACGTGCTTCACTTCCTTGGCAGTATCGGCAGACATTACGAGGTTGTTCGTCGTGTCTGTCCGGACGGCCCGCACGGTATCGGGAGTGCTCGGCACCTGCGCGAGGGCGCTGTTGAAGCCACTCGCCGCAAGCATAAGTGCGGCGCCGGCGATGGAGGCGCGCACGCCGGATCTTGTTGCGTTGATTGACGATGCCTTCAGGAAATGACCGATCACTCGTGCTCCGGGAACTTGACGGATGGATAAGATGGCAACCGTTAGACGTGGGGTACTGCGGGAAAGTCACGCCCAAGTGTCCTTCTCTGGCCGTACTGTTGATCCGCAGCGGGGTGGCGAACTGTTTCCGGGCAGCTGCACTTCTGGCCGCTGACATCTTGTTCAGTTGCAGTAAAAAGAAACGGCCCCGCTGCGCGGGGCCGTCCGTAAGGGCGACTCTCAGCTAGAACGGCAAATCGTCGTCCGCATCCTCTAGTGCTCCGGGGAAATCCTCAAAATCCGCCCCTCCCGTATTCGCCGCCCCTGCCTTCGCTCCCGCCGTCGCCGGGGCTCGGCTCCTTCCACTGCCCTCGGCATCGAAATCACCCGACGCCCCGCGCCCGCCACCCAGCATCAGAAGATCGCGCACGTTGACCTCGGTGCTGTAACGCGTCTGGTTCTCCTTGTCCTGCCACTGGCGGTACTCGATACGCCCCTCGACATAGATGCGATCGCCCTTCTTGCAATACTTCTCGACGACATCGGCCAGACCGGAGCCCTTGCTGTTCCACACCACGCACCGGTGCCACTCGGTCTTCTCCTGCTTCTCACCATTCGGCGAGGTCCATTGCCGGCTCGTCGCGAGCGAGAACGACGCGACCCGGTTGCCCCCCGTCGTCGAGCGGACCTCGGGATCGCTGCCAAGGTTTCCGATCAGCATCACTTTGTTCAGACTTCGACTCACTGTGCCTCCTAGCGAGAGTTCATTTCCCGCCCAGAATAGTATAGGTGGGCTTTGAGTACGGGCAAACCAACAATTTCAACGGTCAGCAAAAGTCCCCGCGGTTCGCTCCTCATCCCCCTCGGCGACTTCGAGAATTCTTCGCATTACCAGCGCATCCTCGATCGGGCTCCGGTAGTACCGGTGCCTTCGCCCGATCTCGGTAAAACCCCTCGAGCCGTAGAGCGCCCGGGCTGCAAGATTGGACTCACGTACCTCGAGAAAAGCCGTCCGCACTCCCCGGCGGCGCAACTCGATCAGAACCGCGTCGAGCATCTGCCCCGCCAGTCCGCGGCCACGAAAATCCGGATCAACCGCAACGTTCAGCACCTCGGAATCTTCGCCCACCGAGAAGGCGATGGCGTACCCGGCGAGCACAGCGTCCGGCGGAAAAACTGCCACCAGAAAGATAGCGGGTTGACCGGAGAGGAGACGCCGGAATGATTCCTCAGTCCAGGGGTCGGCGAAGCAGGCTCTCTCGATGCGCACTACATCCAGCAGATCGCCCTCCACAGCGGGCCGGAGGAGTGCGGTCACCGGCTCAGCGGACGCCCATGCACCGCTTCCCAGCGCACCTGAGCCTCGGCGAGACGTCCGTAATCTGGCTCCCATGAGGAAAGATCGATCGGCCCGGATTCGATGATGGACGTCAGGATCGGTGCGACCCCCCGAGCATGCGGACGGGCGTCGGTCTTTTGGCCGGGCCCGACTACTCTCAGACTCGGCTCCTTCTCCGCGACCTGCGCGAGCTGGTCGGCACCAAGAACGGTCGTCGCCTCGAGCTGCGCTGCGAGACCGCCGGGCCGCAGAAAGACGCGAGCAACGAAGAGCTCACCGCGCATGGCGTTCAGAACGGAAAGGTAGTCTCCCGGTACGAGCGGTGGCTGGGCACCGGTCACGGTCAACAAGAGCGACGACACAGCGTACAGCTGCACTCCATAACCAGCTGCGAGCCCCTTTGCCACCGAGCCGGCAACGCGGAGACTGGTAAAGCTGCCCGGCCCAGCCCCGCAAACGATCCGCGCAATCTCCCCACGCTTGACTCCACATTCCTCGATGCAAGCGGCCACCGCCGGCATGAGTCTCTCACCGGTTCGGCTCGGTGAAATATCCCCTTCTTCACGGCGTATGGTTCGCTCGGCCACCACAGTCGAATCGACGAGCAGCGCTACGCTGCCTTCGTAGGTTGCTCCTTCGAGCGCCAGCGTATACGAGCGCGCGATTCCTTCACTGCCCTTTCGCTCAGGCTCCCTTTTTTTCATCCCGCGAGGAGAATACGCCGCGCCGGATCATCCGCCATGTAGTCGAGGTCGATCGGGAGATGATCTTCGGGCAATCGCGAGTCGGCGCGCTCGGGCCACTCCACCAGAATGAGCGAGCGCCCCGCCACGATCTCGTCCCAGCCGATGTTTGTAAGCTGATCGGGCGACTCGATGCGGTACAGGTCCACGTGAAACACCGCTGATTTGGCGGCCCAATACTGGTGAACGAGGGCGTAGGTCGGACTCGTCACTTCTTCATGGACTCCGTACCCACGACAAATCGATTGCGCGAGAGTTGTCTTGCCGACGCCCAGCTCCCCGGTAAGAGTTATGAGAAGCGGCGGCGACGCCGCGCGGCCCAGCTGTTCGCCCCACGCCCTCAGCTCCGTTTCGGTGAGCCTCAGATGCCCGCGTTCAGCGCGCGGGGGGACGATGTGCCGGTGGGCTGGCATCCACTAACGGCCGTGCAGGCGCGCCAGCGATCCTCGGCCGCTTTCCTGACGCCCGGCCTTTGCCTTCACCTCGAACAGCTCGTCCCGAAGCCGCGCCGCCGTTTCAAAATCGAGATTCTTCGCAGCATCGCGCATCTGCGCCTCGAGCTCGGCGATGAGCGCGGGAACGTTGTCCATTCCATAACGCGATCCCGACTCGGCAACCCGGCGAGCCTTTTCCTTCTCCCGCTCGTCCCGGTCGGTTCGCGAGTCCGCCACCCGCGTGGTAAACCGCACCTGCTCCACGCTCTTCTTCACACTGATGGGCGTGATACCGTGCTCGACGTTGTAGGCCGTCTGAATCTCGCGCCGACGGTTCGTCTCTTCGATGCACCTCTGCATCGAACCAGTCATTTTATCGGCATAGAAGATCGCGCGCCCACTCAGATTGCGAGCCGCCCGGCCTACGGTCTGGATCAACGAGCGATCGCTGCGGAGAAATCCTTCCTGGTCTGCATCCAGAATGGCGACCAGCGACACTTCGGGAAGGTCGAGTCCTTCCCTCAGAAGATTGATTCCGATGAGCACATCGAACTCGCCCAACCGCAGCCCGCGCACGATCTCCATTCGCTCGATGGCATCGATGTCCGCGTGCATGTACCGCACGCGCGCGCCCATCTGTTGGAGATAATCTGCCAGATCTTCGGCCATGCGCTTGGTCAGGGTCGTCACCAGAACGCGCTCCCCCTTTCTCTCGCGAATCCGGATCTCGTTGAGCAGATCGTCAACTTGTCCGCGCACCGGACGCACTTCGATTTCGGGATCGACCAGCCCGGTCGGACGAATGATCTGCTCGACGATGGCTCCTTCCGACAGCTTCAGCTCGATCTCGCCGGGGGTCGCGGTGATGTTGAGAGCTCGCGGAGTCAGGGACAGGAACTCGTCGAACATCAACGGTCGGTTGTCGAGTGCGCTCGGCAGCCGGAAGCCGTAATCTACCAGCGTGAGCTTGCGGGCGCGATCCCCGTTGAACATTCCGCCGATCTGGGGAAGTGTGACATGCGCCTCGTCGACAACCACAAGAAAATCTTCCGGGAAATAGTCGAAGAGACAGGCGGGCCTCTCGCCCTGCGAGCGTCCTGACAGGTGCCGCGAGTAGTTCTCGATGCCGGCGCAGGTCCCGATCTCGAGCATCATCTCGATGTCGAAGTTTGTGCGCGACTCGAGACGCTGTGCTTCGAGAAGCTTGCCGGATGAGCGGAGCTCGCTGAGACGCTGGGCCAGCTCGTCGCGAATCAGCGCGACTGCACGCTCGATCGTCGGCCGTGAAGTCACGAAATGCTTCGCGGGATAGATCGCCGCCTTTTCCAGATTCGCGATCGTGTCCCCGGTCAGCGGATTGATTTTACTGATCCGCTCGATCTCGTCGCCCCACATTTCGACCCGCACTCCCTGCTCTTCATAGGCGGGGAGAATCTCGACGGTGTCGCCACGCACACGAAACGTTCCACGCTCCAGTCCCATGTCGTTGCGGGAATACTGGATCTTCACCAGCGATCTCAGGATATCGTCGCGCGGAATCTTCTGTCCCTTCGTCAGCGTAACCATCTGCTCGCGGTAGCTGCGCGGATCGCCGAGGCCGTAGATGGCAGAGACGGTGGCTACGATGATGACGTCGTTCCGCTCCATCAGGCTCGATGTGGCGCGAAGGCGTAGCCGATCGATGTCCTCGTTGATCGAGGCGTCCTTCTCGATGTAGGTATCGGTCGTGGGGACGTACGCTTCGGGCTGGTAGTAATCGTAGTACGAGATGAAGTACTCGACCGCGTTGTGCGGAAAGAAGCTCTTGAGCTCCCCGTACACCTGCGCCGCCAGCGTCTTGTTGTGCGAGAGCACCAGCGTTGGCCGGCCGAAATTCCTGATGACGTTGGCGACCGTCATGGTCTTTCCGGATCCGGTGACGCCCAGCAAGGTCTGGAAGCGGTCGCCCCGCTCCAGTCCGCGTGTCAGCTCTGCAATCGCTTTTGGTTGGTCACCCGCGGGCTTGAACGGTGCCTGCAGGTCAAATACTGCTTTCGACATTCCTGGTGTCACTGGCAAGACGCTCGCGGCGCGCGACTTCGGTCACGCCTTTCACGCGGCGAGCGGCTTTCAGAATTTTTTGAAGGTGTGCAAGGTTGCCGACTTCCACAGCGAGCTCTCCGATCACGTGACCGTCGGAGCTATGCAGTTCGAAGCTTCGGATATCGGTGCCCGTCGCCGAGACGGCGGTAGCCAGGTCGGCGTAGAGTCCCCGTCGGTCCGTGGCTTCGAGAGCGAGCCGAACCATGAATTTCTCGCCTTCCAGCTCCTTCCAATCTATCTCGAGCCGGCGCTCCGGCTCCTGGACGAGCATCAGAAGGTTTGGACAATCCGAGCGGTGAATGCTGACTCCCCGCCCCCTCGTTACATACCCCACAACTGGGTCTCCGGGTACTGGCTGGCAACACTGGGCATACCGGACCATCATGCCGTCTACGCCCTGGATCCGGACGCCCTTCGGTGCTCCGCGGACCCGATCCACCAGCCAGTCCAGCGGCCCCGGTTTCGGGGCTTCGGGCGCGCCCTCGGCGTCGGGATAGAGCTCCTTCAGCACTTGGGAGCTGTTCACATCCCCCTGACCGATCGAAGCGATGAGGTGGTTCAGATCCGTGAGATGCAATGCCTTCGCCACCTTGAGGAGTTCGGAATCCTCCGGCTTCGTCAGGCGGCGCCGCTTGATCTCACGATCGAGTATCTCGCGGCCGAGTTTGATCGATGTGGTGTGTTCTTCAATTCGGAGACGCTGGCGGATCTTGTGGCGCGCCCTGCCGGTTCGGACATGAGCGAGCCAATCCCTGCTCGGCTTCGCAGAAGGAGAAGTGATGATCTCAACGGTCTCGGAATTCTTGAGCTCGCGTGCCAGGCTGGCGATCCGCCCGTTGATGCGCGCGCCCTGACAGTGGAGTCCCACCTCGGTGTGAACGGCGAACGCGAAATCGATCGGCGTCGCGCCCTTTGGCAGCTGGATCACATCTCCGGTGGGAGTGAAGACGAAAATCTCGTCCTGATAAAGGTCGAGCTTCAGGAACTCGAGGAACTCGTCCGGCGTCTTCGCGTCGAGCTGGAGCTCCAGCACTTGTCTGAACCATTGCAGCGCACGATCCAGCTCGTCCGCGCTCTTTGCGTTTTCCTTGAAGCGCCAGTGCGCGGCGATGCCGTACTCCGCCGTGCGGTGCATCTCGCGGGTCCGGATCTGGATCTCGTAGAGCTGGCGTCCTGGTCCGAACACCGTGGTGTGCAGCGACTGGTAGCCATTCGACTTAGGTTGCGCGATGTAATCCTTGATCCGTTCCTGGAGCGGGGTGAACTGGTCGTGGATGACGCCGAGGGCGTGGTAGCAATCCGGGACGGACTGGACGAGGACCCGGATTGCCAGCAAGTCGTAGATCTCCTCGTACGGCTTGTCCCACTTTTTCATCTTCTTGTAGATCGACCACAGGTGCTTTGGCCGGCCGGTCACTTCGACGTTGGCGATGCCCGCTTTCTTCAGCTGGGTATCGAGCGGCTCCCTCAGCTGAGCGATCGATTTCTCGCGCTCGATGCGCCGGGTCGCGACCTTCTTGGCTAGCGTCTTGTATTCGGACGGTTCCAAATGCTTGAAGGCGAGATCCTCGAGCTCCCAGCGGACCCGCGCCATCCCGAACCGGTGGGCCAGCGGGGCGTAAAGATCTCTCGTCTCCTGGGCGATGCGCTTCTGTCGCTCAGCGGGAAGGAACTCGAGCGTGCGCATGTTGTGCAGCCGGTCGGCGAGCTTGATCAGGATTACGCGCGCGTCCTTTGCGATCGAGAGGAGGAGCTTCCGGTAATTCTCGACCTGCCGCTCCTGGGACGAGTTGAGGGGTAGGTGGCCGATCTTGGTCAGTCCGTCGACGATCTCGGCGATTTCCTTCCCGAACTCCGCCTCGATGTCATCGACGGTGATAGCCGTGTCTTCTACGACATCGTGAATGAGGCCGCTCGCGACCGTAGTGGAGTCGAGCTGGAGGTCGACGAGAATCTTGGCGACCTCGACGCAGTGGGAGACGAACTTGTCGCCCGACAAGCGCTTCTGACCTTCGTGGGCCTTCTCGCTGAACCGATAGGCGCGCGCGAGCAGATCCCGGTCGAGTCTCTCCGGGAGTCCGTCATTGATCCACGATGGAATCGTGTCCTTTTCCTTGACCGCGCCTGCCGTCACAACAGTCCCGCCTCCGCGAAGCTTATGTAGCGTCCCCTTCCGATAATAACGTGGTCCTGCACGGGGATGTCGAGTACCTTGCCCGCCTGGACGAGCTGTTCTGTTACTACCCTGTCGTCGGGCGAGGGTGTCGGGTCCCCGCTCGGATGATTGTGGACGAGAATGATGGCGGCCGCCCTCTCCGCGATGGCTTCGCGAAACACCTCTCGCGGATGCACGAGCGAGGAGTTGAGGAGGCCGCGAGTTACGGTGATGTCGCGCTCGAGCCGGTGCTGCGAATCGAGGACTGCAACGTGGAACTCTTCCACCGGCAGGTCCTCCAGACGCTGCGCAAAGATCTCGTACACATCGCGCGGCCAGCGCACGGGCGCTCCTTCCTGTCGTTCCTCCACCGCCATGCGACGACCCAGCTCGAGCGCGGCATGGATACCAACCGCACGAGCCGTTCCTACGCCGCTTACACTGGTGAGCGCGGCGACGGGCTGCGCGGCGAGCAGGCGAAGCGAGCCGCGGCAGGTCGAAAGAATGTCCTGCCCGATTCCGAGAGCCGACCGGCCCTCGGAGCCGCTGCCGAGGAGTATTGCAATTAGTTCACTCGAGCTCAACGCTTGCGCGCCATGGGTGCGCAGTCGCTCCCTCGGACGCTCGGCGGTGGGTAGCTCGCGAATAGTAAGTGGCATCAGGCATCTCCGAGTTTGCGGGAGGCGGATGATGCCCGAAGACTACAGGAGAGCCGCCACCAGCCTAGACCATCCATAATCAGCTTTGCGCCACGTCAAACTGCCGCTAGGCACGCCACAAGAACGGAAGGTTTAGCGCGGATGCTTCGGATTTAGGCGGATTAATCGGATCGCTCCGTGTCGCGATATAACTCCATTCGCCAGAGCCATCTTCTTTTTGTTATTTCGTAGAAGAGTTTCCTTTGGCGAACCGAAGCATCCCGAGCGGCAGTTCCCAAAAAATCCCTGCCCTGGTGTTATGTGCCCTCACGCCAGGAGAAGCAATCCCGAATGATCCGCCTAACTCCGAAGCATCCGTATAACCCTTCCGTTCTTGTGGCCAGCCTGAGCAGTTCTTGTGGCCTGCCCGTGCGACAATTCAAACGCTATAGCGAAGCCCCATGGCATTTCTTGAACTTCTTCCCGGACCCACAAGGACAAGGATCGTTCCGCCCGACGTTCGACCAGTCCTTCTGACCACCGGCCGCTCCAGGCACGCCGGGAACAGGACCGCCCGCCATCGCTTTGCTCAGCGACGAGGTCTTTCCACCGACGTGCACCGTCGGCTCCGGTCGGACCGCGGTCCCGCGCTTCGGCGCTTCCGGAGGCGCGATGTCGAGCGTTGCGTTGGTTCCCTCGCCTGCTTCCTCGCCCGGCGTGACGTCCTCGAGCACGCCCAACGCATTGTATCGTCTGGTCGGCGCGGGGGGCCGGCGCGGCTCTCCATTAGCGCCGGAGCCATCATCGCTCAGGAACATCGGGGGCAGCGGCCTCGGCTGCTCGAACGTGAGCTGCGCTCTCAGGAATCTTTCCGTGAACGTGTTGTGGATGTCGCCCATCAGATCCACGAACATGCTGTACGCCTCATGCTTGTACTCGATCAACGGGTCCTTCTGACCCCATGAGCGGTAGCCGATCGCGTTGCGCAGCTGGTCGAGATCGTAGAGGTGATCTTTCCACTTCTCGTCGAGCACGTGGAGCATGACGAGCGAGAGCAGCTGGTCGGAGTAATCGCCCAGGCTCTGCATCTTGTCGGCGAACGCCTTGCGCCCCGCCTCGATAGCGCGGGTCTCGGCGTCCTCCTCGCTGGTGGGAAGACTGCCGGCCTCGAACCCTGGAACGGCCAGCATGTAGTGCATCAACAGATCCTGACGCACCAGCGCGAAATCCCACTCCTCCTGCGAATCGAAGGTGGCCAGCATGTTTTCAACGCGCTTGGAGACACCCTTCTCGACCATCTTCTCCGCTTCAGCCTTCAGTTCCTCTCCACCCTCGAGCGCGAATGAGCGCAGCGAGTAAATCACCTCACGCTGCTGGTTCATCACGTCGTCGTACTCGAGCAGCCGCTTGCGCGATTGGAAGTTCTGGAGCTCGACGCGCTTCTGCGCCTGCTCGATCGAGCGCGTGATAAGCGAGTGCGTCAGCATCTCGCCCTCTTCCGCGCCCATACGATCCATCAGCTTCGCAATTCGATCTGAGCCGAAGAGACGCATGAGATCGTCTTCGAGCGAGAGGAAGAACTGCGACGCGCCTGGATCCCCCTGACGGCCCGCGCGGCCCCGCAGCTGCCGGTCGATGCGGCGTGACTCGTGGCGCTCGGACCCGATGATGTGGAGGCCGCCCCACTCGACCACATCGACGATCTGGTTCTCCGCATCCTTCCGCTGCGACGGCTTTGATTCCGTGACCCCGGGCCCCAGCTTAATGTCGGTTCCACGGCCTGCCATGTTGGTGGCGATCGTTACCGATCCCGGTTGGCCGGCGCGCGCGACGATCTCCGCTTCGCGCTGGTGGTACTTCGCGTTCAGAACCTCGTGGGGCATGCCAGCGCGCTTGAACATGCGCGCCAGTGTTTCAGAGACTTCGACGCTGACGGTTCCGACGAGCACCGGAAATCCGAGCGCGTGCAGCCGCTGGGTCTCCTCCAGAATGGCGTTGTACTTCTCGCGCCGCGTCTTATAAACGAGGTCCTGCCTGTCGTCGCGGATCACCGGCCTGTTGGTCGGGATCACCGAGACGCCGAGCTTGTAGATCTCGTGGAACTCCGTCTCCTCTGTCTCGGCAGTCCCGGTCATTCCGGACAGCTTCTCGTAGAGTCGGAAATAATTCTGGATTGTAATCGTGGCGAGCGTCTGGGTCTCGCCCTTTACCTGAACCCCTTCCTTTGCTTCGACTGCCTGGTGCAAACCCTCCGACCAGCGGCGCCCGTGCATGGTTCGGCCTGTGAACTCATCCACTATCAGGACCTGTCCTTCCTGCACGACGTAGTTGACGTCGCGCTCGAAGAGCGCGTGCGCACGGAGCAGCTGGTGAACGATGTTGAGACGCTCGCTCTTCGCCGCGTATTCCACGTTCAGTGTGTTGCGGGCCTCGAGCTTTTCGGCCGGCGACATATCCGGATCGTGGTCGATCGCGTGCACTTGCTGCGACAGGTCCGGGAGCACGAACTCGTCGTGCGCCTGCGGCGACATGAAGTCGACGCCTGAATCGGTGAGGTGAACCGTGTGTCCTTTCTCGTCGAGGACATAAAGCAAGTCGTCCTCGATGTCCCGGTACTCCTGCTTGCTCGCCGGAAGCCGGCGATCGGCGATGTGCTGGAGCTCCATCTTCTGCACTAGCTGCTTGGCGCCGGTCTCGTTCAGCACTTTCTGAAGGCGCTTGTTTTTCGGGCCGCCCAGCTGCGCCTTGTAGAGATTGAGCGCGGCTACATCGCTCTCGCCTGCCTCGAAAGCCTTCTCCCCAACTGCAACCAGCGCGTTGACGAGATCGCTCTGTCGCTTCACCAGACGCGCGACCGCCGCGTTGTGCTGCGCGTACTCGGCGTCGCTCTCATTGCCGACCGGACCGGAAATGATGAGCGGCGTGCGCGCTTCGTCGATGAGCACGGAGTCGACTTCGTCGACGATCGCGTAGACATGGTTGCGCTGGACCCGCTGCTCCAGCGACTGCACCATGTTGTCGCGCAGGTAATCGAAGCCGAACTCGTTGTTGGTGCCGTAGGTGATGTCGCACTCGTACGCTGCCCGGCGCTGCTGGGTTCCGGGCTCGGTGTCGTCGATGCAGCCGACGGTGAGGCCCAGGTACTTGTAGACATGCCCCATCCATTCCGAGTCGCGGCGGGCGAGGTAGGAGTTGACGGTGATCAGATGCGCGCCTTTTCCCGGAAGCGCATTGAGGTAGAGCGGCAGAGTGGCGACCAGGGTCTTTCCTTCACCAGTCGCCATTTCGGCGATGCGTCCGTCGTGCAGCTGTATACCTCCCATCAGCTGCACGTCATAGGGCACCATGTTCCACTCCATTTCCTGTCCGGTCACGAGGACCTTCGTCCCCAGCAGCCGGCGCGCTGCCTCTCGCACGGTGGCAAAGGCTTCCGGCAGGAGCTCGTCGAGAACGTCGGCGATCGCCGTGCGAAGCTCGGCTTCCACCCCGCCGCGTCCATCGACCCCGCTTAGCTCGTTGTCAATCTCTTCCCGCTCGGCGGGGTCAGCCGCGACCCGTTTCCGGTTTCTGAGATCGGCAGCGCGAGCCTCGATGTCGTTCGCGACTTCACCGATGCGTGCGCGGAACTTCTCCGTCTGGCCGCGAAGCTCTTCCTCCGAGATATTCTCGAGGCGGGCATAATGCTCGTTGATTTCGTCGACGATCGGTTGAACGCGCTTGCGCTCCCGATCGTGACGAGTTCCGAACACTCCGCTCAGCAGACCTGTCAGCATTTACCCGTAATCCTCAAAGCCACAACGCCTGTCTCAACGGTAGAGTCCGCGAGCTTCGATAAACCGCTCGACGCTTTCGGGCACGAATCCCTTGATCGATTTCCCCGTCCGCAACCTTTCCCTGATCTCTGTGGACGATACATCCACGCGTCGGGTCGACACAGTTGTCACGCCGTCAGCGATAGCCCCCACCGGCGACCGCTCGGACCCCGATCGGCGCATTACCGCCAGAGTCGCCAGCGCGCGAATTCGCTCGGGATTCAGCCAGCCGTCGAGACCCGCCAGCGCATCCTCCCCCAGAAGAAAAAAGAATTCGGCGCCAGGATTCTTCGTCGACAATTGCTCCAGCGTGTCAACGGTGAAAGATAACCCTTTACGGCCGATTTCTGTGTCGTCGACCACGTAATTGGCGTCGTCTGCGACGGCCAGCCGCACCATCTCGAGCCGATCCTGCGCCGAGGCTGCCGGCGGCTCGTAGACCTTGAATGGCTGGGTCGCGGCCGGGACGAAGATCAGGCGGTCGAGTCGGAGCGCTTCGCGTGCATCGGAGGCCAGAAGGAGGTGGCCGACGTGGGGAGGATCGAAGGTGCCGCCGAAGACCCCAATCCGCACGGCGCTATGTCGCAGGCGTCGAGGGAGCCGGGGCGCATTCCTTACTGACCTCGCGGTCGGTCGGGTAGGCCTTTCGCATCGCATCGCACAGGTCGCGCGCGTCCTCAGTGTATTTGATCGCGCGGTAGGCCTCGAGAAGCCGCAGGTA
The DNA here is from genome assembly GCA_030774675.1 of Gemmatimonadota bacterium. Lineage (GTDB taxonomy): Bacteria > Gemmatimonadota > Gemmatimonadetes > Gemmatimonadales > Gemmatimonadaceae > UBA4720. The sequence goes on along the minus strand of JALYKQ010000138.1, from coordinate 15,466 downwards.
TGCGTCCCGGGTTTTCCTGGCGTTCGGATGCAGGCGAACCACATCCTTCAAGTAGAGGATCGCCGAGTCGTAGGCCTTCCGCTTCAGGTAGAGATACCCTGTGTGGTAATCCTTTTCCGCGAGCCACTCATCGAGGCGGCTCAGCTCGTCCTGGGTTCTCTTCGCGTACGGCGAGTCCGGGAAGCTTGTGAGCAACGACTGATACGCGGTAATAGCAGCCTTGCCGTAGGTGGCGTCGAGCTCGGGGTGCCTCCATTCCTTCTCGTAAGCGCGGCCTGATAAATACAGCGCGTCGTCGACGAGCGAATCCTGCGGGAACGCATCGACCAGCCGATTGTAGGTCCCGGCGGCGAGCAGGTTCTCGCCGTTTTTCTCCTGTGACTGGGCTAGATAGTAGAACGCAAGCGGGAGCCTCGGATCACGCGCCGGCAGATCGAGGGTCAGCTTCTCGAAGGCCTTTGCCGCGTTGTCGTACCGGCGCGCCTTGTACTCGGCCATCGCGACCTGGTAAAGCTTGTCGGCGCTGGGATAGATCTTCGGATCAAATGGGGGCTTGCACGCCAGCGGTGCTGCGAGCAACACGGCCAGCAATATTGGTCTGAACTTGAACATCCGAATGATTTTACCCTCGGCGGTCGAGCATGTTCACGCGGATGGGCGTCCGATAGAGTGGTACCGCACGCCCAGTTCCCGCATCTTCTCGACGTCGTAAAGATTTCTGCCATCGACGATGACCGGCTGCTTGAGACTGCGCTTCACCCGCTGAAAATCGGGGTGGCGGTACTCGTTCCAGTCAGTGACCACTACCAGGGCATCCGCACCGGCGAGCGCCTCATAGTTAGTCTCAGCATAATCTATTCGGTTGCCGAGCAAATTCCGCGCGTGATCTGTCGCCGCGGGGTCGTGCGCGCAGATCGTTGCACCTTCGTCGAGGAGCGCCTCGATAAGGGTGAGAGACGGAGCCTCCCGCATGTCATCGGTACCGGCCTTGAACGCCAGGCCCCAAAGCGCGACGTGGCGACCCTTCAGCTCTCCGCCAAGCGCGCACTTGATCTTCTTCACCAGCAGCCGCTTCTGCCTCTCGTTCGCCGACTCGACCGCACCCAGGACATCGAGAGCGACGCCGTACTCGACGCCCATTCTCACCAAAGCCTTGACGTCCTTCGGGAAGCACGAGCCGCCGTAACCCGGACCGGGAAAGAGAAAGGACTGGCCGATACGCGAATCGCTTCCGATGCCCTTTCTCACCAAATCGACGTTGGCGCCCAGCTCGTCGCAGAGGTTGGCGATCTCGTTCATGAACGAGATACGCGTCGCCAGCATGCCGTTCGCGGCGTACTTCGTCATTTCTGCGGAGGCAATGTCCATAAATAGAACCGGCTTTCCGGTGCGCACGAACGGAGCATAGACGTCCGTCATCACCTTCCGCGCATGCGCAGTCTCCACGCCTAGGACGACCCGGTCCGGCCGCATGAAATCCTCGACCGCGTCACCTTCTTTGAGGAACTCCGGATTGCTGCAGATGTGGAAGGGAAACTTGGCTTCCTTCGCGACCGCGGCTCCGATTTTGGCGGCGCTGCCCACCGGGACGGTCGATTTCGTTACCACCACCGTCTCGCGCCCCAGATGACGGCCGACCAGCTCTGCGACTGTGAGCACGTGCTTGAGATCCGCAGATCCGTCCTCGCCCGGAGGGGTTCCGACGGCAATGAATACCACTTCCGCGGACGCGATCGCCTTGGGAAGCTCGGTTGTGAACGAGAGCCGACCCTCCTTCTGGTTTCGCTCGACGATCGATTCGAGACCGGGCTCGTAGATGGGCATGTCGTTCTTCTTGAGCCGCTCGATCTTCTGCTTGTCGATGTCGGCGCAGCAGACGGTGTTCCCGGTTTCCGCCAGGCATGCGCCGACAACGAGCCCGACGTAGCCGGTACCAACTACTGAAATGTTCACAGGCTGGCTGGGTTATGCCGTTGCGTAGGATGCAAGTGACGCGAGCGACACTATCCGGCCCCTGCCCTTCGCGAGCTTGGCCGTAGCGTTCCTCGTGTCGACTACCACTCCAGCAAGAGCCACCACGCGCTGATAATCGACCGACGAGTGGTCGGTGACGATGACTACCGCATCGGCCGCCGAGATCTCCTTATCGGTGAGGGGGACGCTGGTGTGCTCGTGTCCATCTTCGCGGAATTTCGGCACGTAAGGGTCGTGATAGAACACCTCGGCGCCCTGATTCTCGAGCAGGCGAATGACATCGAGCGCCGGACTCTCGCGCATGTCGTCGATGTCCTTCTTGTATGCCACGCCAAGCACGAGAACGCGACTCCCGTTCACCGCTTTCCGCTCGTCGTTCAACGCCTGCGCCACCTTCCTCACCACAATCGCCGGCATCTCGCTGTTGATCTCACTGGCAAGGTCGATGAAGCGCGTCTTGTAGTTGAGCGTCCTCATTTTCCAGGCGAGATAGTGTGGATCGAGCGGTATGCAGTGCCCGCCGATTCCGGGACCGGGCGTGAACTTCATGAAGCCGAACGGCTTGGTTGCGGCCGCGTCGATCACTTCCCAGATGTTGACTCCAAGCTTGTCGCAGACGATCGCCATTTCGTTGACCAGACCGATGTTCACCGAGCGAAAGGTGTTCTCGAGCAGCTTCACCAGCTCGGCGGTTTCCGTCCCGGAGACGGGCACGATCGTATCGAGGCAGGTCGCATAGAGCGCGGTCGCAACCTCGGTGCAGGCGGCAGTAATTCCGCCGACGATCTTCGGGGTGTTTTTTGTGTTCCAGGTCGGGTTCCCTGGATCGACCCTCTCCGGGCTGAACGCGAGGAAGACGTCTTCGCCGACTGTGAGACCGGCTGCTTCCAGTTTCGGCAGCATCAGCTCACGCGTCGTTCCCGGATACGTCGTGCTTTCGAGGACCACCACGATTCCCGGGCGGCAGTTGCGCCCGATCGCGTCCGCGGCAGCCAGGATGTACCCCATGTCGGGATCACGGGTTTTTGCCAGAGGCGTCGGCACGGCAATGGAGACGGCATCCATCTCCTGCATCCTCCTCTCATCGCTCGTCGCTTCGAACTTTCCCGCCTTCACCAGCTGGGCAAGGTCCGCGGCCGGTACGTCCTGAATGTGTGACTTCCCCGCCATCAGGCTGCTGGCGACTCGATCACTCACGTCGTAGCCGATCACCTTGAATCCCGCTCTGGCGAACTCGAGCGCCAACGGCAATCCGACGTAGCCGAGTCCCACCACGCCTATGCACGCGGTCCGGTTCTCAATCTTGGCGAGGAGTTGATCCTTGAGTTGCACCTTGGGCTCTCTTATTGAGTGGAAATGATCTTCAGCGGCCGTAGAAGCCACGCACTGCGTCGATGACTTCATCCAGCTGCGTTTGCTGGAGCTCGGGGTACACCGGCAGCGCGATGACCTCCCTCGTCGCGCGCTCGCTCTCCGGGAACGCGCCTCTCTTGTAATCGAGGTATTCAAAGCAGGGCTGCAAATGCAGCGACAGCGGATAGTAGATCGCCGATCCGATGCCCTTCTCCTTCAGATGCATCTGCAGGTCATCGCGCCGGGCAACCCGCAACGTATACTGATTGTAGATCGACTCGTTGGCCGGGTCGATCGTTGGCGTGCGCACATCGTCCAGATCGGCAAAGGCGGAATCGTAGTAGCCTGCATTCTTGCGCCGTGCGGCACTCCAGGATGCGAGGCTCGCCAATTTCGCCGACAGAACAGCGGCCTGGAGTGCATCGAGCCTGCTGTTGTAGCCGACTTCCTCGTGATAGTAAGTCTTGAGTCCGCCGTGAACTCGAAGCCGGCGCAGCCGCGTAGCAATGTCGTCGCGCTGGGTAACGATCATTCCACCATCGCCGTAGCCGCCAAGGTTTTTGGACGGGAAAAAGCTGAAGGTGCCGATCGTCGCCACCTGGCCCGCCATCACCCACTGATCATCGATCTTCCGGCGTGCTCCGATCGACTGAGCGGCATCTTCAATTACCGGGATCTCGCCGGCGGCATCCATGATCGACTCAACGGGCGCCATCTGGCCGAACAGATCCACCGCAATGATTGCCCGCGTCGCCGGCCTGATGCTGTCAGCGATAGTGTCGCCGGAAAGATTGAAAGTGTCCGGATCGATGTCCGCGAACACCGGCCGCGCGCCGACGTTGTGGACTGCGCCCGCCGTGGCGAAGAAGGTGAAAGGAGTGGTGAGGACTTCGTCACCCCGACCGATATCAAGTGCCCGTAACGATAGCAGGATCGCGTCGGTGCCGTTGGCGCATCCTATGGCGTGCGTGGTATGCGACAACTGCGCAAGTTCGCGTTCGAGCCGTTCGACCGGCTCACCGAGGATAAAAGACTGGTTGTCGATGACCTTCATCATCGCGTTCACGACGGAATCGCGGATGGTCGCGTGCTGCGCCTTCAGATCAAGAAGTGGAACGGCCATTTATGCTGAATGTGAAATCGGTTCGGGTGAAGCTGTTAAAGATACACGACTCGGGGTCACACTTGCGCCCGAAGAGGCAACGGAACCTCACGCCCCGTCTTGGCTGATTCGTAAATGCCAAGTATGAGCTCGAGGGACTTCCTGCCCGCCCGGCCGTCGGTATCGGGCTTGGCTTCCCCTCTCAGAACCGACAGCACGTTTCTGTAATAGCCCTGGTGGCCCAGCCCGTACACGTTTGGCGGGTTCGTGTTCGCCGCCTCGATCAGCTTGTCGTCGTCGTCGTACTCGGCGAACTCCCAGTGCTCGATCTTGTTGACGGCGGTACCGCCGATTTTCGCTGAGCCCTTCTCGCCGAGGATCGTGATCGATCCCTCGAGATTCCGCGGGTATGCGAGCATGGTCACCTCGATCGTGCCGAGCGCACCAGACCGGAATTTGAGGATGGCGATCCCCGAGTCTTCGGTCTCGATGCGCCGCGCGAGCGTCGCGGTCTTGGCCATGACACTCTCCACCGGCCCCATCAGCCACTGGATCAGATCGACGTAGTGGGACGCCTGGTTCATGAACGCGCCACCGTCGAATTCCCAGGTGCCGCGCCATGGCGCCTGGTCGTAATACTCCTGGGGCCTGGCCCAGTGCACGGTGCAGCTTGCCATATAGATCCGGCCGAAGCGATTGCGGTCGACGGCGCGCTTGAGCAGCTGTATCGGCGGATTCAACCTGTTCTGCTTGACGACGAAGAGCTGGACTCCTGCCTTGTCGCAAGCGTGCACCAGCGCATCCGCACCGGTGAGGGAGATCGCCATCGGCTTTTCCATCACCACGTGCTTTCCCGCCTGCGCCGCTGCGACACCCTGCTCGGGGTGCAGGCCCGACGGAGTGGCGATCGTCACGATATCCGCCTTGCTGTCCTTCAACATACGCTCGAACGACGTGAAGTGCGCGACGTTCCATTGCTCGCCAGCTCGCTTCGCGCGCTCAAGATCGGTGTCGGAGACCGCTACCAGCTCGAGGCCATCGATCTGCTCGATCGCCTCGAAGTGGTTCTTGCTGATGCGGCCGCAACCCACCAGTGCGATGCGGAACGGCCTCTGCGAGCTCACCTACGAGCTTCTCCTCAGATTGTCCCCATCGAGTTTGTATCTGGTACCACAGGCCTTGCACGCGGTCGGGTCCTTGTCTGACAGGCGCTCGCCACACTGGCACATCCAGCCAATCTTGCGCGCCGGAACGCCAACCACGAGGGTGAAGGCCGGCACGCTTTGGGTGACGACGCTGCCCGCGCCCACGAACGCATACTCGCCCAGCGTCACCCCGCAGATGATCGTGGCGTTGGCGCCGATGGTCACCCCGCGTCCGACGAGGGTCTTCTTGTAATCGTTCTTGCGTGAGACCTGGCTGCGCGGATTCACGACGTTGGTGAAAACCATGGACGGTCCGCAGAAAACGTCATCGGAGAGCTCGACGCCCTCGTAAACAGAGACGTTGTTCTGAATCTTGACGTTGTTTCCGATCTTGACGCCGTTCATCACCACGACGTTCTGGCCGAGGGAGCATCGCTCGCCGATAACGGCCCCGCCGAGGACGTGACAGAAGTGCCAGACTTTGGTGTCGGCACCGATCTGGGCGCCTTCGTCAATGTAGGCTGACTCGTGTATCGACGGCTTCGCCATCTAGACGCCAGCTTCCTTCGGGATCCGCGAGTGCCATTCCTGCAGCGAGAGCACCGACGGCGCCCTCGATCGAAGAGAAAGAATCGCATCGCAGGCGGCGTTGGCTGCGGAAAGCGTAGTCGTATAGGCGACACGATGCGCGATGGCAGCCTGCCGCATCGTGTAGTCGTCCCGCTGCGATTCCTTACCGAGCGGCGTATTGATCAGGAGCTGCACATCACCGTTAAGCATCATGTCGACGCCGTTCGGGCGGCCCTCGTGAATCTTGAGCACGGTCGCGACCGGGATCCCCCGCCCACGCAAGTGCCTGGCCGTCCCTTCCGTCGCGAACAGCTTGAAACCCATCTCCTGAAACCTTCGCGCGATCGGCGTAACCGATCGTTTGTCGGAGTCATTGACCGTGATGAAGATCGCGCCTTCGGTGGGGAGGACGTTGTCCGCGGCGAGCTGCGCTTTGCCGAACGCGCTTCCGAAGGAGTCGGAGATTCCCATCACTTCTCCGGTAGAACGCATCTCCGGTCCCAGAATCGGGTCGAACTCCCGAAACTTGCTGAAGGGGAAGACTGCTTCCTTAACAGATATGTAGGCCGGTATCACTTCCTCGACGAACCCGATGTCGTCTAGCGTCTCCCCCAGCATCACCCGAGCGGCGATGGCGGCGAGCTGGACGCCGATCGCCTTGGAGACGAACGGCACGGTACGGCTGCCACGTGGATTCACTTCCAGCACGTAGACCTTTCCATCCTTGATCGCATATTGAACGTTGATCAAGCCGACGACGTTGAGCGCCTTGGCGAGTGCGACAGTGTGCTCCCGCATCTCCTCGATGTGCTGTTCATCGATGAGATAGGGGGGAAGGACGCACGCCGAATCACCTGAGTGGATCCCCGCGTCCTCGATGTGCTGCATGACGCCGCCGATCACGACGCGCTCACCATCAGAAATCGCGTCCACGTCCGCCTCGAACGCATCTTCGAGGAAGCTGTCGATCAGCACGGGCTTGTCCTCGGAGACCCGAGCCGCCCTCTCGAAATACTGCGTCAATGACCGCTCGTCGTAGACGATTTCCATTGCCCTGCCGCCCAGCACGTACGATGGACGCACCAGCACCGGATAGCCGATCCGGTTGGCGGCCGCGACAGCCTCCCCGATGCTCGTCGCGGTTCCGTTCTCCGGCTGCCTGATTCCGAGCCGGCGCGCAATCGCGTCGAAGCGGCGCCGGTCCTCGGCGATGTCGATCGCGTCAGGCTGGGTGCCGAGTATGCGAACGCCGGCTTCCGAAAGGCCGTGCGTGAGCTTGAGCGGTGTCTGCCCTCCGAGCTGTACGATGACGCCCAGAGGCTGCTCGCGCTCGACGATATCGAGAACGTGCTCGAGGGTAAGCGGCTCGAAGTAAAGCTTGTCGGAGATGTCGAAGTCGGTCGAGACGGTCTCCGGGTTCGAGTTGATCATGATCGTCTCGTACCCTTGCTCGCGCAGCGCGAGCGCCGCACGCACGCAGCAGTAATCGAACTCGACGCCCTGACCGATTCGATTCGGACCGCTGCCGAGAATCACCACGGACTGTTTGCCCGTCCGCGGCGCTTCGCTCTCCTCGTCGTAGCTGCTGTAGAGATACGGTGTCGCCGATGGAAATTCGCCCGCGCAAGTGTCAACCATCTTGTAGGCCGGGACGATATTCAACTCGATTCGGCGCGCGCGTGCGGCCGCTTCCGGCTCGCCGCGCAGGTCACCGAGCTGGCGATCAGAGAATCCCATCCGCTTCATGCGCCAGAGGACGTCGCTGCTCACTGACGGGAGCGCGGCGAAGGCGCGCTCCGCTTCCAGCAGCTCCACAAGTTGGGACAGGAACCAGCAGTCGATTCCAGTGAGCTCGTGTACCTCGTCGATGGCCATCCCTTCTTCGAGGGCGCGTTTCACCTGAAAGATGCGCTCGGGAGTGGGTTGTCTCAGCTCGCTCCGCAGAGTCTCGAGGGACTCATCCTCCAAGCGGTCATCCGCTAGCGTCGAAGCTATCGTCCATCCGGGCCGGCCCGTCTCGAGCGCGCGCAGCGCTTTCTGGAACGCCTCCTTGAAGGTGCGGCCAATCGCCATCGACTCGCCGACCGACTTCATCTGGGTCGTGAGCCGCGGATTTGCCGCACGGAACTTCTCGAAGGCGAAGCGCGGACACTTCACGACGACGTAATCGAGCACCGGCTCGAACGAGGCGGGGGTCGTCCCGGTGATGTCGTTCGGGATCTCGTCGAGCCGATATCCGATGGCGAGCTTGGCGCCGATTCGGGCGATCGGGAAACCGGTAGCCTTCGACGCGAGGGCCGACGAACGTGAGACGCGCGGATTCATCTCGATCACCAGCATCTCGCCGTTCTTGGGGTTGATCGCGAACTGGATGTTGCAGCCCCCCGCCTCGACTCCGATCTCCCGAATCACCGCCACTGCCGCGTCGCGCATCAACTGGTATTCGCGGTCGGTAAGGGTCATCGCGGGCGCGACGGTGATGGAGTCGCCGGTATGCACTCCCATCGGATCGAGGTTCTCGATCGAGCACACGATCACGACATTGTCCGCACCATCCCGCATGACCTCGAGCTCGAATTCCTTCCAGCCGATCACGCTCCGTTCGACGAGGACCTGGCTCACCGGCGACATGCCGATACCGCGACGCACGATGTCCTCGAATTCCTGGCGGTTGTAGGCGATGCCGCCTCCGGTCCCGCCGAGGGTGAAAGCCGGTCGGATGATTGCGGGAAAACCAGTGATGTCGATCAGGTCCAGCGCTTCGTCGAGCGTGGTGGCAATACCTCCCTCTGGTACCGCGAGGCCGATTCGCTTCATTGCCTCGCCGAAAAGTTTTCTATCCTCCGCCATCGCGATCGCGCGCGCGTCGGCGCCAATGAGCTCGACGCCGTACTTCTCCAGCACGCCGTTCTCCGCCAGCGTCATCGCGACGTTGAGGGCCGTCTGGCCACCCATGGTCGGCAGAAGGGCATCGGGACGCTCCTTGGCGATCACGAGCTCCACGTACTCCGGCGTCACGGGCTCGATGTAGGTGCGATCGGCGAACTCCGGATCCGTCATGATCGTCGCGGGATTGGAGTTGACGAGGATGACCTCGAACCCTTCCTCCCGGAGCGCCTTGGCTGCCTGCGTGCCGGAATAGTCGAACTCGGCGCCCTGCCCGATCACGATCGGGCCGGAGCCAATCAGGAGGATCCGGTGGATGTCACTCCGCTTTGGCACCTAATCGGGTCCGGATTTCATTGGGATGAAAATAACTGAAGACGACCTGCCCGCGGCGATCAGCGGGCCGGCCGATAGCTCCGGGCAGGCAGTCTTCAGTTCAAAAAAAGGGGAGCCCACAGGGCTCCCCTTTTCCGTAATTCGAACCAAAACTTTACGCAGCGGAGACCCCTCTGGGCGCACGCTGGATCTTCCCGGCATGCAGACAACGAGTGCACACCTTCACCTTGGTGATCTTGCCGTCGATAACGATGCGCGCGACCTGCAGGTTGGGCTTCCAGGTGCGACGGGTCTTGTTGTTGGCGTGCGAGACGTTGTTGCCATAGGCAACGCTTTTGTCGCAAACGTAGCAGCGGTTTCTCTTGATTTGCGCCATGTGGTTAACCCTCGGTCCCGATCAGCTCGATCCGCGCCATCTCGGCGCCGTCGCCCTTGCGGTGACCAGTCTTGAGGATGCGGGTATAGCCGCCGCTGCGGGTTGCGAAGCGGGGTCCGACCTCCTGAAAGAGCTTGTCCGCAGTCTCGCGGTGGGCAACATGACGACCGGCGAGTCGCCGGTTGTGCAGCGTTCCCGTCTTTGCCTTCGTGATCAGGCGCTCGACGAACGGACGAAGCTCCTTCGCCTTCGCCTCGGTCGTCTCGATAGCGCCACGCTCGATGAGCGCCTTCGCCAGGCTTCTCATCAGCGCCAGCTTCTGCTCACTGGTGCGGCGGAGCTGTCTGCCCTGTTTGCGGTGACGCATTCCTTACACTTCCTCTTCGTCGTCAGCGCCAACGGTGGCGACGTTGCGGTTCGGAGGGGTCCCCTGATCGGTGATGCGGACGCCGTCGGGTGTCTCCTCGTATTTCATGCCGAAGTTGAGGTTCTCGCGCTCCAGCAGGTCGGCGATCTCATTGAGAGATTTCTTGCCGAAATTCTTGACCTGTAGGATCTGGCTCTCGCTCTGGCGAACCAGGTCACCAAGGGTACGAATGCTGGAGTTCTTGAGCGAGTTCACGGAGCGAACCGAGAGCTCGAAGTCTTCGATCGGGGTGCGCAGCACTTCGGCCAGACGGTGTGCATCTCCGCCTGGAACGTCGGTGCCCGGAATGAGTGGCGCCGATGCATGCGAGCCGAAGCCGGCAAAGTACTGGAAATGTGTCTGCGCCAGCGCCGCCGCGTAGCTCACCGCCTCTTCGGGTGTGATGGTGCCGTTCGTCTCGACGGTCAGCGTCAGGCGATCGTAATCGGTGCGCTGTCCAACGCGCGTCTCCGCGACGGCGAAGTTGGCGCGGCGAACAGGGTTGTAGATCGAGTCGATCCGGACCACATCGACCGGCAGGGTCTTGTCCACAACGTGCTGGTCGGACTCGACGTACCCTCGGCCGCGGCCGACGTACAGCTCGACGTTGATGTCCCGGTCGCCCTGCAGTGTGAACAGGTGCTGGGTGCGATCGACGATCGTGACCCCACCCTGGCCCTCGATGTCAGCCGCGGTCACTGGACCGGCGGAAGTCTTCGAGATGCGGAGGACGGTGTTCTCGACACCCTCGTCGAGTGAGAGCGTGAGCGCCTTCAGGTTCCCGATGATCTGGTGAACGTCTTCGACGACGCCCGGGATCGTCTGGTGCTCGTGCAGTACGCCGTCGATGCGGAAGCCCCAAACCGCGGAGCCGCGCAGCGAAGAGAGGAGGAGACGCCGCATGGCGTTCCCCAGGGTGTGTCCGAAGCCTCGCTCGAGCGGTTGAAGGCGGAATTCTGCGACATTGGGATTGTCTTCGCGCTTCGTCGCCTCGACTAGCTGCGGACGGACAAGTCCCCTCAAATCAATTGCGGTTGCCATTTGTTTCGATTCCTTGAACGTGCCACCCCGCCCCTAACGCGCGGTGAGCCCGTAACGAGAGTTAGGGTCTCGTCCTGCTGCATGATTGAAAAGCGAGCTGATTCAGTCGTTACTTCGAGTAAAGCTCGACCACCAGCTGTTCCTGCGCGGCGATCGGGATGTGCGGTCTGGTCGGTCTTTCGAGCATCTTGCCGCTGAAGGTGTCGCGGTCCACAGCGATCCATGACAACGGCGCACCACGCGACGACTGGTCCATCGCGGCCATCACGCTCGCCTGCTCACGCGATTTCATGCGGACGCGGATCTCATGTCCAGGGTGCACGAGATAGCTCGGGATGTCGACCGACTTCTGATTCACTTCGACGTGACGGTGGCGAATGAGCTGGCGCGCGGCCTTGCGACTGCCGGCGAACCCCATGCGATACACGACGTTGTCAAGACGCGACTCCAGCGCCGCAAGAAGATTGTGTCCAGTGATCCCAGGAAGCGGTGCAACGCGCTCAAAGGTGTTCCGGAACTGCCTCTCGCTCACGCCGTAGATCCGCTTGATCTTCTGCTTCTCACGGAGCTGCTTCGAGTACTCCGACATCTTGCGACGACGGGCAGTCGAGGCACCGTGTTGGCCCGGCGGCGTCGGACGACGCTCGACTGGACACTTCTCGGTGAAGCACTTCGTCGCCTTGAGGAAAAGCTTCGTTCCCTCGCGGCGGCACTGGCGGCAGCTTGCATCTGTATAACGCATCGGCTAGACCCTCCGACGCTTGGGCGGCCGGCAGCCGTTGTGCGGAATCGGCGTGACGTCCTTGATCGACTTCACCTGAAGACCAGCGGCGACGAGCGCCTGAATCGCAGACTCGCGTCCCGATCCCGGTCCCTGAACTCTCACGTGCACGCGGCGCACGCCAAGCGTCATCGCTTCGCGTCCAGCCTGCTCACCGGCGACGGTCGCGGCGAAAGGAGTCGACTTCTTGGATCCCTTGAAGCCGGCCTTTCCCGACGAGCCCCAGGAAATCGTGTTCCCATGAGTGTCGGTGATGGTGATCGTGGTGTTGTTGAATGTCGCGCTGACGTGGGCGATTCCTTCGGCCTCGATCACGCGCTTTACTTTCTTTCCAATGGCCATAATTACTTCGTTACCTTCTTCTTGCCGGCGATAGCGCGGCGTGGGCCCTTCTTGGTGCGGGCGTTGGTGTGCGTGCGCTGTCCACGAACCGGAAGGCCGCGGCGGTGACGGATTCCACGGTAGCTTCCAATGTCCATAAGTCGCTTGATATTCATCGCGACTTCAGTTCTCAGAGCGCCCTCGACGCGGAAATCCTTCTCGATCGCCTGACGTAGCCGATTGGTGTCGGTGTCGTTCAGGTCGCGAACGCGTTGCTCGGCGTTGACACCGGTCGACTGCAGAATCCGTCGCGCAGTAGCGCGGCCGATTCCGAAGATGTAGGTCAGGCCGATCTCAATTTTTTTCTCGCGCGGAAGATCGACGCCAGCAATACGAGCCATGATTAACCCTGCTTCTGCTTGTGCTTTGGATTGCGCTTGCAGATGATGCGAGTCACGCCCTGTCGCTTGATGACCTTGCAGTGCTCACAGATCGGCTTCACGCTGCTACGAACTTTCACGTCCAACTCCCACTGATGGCAAAAGGGCCGAAGCCCTCCAAATTTTTCCGACGTTAGCCTTTGAAAATACATAGGAAGGAAGCTCAAAGCAAGGTTGCCACACTGGCCAAAGTGTGGTGGGAGAGTGGTTTAGGCTGAGGGCCGAAACTTCAACCTGGAACTGCAACCGGGAACTGCCAAGCCGCGCGGGCCTAGATGGACCTCATCACAGCCATGAGCTCCGACCTCGGCTCCCTCGCTTCGGTGATCATCCGCCCGAGCACGATGTAGTTGGCTCCCGCCTTCGCCGCCTCGGCCGCGGTCACGGAGCGCTTCTGGTCGTCGACCTTCGCGCCCGCCGCCCTGATTCCGGGTACCAGCAGCTTCAGCTTCTCCCCGTATTTGGCGCCGATCTTACTCGCTTCCAGCCCGCTGCAGACGACTCCGTGAGCACTCTCCGCAGCGCAGTCACCCGCCAGCCGCAGGACTTCGCCGTAAACCTCAAGCGTTTTCCGCCCCCACGCGCTCTGCAACATTGCCGCATCGAGCGAGGTCAGAATCGTCACGCCGAGTATTCCGCAGCGGGTGCCCGCCCCCTCCACTGCGGCGGCAATCATTTCGCGACCGCCCGTGGCGTGAACGGTTAGGAGCTTCGCCCCAATCTCAGCGGCGCTGCGGGCCGAGCCACGAACCGTGTTTGGGATGTCGTGAAGCTTGAGGTCGAGGAAGACGTCTTTGCCGAGGGCTCGAAGCGTCTGCACGACCTGTGGGCCGGCGGCGGTAAAGAGCTGCCCCCCCACTTTGTAGAACTTGCAGACGTCGCCGATCTGATCGACCATCTTCAGAGCGAGATCGGCGGTCGGGAAGTCGAGAGCAACTATTGGAATAGGGCGCGTCGATCGCGGAGGCGGCGGCGCATTCGTTGCCATCTTGGTCCGCGTCCCCGCGGGCCGTGGTTGTGGGCTCACTCAGCTCTCCCAGATGAGAGATCCGCGGAGGTCGTTCAGCGAGCGCACTCCGCTTTTTCGGCACCACTGATCCAGATCATTCACGAGCTTCTCGGGAAGCTTCGGCTGCTGCATCGTCGCGGTACCTACCGCAACCAGAGACGCGCCCGCGATCACATACTGCACGATATCGGTCGCCTTGGAAATCCCGCCCACGCCCATCACCGGTAGCCGAACCGCTCTGGCGACTTTGTAGGTCGCCAGCACACCGACCGGGAGCAGTCCCGGACCGCTAACCCCGCCGGTCCCAAATCCGAGCGCGGGTTTCCGGGCCTCCACGTCGATCACGAGACCCGGCAGCGTGTTCACGACGGAAATTCCGTCGGCGCCCGCATCGGCGGCGGTTCGGGCGCTCGCGCCAATGTCCTGAAGCGTCGGCGAGAGCTTGACGAAGATGGGTTTCTTCGTCGCTGCGCGTGCCCTCTTCACCACCTCCGTCAATGATGCCGGATCGGCGCCGAACTCGATCCCGCCCGCTTTCACGTTGGGGCAGCTCACGTTTAGCTCGTAACCCGAGACGGCCGGTGAGCCGTCGAGCGTAGACACGACGCTGGCAAATTCCTCGCTCCGATTTCCGACCACGTTCACAAAAACTTTCGCCCGTCGAACATTCTGCGCGAGCCACGGCAAATGGTCAGCCAGTACTTCGTCGACGCCGGGGTTTGCCAAACCCACTGCGTTGATCATCCCGCCCTGGAACTCCGCCACCCTGGGCGCGCGGGCCCCGTGACGTCGTTCCACGCTGACCGCTTTGGTGATCAGCCCTCCGAGCGCGTCGAGCCTGATGACGCTCGTGAGCTCGCGGCCATAGGCCGCCGTTCCGGCAGCAAGCAACACTGGATTTTGAAAGTCGATTCCCGCGACGTTGACTGCGAGCGCGGATGCGGACACCGCTACCGGGTGCCTCCGACGCGGGACTGATACCGCGCGAGATACGCGACGACCGACTCGGCGATATTCCTCGCCAGCGCACGCTGATTGTCCTGGTCGCTTAGAAACGTCGCCTCGGATTGGTTGCTGCCAAAGCCGATCTCGACCAGCACCGCCGGCATGTAGGATCCGCGCAGAACCGCAAAATTCGCCTGCTGGACGCCGCGATTCGGGCCGGGATGTACTTCGATCAGCCCCTGCTGAATCGTCTGCGCGAGATCGCTTGACTCCCGCAGGTGCTCGTTTTGCGCCATGTCGGTGATGATGAAGCTCAGCGGATCGCCTTTCGGTGCGTTGGCACCGGTTTCGAATTTCACCGATTCGTTTTCCATGTCCTCGACTCGCCGCTCGTCCTCGGTCTTCGCTTCGGCCAGAAAATATGTCTCGAACCCACGCTCTCGCGCAGCCGCCGCTGTTCGCGCGCCCGGCGCGTTGACGTGAATCGAAATGAAGAGATCGCCATGATTGCTGTTGGCAATGCGGCCGCGATCCGACAGGGCGATGAGCGTGTCGATCGTTCGGGTCATCAGCACGTCCATCCCTCGAGCACGAAGAACGGTTTCGAGCTTCTTCGCGACGGAAA
Organism: Gemmatimonadota bacterium; assembly: GCA_030774675.1. Classification (GTDB taxonomy): domain Bacteria; phylum Gemmatimonadota; class Gemmatimonadetes; order Gemmatimonadales; family Gemmatimonadaceae; genus UBA4720. The sequence continues at coordinate 156 of JALYKQ010000138.1, read as the reverse complement.
GCGTGACATCCTTTTCGACGAACCAGGCGGGCGTTCCAATCGGGCCGGTCATTCCGTTGTCGGGACCACCATGCCCCGCATCGATAACCACCATCGTACGAGTCGACGGCTTGGCCGCTGACGGTGGCTGCGTTATGACGCTCGCGCGAGGTGTCG
>JALYKQ010000137.1 GCA_030774675.1 Gemmatimonadota bacterium | reverse complement strand
AGAAGCGTCACCGCGCCGTCGAGGACGCGAAGCGATCTTTCGACTTCGACGGTGAAGTCCACGTGACCCGGGGTATCGATGATGTTGATGCGGTACTCGATCCCGTTACGAGTCCAGAACGCGGTGGTCGCGGCCGACGTGATCGTGATGCCGCGCTCCTGTTCCTGCTCCATCCAATCCATCGTCGCGGTGCCTTCATGCACTTCGCCGATTTTGTGGGTCTTGCCGGTGTAATACAGGACGCGCTCGGTCATAGTCGTCTTCCCGGCATCGATGTGGGCCATGATGCCGATGTTACGATAGTGGTCGAGCGGGGTGTGCCGTGACATAATCTCTGGAAGCTCTCTCTTCTATAAAAGCCGGTCCGAACAACCTGGAACCGGTGGTCTCAATTCAACAAAAACGCGGGTGGACCATGCGCCCCTGAACGGGACCGGTATCCATCCGCTGCCGCCGGGTGCACCCGCAACTCGTTCGCAGGTGGGGACTCAAGGCGCGCCGATAAAGCAGAGTCGGCGATTAATTTTTGGTGTTCTGCGGGCGCCGTAAACCGCGTTCCGCCATAGCCTTGTAAAGCTATCCCGCTAAGCGCTCAAGTCAATGGGACGGCTATTGAATTTCTAATGAACCGACTCGTCAGTACTGAGCGTCTCTTTATCGCTGAGCGTCTCTTTATCGTTGTATTGGGGGAACCAGCCTCGCCGGACGTGACATTATGCTGCTTGCGGCGTCTTACTTTGTGGTGTAAAGTACTCTATCCACTTATCCCCGAACCGAACCGATGCGATCTTCCGCCTCTACCGTAGCATGGACCGCCGCCATCCTCACCTCAGCGCTCGGCGCTGCAATCCTCTTTTCCGCCGAACCAGGCATCAACTGGCCGATCTGGGTTGCCGCCGCCTCAGCCTCACTCATCCTGTCACGACTGGTTGCGGTGCGCCGAGTGGAAACCCCACTCCTCGTGCTCGTCGCCTGGGCTACGGCGCTCAGCCTGGGGTTTGCCCTTACCGACAAGGAGGGATTCTACGGACTGATCGTCGCGAGCGACGCCATGTTACTAGGGCTCGCCACGATTACCCTCGGGGCGGAAAGGTGGAGCGATCTCTCGGCAAAGCTGCTCGTCGCTGTCCCCTTCCTTGCTCCAGCCCGCGTCGTTGCCACTACCGGCCGCGAGCTGGCCGACGCGCCCAGCTCCGTTTCGTCGCCCCGCTCGCGGTCGCTCATCAAGGGCGCTCTACTTTCCGTCCCCTTGGTCATTGTGCTGGTCGCACTGCTGGGCAGCGCCGATCCCGTCATTCGCTGGAGCACCGATCGCCTTTTTGGCTGGCTCCCCGACTGGTCGTTTCCGCCGCGCGTGTTGTTCTTCGCCTTCCTGCTCACGCTCACCCTTGGCGCCAACTCGATCGCTCGGCGCCAGCTTGTCGCGAAGTTTCCACAGTATCCGTCACTCGACGTCCGGGCCACAGTTGGCCTGACGGAGCAGCGCATGATGCTGTGGAGCGCCGCGGTAGTGCTCTGGCTCTTTGTGCTGCTACAAGCCTCTTACCTCATTCATCCGCCGCCGGCCGCCGTGGGGACCGGCGTCACGTTCGCCGACTTCGCCCGGCGCGGCTTCGGCGAGCTCTCCTTTGCCGCTACGCTGGTCGGTGCAATCATTCTGGTGCTCGAGTACGCGCGGCCTGCCGATGCAACTGAGCGCGACCGAGCTATCCTGCGCCGGCTGGAGCTGGCCCTGGTCATCGCGCTCGAGCTCGTTCTCATTTCCGCCTTCCGACGGGTGATCCTGTACGAGCAAGCCTATGGCTACACGACCGCGCGGGTGTTTGCACAGGCATACATGATCGTGATGGCACTCTCGCTCGCGGCCCTCGCGCTCGAGATCACCAGTGGCCGCATATCGGTCGCTTTTGGCCGGCGCGTCGCCGAGATCGCCCTCGGGGTCTTTACCGTTCTGGTCTTCTGGAACTTCGAGGCGTGGATCGTCAACAGGAACATCGATGGCGCCGCTACCAGCGGAAAGTTCGACGCGCGATACGCGACACGACTCTCCCGCGACGCGATTCCGACGCTGGTGGAGCGACGCGAGGAGATTCCTCTCCCACAGCGAGACAGCGTGATAACTCGCCTCGGTTGCGAGCGATCGCCGGCCGACCGGCGCTGGTTCGAGTGGAACAGCAGCGTGGCCGCCGCCGATCGCGCGTTACAGGGCGTGCAAAGACCGCCTTGTCCGCGCCGCGCTTCTCCAGTGAGAGCCGACTGAGCCGCCGCGATCTGATCACACCGCAGGCTTTGGCCTCGCCATCAAATAGAGCGGCCAACTGAGGGCGAGCAGGATCAGCGAGTAAATGCTGTTTCGCGTATCGGCCACGAATGCGCCCACCAGAAAACCGACGGAGAGAACAAGCACGAGCCCGGTCGTCCAGGGATGGCCCACAGCCCGGAACGGCCGCGGTGCTTCCGGCTCGCGTCGCCGCAAAATGAAGACGCTCAGAAAGATGAGGGCATACTGGGCGACGAAAAAGAATGCTGTCACTGCCAGCACGATCTCCAGTGTGCCGGTGATGACCATCGCCAGGCACACGGCTGCGCTGAGAAAAAGCGCAATCACAGGCGTGCCTCCGCGATTCACGTAATCCGCGCCTGGAAGAAATCCGAACACGCTGAGGCGGTGCAACACCCGCGACGTCATCAGCTGGTACGCGTTGACTGCGCTCAAAAGCGACACGATGGTAAGAATCCGAATCACCGCGTCCCCTTTGCCGCCGAAGATTTCCTTCGCGGCGGTCGCCGCGACAAGTGGCTGGCCCGCCATCTTGTCCAGTGGCAGCACATATAGAAATCCGACGTTCACCAGCAGGTAGATAGCCGCAACGGAGAGCACACCGCCGAACATCGACCGCGGAATGTCACGCGCGGGATTGCGCAGCTCACCGGAGAAATACACGATCCCGTTGTAGCCGTCGTAGGTGAAAATGACGGCTTGCATTGCGAGCACGAACGCCGCCAGGAACGCGAATCCGACTGGCCGCCGCGCAATACCAGCGCCGGTCATTCCGCGCCCGAGGACGAAACAAGCGCCGATGAGAATCGCGAAGGCGAGCGTCTTCAGAAACGCCGTAAAATTCTGTGCCGCGCTGCCGGTTCTTATCCCGCGCCACTGAATCAGCGCAAAGGCCAGGATGACCGCGCTGGCGATCGCCGCGGTGAATCCTTTGGAGATCCCGGCGAGAATCGTGACGTATTCCCCGATGACGAGCGCCGCGAGCGCAGCACTGCTACACGTCGAGAGCCAGTCACTCCAGCCGATGACGAATCCCGCGTATGGGCCCATTGTGCGGCGGAGAAACACCGTATATCCGCCCGACTCGGGCATCATCGTGGCGAGCTCCGCCAGCGCGTTTGCGCCGAGCGCGGCATAGAGAGCGCCCACGATCCACACACCAATGAAGAGCCACGGCGTGGGGAGGAGCTCCGCAACAAGGCCGGGGGTGCGGAGAATTCCCGAGCCGATCGTGTTTCCAACAGTGACGGAAAGCCCGAAGACCACGCCAAGCACAGCCAGCAGGCCCATGCTGGCCCGCCGTCGGGAGATGTTGTCTGATTGGCGCGCTTCCGCGGCCTCCGTCACTCGCGCGGGGTCAGGCGCGATGATCCGTTGCTCTTGAATGGTCGCTTCATGAAGTCGGCGAGGAGCTCGTGGAAGTGATGCGTGCCGACCTCCCGGCGCTCGGAGTAGCGGCCGCGATCGTAGAGTCGCGAGCGAACTCCCCGCTGCACCGCCTCAACGACCTCTTCATCTTCCATCTCTACCCGATGGAGCCCCGCCCCCATTCCACTCTCGCGCATCGACGGGTTCCACACGTAGGAATGGAAGGCGACCTTCGTGCGTCCGGCGCTCAGCGGCGTCACGACGTTGAGGGAGAGTCCCCAGGGGTAAAAGTTGAACATGATGTTCGGGAACAGCCAGAAGTAGAACGCACCAACCCGCTCACTCGCGTTCGGATGATCCTTCGGTAGATCGAACGCCGGCTCTCCCGGCTTGGCGATTCCCAGCTGCAGGTTCCCGTAACGGAATCGCTCGGTCCTGTAGCCCGAGTAATCCAGCTTCTCCGCCAATCCCGCGTGGACGTACGGGATGTGGAACTCCTCCAGATAATTGTCGCAGTAGAGGGCCCAGTTGGCGTTGATGAGATAGTCCTGCGACGTCGCGTTGTCACGCGCGAACTCGTCGAGCGGCATGAACGACACCCGCTCGCGAACCGGCGTGATCCACTCGTCGAACGGCATCTCCGGAGCAAGACCGCTGAAGAGGAGCGGACCGAGACGCTCCAGCGGCAGCTGCGGCAGGTTGTCTTTTTCGGAGGGGAATCCTACCGTCGTGTCGAACTCCGGCATCGAGAGAAACCTTCCGTC
>JALYKQ010000136.1 GCA_030774675.1 Gemmatimonadota bacterium | reverse complement strand
ATCCGGCGATCCTCGACTTTGACAGCGCTCCGGTAAGAGTCCACACCCGGTTCTTCCACCGGTGCTCGAAGTCGGCGCTGCCGACCTCCGCGTTCGAGCGCAGCAGATCCTTGAACACGGTGTCGCTTAGGTCACGGTTGACCGCAGTCCCGCCCAGGTTCAGAATCGTGCTGCCGCCACGGAAGTCGCGTCGAATGCGACCGACGAAATAATTGGTCAGTGGCTCGACAGGCGTAGTGGACTCGACGTTGGCGGCGTCGACAACTCGCGCTTTCTCCTCGCCGGTCGTCGCGTTCAATACTCCCACGGTCCAGGCCCCGACCTTGCCCGTCAGCTTGCCGGCGCCGAATATCGTCGTGGCATCGGGGGCATCGACATACACGCCATTCGGGAAGCGCTGCGGCGACCGGCCTATTCGTCTCGAGTAAAAGATCTGCTGGGAGCCGTATGAAGGTCCGCCCTGAATCGACCCGATGTTGAAGATGCTGGCACCTTCAACGAAGAACGGCCGCTTCTCGGGAAAGAACGTCTCGTAGGCAGAAAGGTTGACAACCGCGGGATCGACTTCGACCTGGCCGAAGTCCGGATTTATCGTTGCGGTAAGTATCAGTCCGCTCGGCAGTCCGTACTTGAGATCCGCGCCTACCGATGGCTTGGCATCGTTCGCCCGGTAAAACGGATTGGCTGGATCCCCCGGAGCGCGCGTGAGCTTTGTGCTCGCGTAAGGCATGATCTCGAGCCTGCGCGGCGTCGGAATGTCGATGATGCCGCCGAGGTCGCCCGAGAAGGAAACGTAACCCGGATCGGTCTGCTTCCAGGGCGACCAGCTATCGCGCTCATTGCGGCGGGCGATGTCACGCTGGACCTGAATGCCCCACAGGCGCTCGACACCCTTCCCTGCCGCGCCGAATCGAAGCTGCGAAAACGGAATTCGATATTCAGCTGTCCAGCCGAGCGAATCGATGGTCGTCGCGACTTGCCAGACAGCATCCCAATTGAGGTCCTCGGTCCGGTCGTCGGAGTGCAGGACATCCTTCTGTACTCCGCGCGGATTGACCGAAAAGCGGAAAGCGTTGCGGCGATCGTGGTAGGAGTCGATCACGACGTGCAGCCAGTCGGAATAGATCCCGGATGCGTCGCGTCGAGCGAGCTGCGCCGCAATCGAGTCGGGACGCGCGTCCAGCATCCGGACGCCGATGTAAAGGGCGTCGTCGTCGTAGAGAACGCGAACCTCCGTCGGATCGGTAGGCGGCGCTCCGATTTTGGGATAGCTCTGCGTGAAGTCACCCGACGGAACGGCACTACTCCAGGCCGGGTCATTCAGCTTTCCATCGATGTTGATCGGCGTTGCTGCGCGGGACGCGCGCATGATACGGACCGCCGCCGCCTTGGCGGGTGTCACCGCCGGATTTGCTGCCGGCTGGGTGGGATAGGATCCACTCTGGGCACCGGCTTGAATGGGCGGGACCATGCCAGCCAGCATGGCGGCGCAAAGATACAGAGGAGCAGTTGTCATGACACCAGAACGGGTTGGAGTAGCGAGCGACTCCGGTCGCGATCGCCAGTTTTAGACAGCCCTACGAAGGGAATGGTTGGGCGGTTCCGTCCGGGAAACCAGTCGAGAGCGGAGTTACTGCTTGGCCGGCGTTTTCAACACCTTCGTGGGCACACGATCGGCGTCGGTGGCGGTCGGAGCTTTTGGGCTCAACAAAGACGTGCCGGCGGGTGCGCCGAGCAGGTTCGTCGGCGCCCTGCCAGGCATGACATCCGGGCCGTTGTTCGTTGGACCCTGAAGATCCGAAAGCGCCTTCTCGAGTTTCCCCACCGTCGTCGCGGGGGCCCGGCACGCTGCGCCCGGATCCTTTTCGAACTCGAGGATCAGATTCCGCGACTTGGCGAGCTCGTCGGGCGTCCCTCTCACGGTGATGGCGGAAATTCCGGAGCTCGGAATCCAGAAGGTACTTCCGTGTTTCCGAACGTAAGGGTTGATAATGTCAGCGGCTTGCTCCGGCGACAGACAGGTGAGCTGCATGGTTTCCGTGCGGAGACCGCCAGGCGGCGGCCCGCCCCCTATGACTCCTGCCCGCGACAGAGCCGGCACGAGCATCGTCGCGGAAACAAGCCAGATAATGAGGGCGCCTGCTACCGCACTCAGTAGCACCACCACGCGGCCAACACGACGTCTTTGGCCGGTCCGTACCGCGGTCTCCGCGACCGTCAGCGGATTGCTCATCGGTGGAAGCCCGTTCAGAATTGTAGCGGCCTCGTACTCCTGGTCGCGAACCATCGTGGTGACCCGCGCGCAGTCCGGGCATCTCGCGCAGTGCTGCAGCACGGGGGAATCAGGAGTCATCTCTCTCAGTGACTCCGTTTCGAGCGCCAAAAGGCATTCTTCGCAGGTCATTTGCGCAGCTCGCTATAGCTTGGGTGCGTTGCAAGAAAGCGGGCGCGGATCGACGATCGCGCCTTGAAGAGGTTCGCTCTCACGGAAACCGGTTTCATCCCGATCCGTTCACCGACTTCTGCCGGTGTGAGACCCTGGAGATCGATGAGATCGAAGATCTCCCGCTGGCGCTGTGGCAGCTCGGAGAACATTTCGTGGATCAGTGCGGTGGCGCGCTCCCGGTCGACCCGCGCACCCGGATCGGTCGTATAAACGTCGCGAGCCGGCCGAGCGCCAGGCGACAGTGTCAGGCGGCTCCGGCGCTTTCCGGTACGGCGCATCTGATGGGCCGCACGCCGAGTGATCGCAAAGAACCAGGCTTCGAGCGACCCATCAGACCTGTATTGCGAGAGCCGGCGATACGCTCTCACGAACACTTCCTGGACGATGTCCTCCGCTTCATCCGGATCGTGCGAGAACACGAGGGCCCAGCGGAAGACAGCCGGCTGGTAGCGGGTGACCAGCGTCGTGAACGCGGAGTCGTCGCCCGCCGCCGCCAGCGATGCCAGCTGCGCATCGATGGTGTTCGCCGCCAGCCGGCTGTAGGATGGCCGTGGCGGACTGGTGTCCTCAACTCGGCGTTTGCGTGATCGGAATCGCTTCATGGCCGGCCTAATATATGGTTGCAGTTGTTCGGTATTCGTCATCAGTGTGTTCATCATGTGTCCTCATACACTGATGTCACCACTTGCCGGTGCGTTTACCCGGCCTCGTCAGCTCATAGCAGCGAGCGGATCCAACCCCCATCGACGGCGATCGAGCTCCCGGTGATGTAGCTGGCGCGCTCTGAGGCGAGGAAAGCCGCGAGGGCGGCCAATTCGCGTGGCTCCCCGAGTCGTCCCATCGGAATCTCATTTTCCCATTTCGCGAAGGTATCCGCGGCCGAGGCGCCGGATCGTTCGGCGGCGGCTCGCGCCAGCTGCTCGACACGATCAGTTCGGGTGTACCCAGGCATGAGATTGTTCACGGTCACATTGAAGGGCGCCACTTCGTTGGCGAGCGTGCGGGCAAATCCGGTGACCGCAGCCCTCAGGCTGTTGGAAAGCATGAGTCCGTCGATCGGCTGCTTCACGGCAATCGAAGTCACATTGAGAATCCGGCCCCACCGGCGCTCCTTCATCCCGGGTAGCACCGCGCGCGCCAAACCGACGGCGCTGGTGAGGAGCAGTCTCACGGCAGCATCCCACATCTCCGGAGTCAGACTCTCGAAGGGGCCGCTCGGCGGACCTCCCGAATTCGTCACCAGGATGTCGACCTTTCCAAACTTCTTGAACGCCGCCGACACGACGCGGTCGAGTCCGGCGGGATTCGAGACGTCGGCCGCGACATCGACTACCTGGACGCCCGAGCGATTCCTGATCTCGTCCGCCGTCCTGCTCAGCGCTTCCTCTCCACGCGCGCAGACGACGAGATCGACTCCTTCCGCCGCCAGCTCCTCGGCGATCGCGCGGCCCAGCCCGCGGCTGCTCGCGGCGACGAGCGCAACCCGGCCGCGAATTCCTAGATCCAAGGTCAGCGCCTCAGGTAATCGTCTTTCTTGTCGAGCCAGTCCTGGCGGGGTGGGCTGAAGACGTCAACGTCGAGGGTCTCCTCCAACGCCTCCGCCTGGTGCGGCACGTTGGATGGAATGAGCAGCACTTCACCGGGGTGGACCGTGATCTCCTGCGCGCCGTCGTCTCCAATCCGGAATTTGAGCGCGCCCTCGAGGATGTAAGTGAGCTGCTCGTTTTCGTGCGAGTGTTTGGGCACGATGCATCCCTTCTTGAGATAGACCTGCGCGAGCATCATCCGGTCGCCGGTGATGAGCCTTCGCTCGAGCATGTCCGAGACGCGCTCCTTCTTCATGGAGTCCCAGCGGTAAAAGCTGCATTCATTCCCTGCGGCCATCTGTGCTCCTGCGCTTTCAGTTCAGTGAGAAATCGCCCTGCGATCGAATACGATTCGTCCGCCGACGATGGTGTACTCGATCTTCGCGTTCCGGATCGTTTCGGGCGGAACTCTGGTCAGGTCACGATCGATGATCACGATGTCGGCGAGCCTGCCGATCCTGAGCGATCCGATCGCAGCCTCCTGGAATGATGCGTACGCTCCTCCCGTGGTGTAAGCGCGAAGTGCGTCCTCGACCGTGATCTTCTGCTCCGGGATCCACCCTGCCGGGTTCTTATCGTCCAGTGTCCGCCTGGTGACAGCCGCGTAGATCCCCTCGACCGGGGTCGGGGGGGCTACGAACCAATCGCTTCCGAATGCGAGGCGCGCCCCGGTGTCGCGAAGAGAGCGGAAAGCGTAGGTCGTCCTGGCGCGGTCGTGACCGATTGCTTTCTCGGCCCACCTGCCGTCGTCGATGGCGTGATATGGCTGCATGCTCGGGATGACGCCAAGCTGGGCAAAGCGTGGGATGTCCGCCGGGCTAATGTGTTGGGCGTGTTCGATCCTGAAACGCCGGTCACGCGCGCCGTTTTCGCGCGTGACGCGCTCGAAAATGTTGAGCTGAAGGTTGATCGCACGATCGCCGATCGCATGAACGAGGACCTGCAGATTTGCCTTGTCTGCGGCGGAGGTCCAGGCGTAGAGATCCTCGGGTGTGTTGACGAGAAGGCCGCTATCGCCAGGAGCGTCGGCAAATGGCTGCATCATCGCGGCCGTATGCGATCCGAGCGAGCCGTCGACAAAACCCTTCAAGCCGCCGATGCGGAGCCAGGAGTCACCGCGTCCACGCGCAGCGACGGTATCACGGAGCCGGGCCCACGTCGACAGCGGCACAGAAGCGTATATCCTGGTGCGCAGCCTTCCGGCGCGATGCGCCCGCTCGAACACAGCGAGGTCCGACCAGGTTCCCATGTGGTCCACCGCTGTCACCCCGCGTTCCGCGACGTAACTCATCGCGGCATCGAGCGCTCGGTCGAGCATCGCCGGGGTCGGCTCGGGAACGGCGAGATCGATGAGCTCCTGCGCGTTGTCTTTGAAGATCCCGCTCGGATGTCCTGCCGCATCGCGCATGATCGCTCCGCCGGCGATGTCAGCTCCCGACATCGGAACACGTGCCGCACGCATTGCCGCGGTGTTGGCGAGCGCCATATGACCGTCAAGGCGGTTGATCCAGACTGGGTTGTTTGGAGTCACCGAGTCAATCCAGGAGCGTTCCGGCAGCTGCCCGCCCCAGTTCTGGTGATCCCAATCGCCTCCCGTGATCCACGCGCCGGCGGGCACCGTTGCCGCGAATGACTTGATTCGCGCGATGAATTCAGCGGGGGTCCGCGCATCGCGCAACTGCACGGAGGCGAGGTTCATCCCGCCGGTCAGGAAATGAACGTGCGAGTCGATAAGACCGGGGACCACCATTCCCCCACGCGCATCGATCACCCGTGTCGCCCTCGAAAGCCTTCCCCGGATCTCGGAGTTGGAGCCAACCGAGGCGATATGGTCGCCACTTACCGCGACCGCTTCTGCCCAAGGTTGGTCGGGATCACCAGTCCAGACCACTCCATTGATGATGGCGAGAGTCATCGATTCCCCGATCCTTGTGGATGCGACGCACCCTGGCAAGAGGAGGAGACTGAGAAGCGACGCGGCAAACCGAGTTTGCCGCAGTAGAAGCGAACCGAGCGTGGGATTGAGGGCTCGAGCGACCGGAAGTACCAAAAAGGGCAATTCAGTGGATGATCGGGATCGGAGGCGGGCGAATAAAACCATTGCCCTCAATCAATAAGGTATTGCGGTTAACGCGATTCGTTTATAGGGGAGTTGCTCGATGCGAGCAAAGGGCCATGTCAGCTACATGCGTGCCGGCCGCGTCACTTTCATTCATCGCGCGGCCATTGTTCAGTTAAAGGTGCTGGCCCCGGGCGAGACGTTCGACCTTTTTCACGAGTGGGACCAGCGGACGAATCGCGGAGAGGCCGTTGAGCCGGAACTGTACACTGCTCAGGGCATTGTCCTGACTGACGGTTCCGAAGCACTCACCTCGGCTCGGAAACCGCTTCTGATAATTCCCCTTGAACCCGGGCCCTGGTTTCCGCTCTGGGGACTCACGCGTCTATACCCACGATGCAAGTGGTGTATGCCAGGACACAAACTGAGAGAAGAAAAATGAGACTCAATGGTTATCGGAATGCGTTGGTAGCGCTGGCCGGATTTGTCGGGTCGACGACGATCGCGCGCACTTCGGAAGCGCAGCTATCTCAATTCCATCCGTCGTTTTACGCGTCAGCGGAAGGTGACACCCGTCATTCGCAATTCTATCTGCTTGGCATGTACGTCGGCGTCGGCGGACTCGGCTGGTCGCCGTACTTCAACGTCAACGCCTACTCGCTCCACTACCGCTTCACGAGCGCCAGTAAATCGGACAGCAGCCTAAGTGCGTTGTCCCCGACTCTCGGCCTCGCGTATGCCGGGCGCAGAGAAGGCATCTCGTTCGGAGGGGGATATACCTGGGTCGACCACGAAGATCCCGGCGCGCCTGGAGCCGAAGGCGGTGGAAGCAATGGTGCAACCGCGAGCCTTGGTGCGTACCACAATGGCACGGGCCGTAGTCCGCTGCACACCCAGCTTCTCTCAAACTACAACTTCGGTAGCAAGTACTTCTGGGGGCGTGGACGCGCCTCGGTTCCGTTCCGCTACCTGGGCAGACAGACCTCCCGAATCGGAGCCGAGGTCGTCGGACAGGGCGGCGGCAAAAATGGCCGGAAGAGCAATTCCTTCCAGGCGGGACCCACACTCGAATACGCGTGGACTCCGAATTTCAGAACGACAGGCGTCGTTGGCTACAAGTCGGTCGGCGGCCCCATCTTCGCGGAAAGAGAGTCGGCGACGTACTTCAAGCTCGAGGGTTCGTGGTCTCCGTAAAATCGGCTGGCGCAGCAACAAAAAACCCCGGGCAATTTGCCCGGGGTTTTTTTATCGGCGAGCCGAAGCGGCTTCGGAACTGCGGATCAGCATTCTCTGCAGCTCCTGTTTCACTCCGGGCCACTCGTCGTCGAGAATGCTGTAGTAGATGCTGTCGCGATACCGGCCATTCCAGACGAGGGAGTGCTTGCGGAGAACCCCTTCCTCCTTTGCGCCAATGCGAATCATCGCCTTGCGCGACGTAGTATTCAGCACGTCGGTCTTGAGCTCGACTCTCACGCAGTGAAGCTTCTCGAAAGCGTGAGACAGCATCAGATACTTCGCCTCGGTATTGATCGCCGTCCGTTGCCACGGCGGCGCGATCCAGGTCCAGCCGATCTCGATGCGCCGATTTGCCGCATCGTAGTTGCCGAAGCGCGTGCTTCCCACGATGCGTCCGGAGCGGCGTTCGATCGTCACGAAGGGCAGGGTCGTACCATCAGCCTGGAGCTTGAGCGCGGATTCGATGTAGCCGCGCATCTCATCCGGTGTTTGCACCATCACCAGCGTGTAGCGCCAGATCTCGGGATCGAGCCCAACCGCGGAAAGGCCGGAGTGGTGCGCGATCGTCATCGGCTCGAGGCGAACGAACTCTCCCTCGAGCACCACCGGCTGCAGTGGGCATCCACCCGCGCTCATTATCCGGTCGCGGCAGGTGGTGGTGTGAGCGGCACCACGGGATGCTTGAGGTGGAAACCGGTCGCCTCCTGATACGCGCGCGCAACCGCGAGCGCCTTCGCCTCTTCGAAGAGCCCAGCGAGGAAGGTGAGCGAGACCGGCGTGCCATCGTCCCGGAAACCGTTTGGAACTATCACGGCGGGATGTCCCGTAAGGTTCGTCGCGACGAGCTGCGACAGGTTGGCCGCATTGGTCGGGGTCACTATCACGTCCACCGTCCGCATCAACTCGTCCCACTTCTGAATCGCAATGGAGCGGACCCGGTTGGCGTTGACGTAATCAACTGCGGGGATGAAGCGTGAGGTCCGAAACGAGTTAGGCCAGTCAAACTTTCCCTGTTGGACGAGCAGCTTGTCACGATCGGATCTGGTGAGCTCGTCGAATGCCGCAGCGGCCTCTGCGCTCAGGATCAGCCGCATCGCGTCGTACGGCATATCCGGAAGATCAACGGGGATCAGATTGATCCCGAGCCGCTTGAGCACATCCAACGCGGCATCGTCGAACTTCTTGCTGCCATGAACGGTCCGCTTTGGATCGGTTGGGTCGGTGAGTGGAGAATCGAACGCCGATTTCACGTAGCCGATTCGCAGCTGCTTTGGGGAGAGGGTGGCGTCCCAGTGGAAGTCGGCGGCGATGACGCTGTTGTCCTGCCCATCGGGTCCGTGGATGGCGTCAAGCACGAGCGCGCAATCCTCGGCACTCCTACAGATCGGGCCCAGCTTGTCCATTGTCCACGACAATGCCATGGCGCCAGTGCGCGGGACTCTCCCGAATGTTGGCCGAAGTCCGGTAGTGCCGCATCGTGTCGAAGGCGAGGAAATCGATCCGAGGGTCTCGCTCCCAATCGCGAAGCCAACCAGGCCCGCAGCGGTCGCCGATGCGGGGCCGGCGGAAGATCCGCTCGATCCCTGGTCCACCTTCCACGGATTCTTGGTCGTCGAGGCGAACCAGATATCACCTTGCGCCAGCTCGCCTAGTGTGAGCTTGGCGACCAGGACGGCTCCAGCTGCGTCGAGGCGCTGCACCACGGTGGCGTCCGTGTCGATTACCTGGTCCTTGAAGGGCCCCGCTCCCCAGGTCGTCTTGTAGCCGCGCACAGCGAGGAGATCCTTCGCGCCCCACGGAATGCCGTGAAGCGCTCCGCGATATTTTCCGCGTTTGATCTCGGCGTCGGCCGCGCGTGCCTTTTCCAGCGCACGGTCTTCGGTCAGGGTGATCACGCACTTTAAGACCGGGTCGTATTTCTTGATTCGCGCGAGGTACATCTGGGTGAGCTGCACCGAAGTGACCCGGTTCCTCCGCACGAGCTCCGATAGTTCGGTCACCGGAAGGAACGCGAGCTGCTCGATATCGGCGGTGACGGGTCTGAGCTTGTTCCAGCTCCGCACCATCGGACGGTTGGTGGGCGCCGGAATTGTTTTTCCCGGTGGGACTGGATCGAAGACGATCGCGGGGCTGACAGAGTTCGGCAGCGAGATCTTGTGCAGCGCTTCGATGCGTTGTTCCTGCTGCTTTAACCCGTCCAGCATCAGCTCACGCTCGGCCGCATCGAAATGGAGGCCGGCGACTTCTTCGGCGCTGGCAATAGTTTCGACGGTAATCTCCGCACCGGCGGCAAGCTTCGCCCAAAGAACTCCGGGAAAGAGGGTCGATGTGAGACCTGCTCCCGCGAAGTATCCCATGAACGAGCGGCGGTCGAATGTCGTGCTCATGCCGGTGCTATCCTCCGATTGCGTGCGCTACTCCTTATCTAACCCGCGGAGCGAGGCGCGCTAGACCTGCGACTTGCTGAACGCCGGCTCGCCATCGAACTCCTGGAGCTTCTCGATGTGCATCCACCGGTGCTCGTCGCCAATGACCTGTAGCAGTGACAGAATCTCAGCATCCCCCAGGCTCGCCGCACCGTCACTCAAGACGAAGCGGCAGCGGAAGTGATCGACCAGCGAGATGCGTCGGTCATTCGAAGGAAAAACCATGGCGCCGCGGTTGGTGATCATCTGCAGTTTAACTGGCGAGCCTTTTGTGGACCGTTCCAGACTCGCGGCGATCGTCTTGGGCTCGAGCTCCGACTCTATATAGACATCGACGCCGCTGACGCGCCTGCTGGCGGCGGACACCACGCTCACGCCCGGCCTTGCCGCAGGAAGCTCGACTTTTTTGTAGTCGCGCGGCGGACTGACCTTGGAACGCTTGCCGAGGTTGGAGATCACCGCCTGCGTAAACTCGGTCGTCGTTGCCGGATTTTTCACACCGATCATGTCGCTGGTGCGGATTCCACTCTCCAGCGTCACCAACACCGCTTGCTCGACGTCGCTCGCCGCTTTGCCTTCGCCGACGTGGCGGAGCATCATCGCCGCGCTCAGCACGAGTGCAGTGGGGTTTGCCTTGTTCTTGCCGGCGATGTCCGGCGCCGAGCCGTGCACCGCCTCGAAGATCGAGACGTCGTTCCCGATGTTCGCCGATGGAGCGAAGCCAAGTCCTCCGGTCAACCCCGAGGTGAGATCACTCAGGATGTCACCGTTCATGTTCGTGGTCACGATCACATCGAACTGCTCGGGTCGCATCGCCAGCTGGTGGGCGCAGTTGTCGATCAGAATGTGTTTTGAAACGATCGACGGGTATTGGGGGGCGAATTCCTCGAAAGTATGCTGCAGCAAACCCTCGGTCAGCTTCATGATATTCGACTTCGTGGCGCAGTGAACGCTCTCGCGCTCCTCGGCGATCGCGAAGGCGAAGGCGAGCTTGACGATTTTCTCGCACCCCTCGCGCGAGATCAGCTTGAGGCCCTCCGCGACGCCGGGAGTTTGCATGTACTCGATTCCGGCGTAGAGGTCCTCGATGTTCTCCCTGACGATTACGATGTCGAGCTTGCGGCCGGTGAATGCCGTCTGCACTCCTGGCAGCTCACGAACGGGGCGGATGTTGCCGTAGGTCTCGAACAGCGTGCGAAGCGTGACGTTTGCGCTTCTGTTCCCGTGACCGATCGGGGTCTCGAGGGGGCCTTTGAGCACGACCCGAGTGCGCTCGATCGACTCGATCGTTTCTTTCGGAATTCCGGTGACTATTCCTTCCTGGAACGCCCGCGCCCCGGCCTCGCATTTCTCGAATTCGACGGCTGCGCTTGTCGCTTTTATAATGGCAAGGGCTGATTCAACGACCTCCGGACCAATGCCATCACCGGGCAGGACTGTTATCTTTCGTTTTGTTCCTGTCATCAGGGGAAGTTAGTCCCTCTGTGAATTCGTTTCTACCGCGCGCGTAGCTCAGTTGGATAGAGCGTCGGCCTCCGGAGCCGAAGGTCGTGGGTTCGAGTCCCGCCGCGCGCACTCTCTCCTTCTCCCGCTTGGCCATCGTGGCTTGTGGATCGCTCCGCCCGGTCAGTCGGGAGGACGTCCTCTTCAGCAGCTACACGCTTACACGCATCGAGCCTCGCTGGCTCCGTGTGACGTGATTGCTCCATGAGGAGTTAGCGCGAGTCTCTCGCTACGCGAGACGCTGCTTACGAGCACGTCCTCCCTCCTTCCCTGTCAAGCATCGTGTCGTGCGCGACGTCTCGGGGCGCGCACGGAATACGCGGTCGGTGAAGCCCGACAGAGTGCATTACGCACGCACGGCCGTCGACGCGCGTGCAGTTGCAGATCTGTCCGAGGAGAGGCGGGGTGTCCTCGTAGGCGACGTGCTCGCGTAGCGAGAGACTTCGGCTGGGTGCCCGCCAGCGAGCGCAAGCCGCTGGTGGGCTGACGAAGGCTCGATGCGTGTAAGCGAGCTAGTCGCCGAAGAGGATACCCCGCCTCGACCCGCGCAGAGATGCTGCGGAAACGCGCGCGCCCGAAAGGCTACGCGGACTTGAGCGCCTGACCGACCTGAGTGAGCGACTGGCGCGCGTCGCCGAACAACATGCGGGTCTTCTCGTGATAGAAGAGCGCGTTGTCGATTCCAGCGAAGCCGTGACCCATGCTGCGTTTTAGCACGATGATGTTCCGCGCCCGATCGACGTCGAGAATCGGCATGCCGTAGATCGGACTCGAAGGATCGTCGCGTGCGGCGGGATTCACAACGTCGTTCGCACCCACGACTAGCACGACGTCGGTCTGCGGGAACTGACCATTCACCTGATCCATTTCGAGCAGCTGGTCGTACGGAACGTTTGCCTCGGCCAGCAAAACGTTCATGTGACCCGGCATGCGGCCGGCCACGGGATGGATCGCGTATTTGACGTCCACCCCCCGTTTCTCGAGATCGGTCGCCAGCTCCCGTACCGTATGCTGCGCCTCCGCGACGGCGAGACCATACCCTGGAACGATCACGACGCTCCTCGCGTACGCTAGCGCAATCGCTGTGTCCTCGGGTGTCGTCTGGCGTACCGTATGTCCGACGGCCGCTGCCGCCGCACCCGCGTCGTTGGTCGTCGCGCCAAATGCTCCGAACAGAACATTGGCCACCGAGCGGTTCATCGCCTTGCTCATGAGCAGCGTGAGCAGCGTTCCCGACGCCCCCACCAATACTCCCGCCACGACCAGCATCTGGTTGTGCAGCACGAATCCCGTGAGCGCCGCAGCGAGGCCGGTGAGGGAGTTGAGGATCGAGATCACGACCGGCATGTCTCCGCCACCAATCGGCAGCACGAACATCGCGCCGAGCACGAGGGCGGCGGCAAAGAGCATCCAGAGCGCAGTGACGCTGCCTCCGCCAACCACGACAATGGCGCCGAGCCCCAGTACTGCGATCAGGATGAGCGCGTTGATCAGCCGCTGCAGTGGGAACTGCAGCGGCTTACCCGGGAGCAGCTCCTGCAGCTTGCCGAACGCGACGATGCTGCCGGTGAACGAGATCGCCCCGATCGCGGTTCCGAGTACGATCGATGTCGATTCGCCCGCGCCGATCGGCGCTTCCAAGCGCGAGAGCCGCAGAAATTCGGCGACCGACACCAGCGCGGCGGTCGCTCCTCCCATTCCGTTGAATAGCGCCACCATTTGCGGCATCGCGGTCATCTGAACGGTCCGGGCGAAATACACGCCCATCACCGCGCCTATCAGCGTTCCAATCGCGATCGTCCAGTACGATACGATCTGCCTGTCGAGTAGCGTCACCCCGAGCGCGAGCGCCATTCCGATCGCGGCTATCCGGTTGCCCGATCTCGCGGTCGACGGTGAGCTGAGTCTCTTCAGTCCGAAGATGAAGAGCACCGCGGCAACGATGTAGCTGAGCGCTATCACCGATCCGCGGAAATCAAGCATCCTTTTTCTCCGCGTCTCCCTGAGCTGCCGTATCGCGCTTCTTGAACATCTCCAGCATGCGGTCCGTCACCACGAAGCCGCCGAACACGTTCGCGGCGCCAAAAACCACTGCTATGAAGCCGAGCGCCTTGAGCAGCGGCGTATCTGCCGATCCGGCAACCAGCATTGCGCCGAGTACCACGATTCCGTGGATCGCGTTGGTGCCCGACATGAGCGGCGTATGCAGTACCGAAGGGACGCGGTTGATCACCTCGAAGCCGACGAAGATCGCCATGATGAAGACATAGATGCCGAGCACGAGCTCCTGGCTCACTTTGCGGACTCCATCGTTGAGGGTTCCAGCGGGGGCATTCCGAGGCGTTTTCGGGTCGGTGCATGGCGGATCTGGCCATCGGCGGTGACGCAGACGGCGCTTATGATGTCATCGGCGAAATTGAGATTGAGCTCGCCTTTCGGCGCCAGCAGAACCACCAGGGCCGCGACGTTCTTGGCGTACATCTGGCTCGCGTGGAACGCGAGATCACTCGAGATGTGAAGCGGAGCGATTATCGTGACGTCGTGCCTCACCACGGTCGCGCCTGGAACACTCAGCTCACAGTTGCCGCCCTGCTCGCCGGCGAGATCTACTATTACTGACCCGGGCTGCATCGCCGCAACTGTCTCCGCATTGATCAGCATCGGGGCAGGTTTTCCGGGAATCAGCGCCGTGGTGATGATCACATCGGCCACGAGCGCGCGCTTGTGAATCAGCTCTTTCTCACGCCGGATGTGGTCCTTGCTCAGCTCCCTCGCGTACCCGCCCGCATCCTGTGCGTCCTCGCCCCGCAGATCGAGCTCGAGAAAGGTCGCGCCGAGGCTCTGGACCTGTTCTTTAACTACCGGCCGGGTGTCGAACGCTTCGACGACGGCGCCGATGCGGCGCGCGGTCGCGATCGCCTGGAGTCCCGCCACTCCCGCCCCGATCACCAGTACCCGCGCCGGGCGGACGGTACCGGCAGCGGTCATCAGCATCGGAAAGAATTTCTGAAGCGCGTTCGCGGCGAGTAGCACCGCCTTGTATCCGGCCACGGTGCTCTGGGAGGACAGCGCGTCCATCATCTGGGCGCGGGTCGTGCGCGGCACCAGCTCCATGCTGCACGCGATGATGTCCCGCTCGGCCAGTTGTTGGAATAGCGCTGGATCGCCAGAAGGCTGGAGCAGTCCGATAAGAACGGATTCTTCCTTCATCCGATCGAGCTCGGCTTCCCCGGCCTCGTCCCGGCCGGGCCGCTGCACCTTGAGAATCATCTGCGCGGCCGAATAGATCTCCTCGGCCGAATCGGCGAGGTCGCAGCCTGCAGAGCGGTAAGCTTCGTCGGTAAAGCCGGCCCGGAGTCCCGCGCCGCGCTCGACGACGACCCGGTGACCGGCGCGGGTAAGCTGCGATACGACGTCGGGCACGAGCGCGACACGACGCTCCCCGCTAGCGACCTCGCGCGGGACTCCAATCAGCATGCGGGGGAACCGTTATCCGCGGTCATTTGGCAGGGATAAGATAAGCGCTCCCGATAGCTCATGTTTATATTGACGCTCAATGCCGCGCCAAATTCATTGGAGAGAGTTGACCTTTGGAATCATCGCTGCAGCGGTGATTGTCCTTATCACTATCGCGACGCTGGTTTTTGCGCGAGTTGGCGCCTTACACGGCAAAAAAGTAACCCTCTACGTCGTCAGCGACGACGCGACCGGTGTCCAACCCGGAACCGAGGTCTGGCTCGCCGGCCAGAAAAAGGGACTCGTAAAGGAAGTATCCTTCCGTCAGGCATCAACCGACACGCTGGAACGGCTGCTGATCAGGACCGAGCTCCTCGAATCAGCGCTGCCGAACGCACGCCGCAATTCGTGGGCGTCGATCCGTCCCGGCAGCAGCCTCATCGGAGCAGCCGTCGTGTATATCTCGGCTGGATCGACGACATCGCCGCCGCTTCACGAGGGGGACACCGTTCGCACTCGTTACAGCTCCCACGTTGGGGACCTCCTGACGGAAGTACGCACGGTCGTGCCCGGGCTTTCCGCCCTCGGTGCTACTGTGCAAGAGCTGAACACCGAGCTCATGAACCCCAACGGCACCATTGGAAGAATGCGCACGCGCGGTATTCCACGGATGCCCGAAGTAAGTGCGCGCATGTCGCGACTGGCGGGGAAGGCGGGTCACGGTAATGGCACGATCGGACTCGCATCACGCAACGAACTCATGGGGCGCGCGTCGCGCGCGATGGCAGCGGCTGATTCGATTCGGACTTTGATGTCATCGAACAGGGGAAGCCTCGGACGGTTCCGCCGCGACACGACCCTCACTAGACGGGCGACGGGTGTACTCGCCCAGCTCGATAGGTTGAGCGCTCTCGCGGCAAATCCGGTCGGCGCAATTGCGGCCGCACATCCGGACAGCTCGCTCACACGGGAGCTGAGCCGCACCCGTGTGCTGCTCGCCGAGCTCATAAGGGATCTCAAGAAACACCCGCTTCGATACATCAAGTTCTGACTTGACCGCTTTTTTGGGTCCAGTTAGCTTCGGGTGAATCGGGCGCAGCCTCGCGCGGCTCGCCCGCCTACCCCCCTCCTGCTCCGCCAGCAACTTCTCCCTCCTCGCACCGACGGCTTTTGCACTCACTGAGCTCGAACAGGCTCAGGTGTTTTCTATCTTCTATCTCCCCACCGCGTGGATATCGCCGAGTTAAAGCGAAAATCCGTGACCGAGCTCCAGGAGATGGCCGACGGCCTCAAGATTGACGGCTCGTCAGGTCTCCGGAAGCAGGATCTCATCTTCCAGATCGAGCAGAATCTTCTCGACACCGACATCATGCTCCACGGTGATGGCGTTCTGGAGATTCTTCCCGAGGGCTACGGCTTTCTGCGGAGCCAGGACTGGAGCTACCTCCCGGGCCCGGATGACATATACGTCTCGCCGTCGCAAATAAAGCGTTTTGGATTGCGGACTGGGGACGATATCCGCGGTCAGGTACGACCACCCAAGCCCTGGGAGCGGTACCTCGCGCTGCTCAAGGTCGAGAGCGTCAACGGCGATGATCCGGAGAAGGCGAAGGAGCGTATACCATTCGACAACCTGCGTCCGCAGTATCCGGATGAGCGGCTTCGGCTCGAGACGAAAGACGGCGATCTCAGCATGCGCGTAATGGACCTCATGGCGCCAATCGGAAAGGGGCAGCGCGGGATCATCGTCTCCCCTCCACGCGCGGGAAAGACGATCCTGCTCCACAAAATGGCGAATGCGATCGCCGAGAATCATCCGGAAGTGACGATCATCGTGCTGCTCATCGACGAGCGGCCGGAGGAAGTGACTGAGATGATCGCCAGCACGACGCGCGCGGAAGTGGTGAGCTCGACCTTCGACGAAGGCGCCGCTCGCCACGTGCAGGTCTCAGACATGGTGCTCGAGAAAGCCAAACGCCTGGTCGAGCACGGGAAGGATGTTGTCATTCTGCTCGATTCCCTCACGCGTTTCGCGCGAGCGCACAACACCGTCGCGCCGCAATCCGGGAAGATCCTGTCCGGCGGTGTCGATGCCAGCGCGCTTCACAAGCCGAAACGGTTCTTCGGGTCGGCGCGCAATATCGAAGGCGGAGGGTCTCTGACGATCATAGCGACCGCGCTCACCGAGACCGGCTCTCGCATGGACGACGTGATCTTCGAGGAATTCAAGGGCACCGGAAACATGGAGCTGGTGCTGGATCGCAAGATCGCGGACCGGAGAGTCTACCCCGCGATCGACATCTTTCGGTCGGGCACCCGGAAGGAGGAGCTGCTGCTAAGCCAGGCCGAGATCAACCGGGCGATCCTGCTGCGTCAGTTCCTCGCCGACATGCCGGAGGCCGAGGCGATCGAGTTCCTCCTCCGACAGATGGCGAAGTCGAAGAACAACAAGGAATTCTTCACCCAGATGGCGCAGGGGTAGTGAACGCCGCGCTGGCCCGATATCTCGCGGTGGATTACGGCCGCAAGCGAGTCGGCTTTGCGATCGCCGATCCAATCGGGATGATCGCCTCTCCGGCAGGGTTCATTACGCGGCGAGCAGGCAAAAGAGCCCCCATCACAAAAATCCTCGCGCTCGCTCGCGAGCTGGGCGCGGAAGGCTTCATTTTTGGCCTTCCGCTCAACGGAGAGGGGCTGGAGACCGATTGGACCGCCGAAGTGAGGGCTGTGGGGGTAGAAATAGCGAAACGTACAGGCCTCCCCATTCGTTTCTTAGATGAACGATTCACCACGGCGGCAGCATTGCGCACAATCAAAGAGATGGGCGAATCCACCCGCGGCAGAAAGGGCGATGTCGACGCCCTCGCCGCGACGATTCTCCTTCAACAGGCACTCAATCTTGAGAGCTGATATTCGCTTCGCGACGGTCGCGGGGTGCGTATTGATCGCTGCCTGTAGCGGCGAGCCTCACGGCGCTCCCGCGCGCGTAATCATCCCAAGAGGAGCCAGCTTCGGCCAGGCGACGGATTCACTGGCGAAAGCCAAGCTTGTCGGCTGGCCGAAGGTGTTCCGGATGTACGGCAGGCTCACGGGCGGGGATCGAAACATCAAACCCGGCACTTACCTGCTCAAGCCTGGAACGCCGTGGAGCGCAATCGTGAGCGCGCTCAACGGCGGACACGGCCTGGTCAATACCATCACGATCCCTGAGGGCTGGGACATCTCGCAGATCACTCCGCAACTGGCACGCACGCTCAAGGTTCCCGCCGATTCAGTGCGCGAGGCGATGCGGGATACGGCGTTGCTGGCGAGGCTGGACATCCCGAATACCACGCTCGAGGGATACGTCTTCCCGGATACTTACGCGTTTCCGATTGGCACCACTGCGCGGCAGGCAGTCAGGGAGATGGTTTTTGCGTTCGAGCGCCGCTGGAAGCCGGATTGGGACTCGAGCCTGACTGAGCTCAAGATTAATCGCAATGATCTCGTGACGATGGCATCGATCGTCGAGAGGGAAGCCCGGGTTCCCGAGGAGCGGGCCGTGATCGCGGCCGTCTATTACAACCGGCTCCGCAAAGGAATGCTGCTGCAGGCAGACCCGACCATCCAGTACGCGCTCGGCCACCACGTGGGGCGGGTGTTGTACAAGGACCTCGCGGTTGCTTCACCCTATAACACCTACACCCACAAGGGACTCCCGCCTGGACCGATCGCGTCGCCTGGTGTGGCGAGTCTTGTCGCGGCTGCGCATCCCGCGAACGTTCCCTACTTGTACTTCGTCGCGAGCCGCGATGGCCATCACGAATTCCGAATGACTCTCGCGGAGCACACCAACGCGATCAGGCAGGTCCGCGGCACGCTCCTGGCGAGCAAAACCAAACCGCTGATGCTGGCGTCCGCGGCGACGAACACACCGACCCGAAGCGCTGCGAAATCACCGAGCGATCCGCGAACCGCCACCAAAACGCCCGCGAAGAGGACCACCAGCAAAACTTCGGCGAAGAAGACGACCAAGGTAGCAGCGAAGCCGTCGAGCAAGAGCACGGTAAAAGCGGCATCGAAGAAATCGACCAGGAACACCACTACCGCAAAGAAGCGCACTACGACGCGCACACCCACGGCTCAATAGCGTAAATGCTCGATCCGAAGATTCTGCGTCTCGTCGCCATCACCGATGATGCGGAGGATCAGCGCTCTACCCTCGTCGATCGGGTGGCGGCAGCAGTGCGTGGGGGAGCGACCAGTGTTCAGGTGAGGCTGAAGAGAGCGACCCCGCGCGAAGTGGTCGAGGTCAGCAGGGCGATCGTGACTAAAGTTCCGGTGCCAGTCATTGTCAACGACCGGGCGGACATTGCACTGGCGGCAGGCGCTGCCGGTGTTCACGTCGGAGAAGCGGATCTTCCGGTCAGTGCGATCCGACGATTTGTGCCCGCGAGTTTCATCATCGGGGCCTCTCTGGGCGGGGATGCGGAGCTGGCCAACGCCAGGGAGGCGGATTACGTCGGGATCGGGCCGCTCTTTACAACGGATACGAAGGGCGACGCCGGAAAAGCGATTGGAATCGACGGATTCAAGAAGCTCGCTGGGCTTTCAGGTCGTCCCGCGGTAGCCGTCGGCGGACTGAGCGCGGACCGCGCCGCTCAGGTGATGGCGGCGGGCGGAGTGGGAGTCGCCGTCGTGAACGCGATTTTCAGGGGAGACGATCCCGAGCTCGCGGCCCGTTCGATCGCGGCCGCCATCGGAATGTGATATCGGGCACGGGCTGGGTTTCGCCCCGACGCCGGTTGGTTCGCTTCTTCTGCGGCGCGTTTGCCTGACGCATTGCGTGGTCGATCTTGGCCTGCACGGGCGGACTGAGAAACAGATCGACGAGCTCCGGATCGAACTGGGTTTCCCGCCCTTCCCCAATCGCTGTCACCGCTTCACCGAAGCTCCGGGCGTGACTGTAGCGCCGACGATGGGTGATGGCGTCGAAGCTGTCGGCAATCGCAACTATCCGGGCCGTGATTGGGATTCGCTTCCCCTTCAGGCAACGCGGATAGCCTGTTCCATCCCACCGCTCATGGTGGGCGGCGACTCCCTTGCCCAAATCCGGGTAGAACGTGCTCAATGGTGCAAGGACTTCTGCTCCGCGCTGGGGATGGGTTCTCACGGCTCGCCGCTCCTCCGGCGTGAGCCTGTCCTGATCGTGAAAGATGTCGGTGAGCGCTTCGTGGAGCTTGCCGATATCGTGGAACAGTGCGACCCGCTCGATGCTGCGGAGGGTCCGCTCGTCGAACCCGGCGGCTTCGCCGAGGAGGAGAGCATAAGTCGCGACACGCCGCACGTGCGCGCCCGTGACGGTATCGTTGGCGTCGATGGCATTGAGCAGGGTCTCCATCGTGGCGGCGCCAAACCTTTCCGCCTTAGCGCGAATGCTGTGCTCGCGATAGAGCAGCCCACCCGCCGCCAGGCCAATCGTTACTGGTACGAAGTCACGCATAGACAGAGCGTTTCGCAAGAACCGTACGTAGCGAATTACATTCACCGAATGACGGTAGCGCGAGTGAACGCGAAGGGCGCGCGGAGGTGGCTGAGCGGACATCCGTGGATCTATCGCACGGACGTGACGGAGCGGCCGATGATGGATGCTGGCGCGGTTCTGGTGCACGACAGTCGGGACAAGCCGCTTGGGTGGGCCCTCTGGAGTCCACTTTCGGAGATTTCGCTGCGGCTGCTCGACCGCAATCCCCAAGCGGTGATAGACCAGGGGTGGTGGGACGACCGCATCGCATCGGCGATCGCGCGGCGGGTGACGCTCGAGGCTCACACCAACGCAATCCGCCTCGTGCACGGAGAGGCGGATGGATGTCCGTCGCTCATCTGCGACCGCTATGACAAATGGCTGATCGTGCAGTTCATGAGCGCAGGGCTCGAGCAGTTCAGAGAAGAAATCGTTGTCTCTCTGCGCGCGCTGGTCGAGCCCGCCGGAATTCTTGCCCGCAACGATGTGCCGCTGCGGGCCAAGGAAGGCCTGCCACGGGAGACGGTCGTGCTCGACGGCGATGTTCCGCCCGAGATCGAAGTGCACGAGTACGGGATCAGATTCCTGGCTGCTCCATGGACCGGGCAGAAGACGGGCGCGTTCCTCGACCAGAGGGAAAACCGGCACTTCGTCGGTAGCGTGGCTCGAGGAAGAGCGCTCGATTGTTTCAGCTACCACGGCTCGTTCGCGCTGCACCTGGCGAAGAAAGCCACGCACGTCACAGCGCTCGATGCATCGGGCCCGGCTCTCGTGAGGGCGGCCGAGAACGCCGCGCGCAATTCCCTCGACAACATCTCGTTCGTCGAAGCGAACACATTCGACTATCTGCGCGAAAGGGAGCGCGAGGGAATCACCTTCGATATCATCGTCCTTGACCCTCCGGCTTTCGCGAAGACCCGAGCGGCCCTGCCGGGGGCGATGCGGGGCTACAAGGACATCAATCTGCGCGCAATGCGGCTTCTGGCGCCTGGAGGCCTGTTGTACACCGCCAGCTGCAGCTTTCATCTGACCAAGGCGCTCTTTCTGGAGATGCTCCACGATGCGGCTGCGGACAGCGGCCGGCGGGTCGCGATCCGTGCTATCACGGGTCAGCCACTTGATCATCCCGAGGTGCTTTCCATCCCCGAGACCGGCTACATCAAAGGCGCACTTCTAGAGGTCATGGACTGAACTGCCCCTCGGTGATCAGCCGCGCTGGCACGACGGGCAGAAGTAGCTGGATCGTGCCGCCTGAACGATTCGCTTGATAGTGCCGCCGCAGCGTCGGCACGCCTCTCCCTCGCGATCGTACACAGCGAACCGGCTGGCGCCGCGCTTGTCGGTGTATCGCCCGGGGAGCCGCTTCTTCGGACTGAGGACCAGCCTGATCGCTGCGACAAGGTTCTCAAGCTTTGCTGGGCTTACCTTGGCGGCTGGCTTGCGCGGATCCATCTCCGCTTCCCACAGCGCTTCGGCCGCGTAGATGTTGCCTAGTCCGGCCACGACTGACTGATCCATCAGAGCGGGCTTGATTGCGGTCTTCTTCCGGATGAGAGCTTGCCTGAGGTAGTCCGCATCGAGCGAAGGATCACTGGCCTCGCGCCCAAGCTTGGGGAGCGATGATGCACCCTCTTTGTCGAGCGTGATCGAAGAGAGCGCGCGCCGATCGACGAGCGAGATGCGAGTGCCGTCGGAGAGCTCGATCACCGCGCGGGCGAAGCGGTCGAGGGGTTGAGCAGTCGTGCCGATCTTCCAATCACCATTCATCCGGAAATGCACGACGAGGGTGTCGCCGCTATCGAGGTGGAGAAGCTGGTGCTTCCCTCGTCGTTCGATGCGCTCGATCCGCTTCCCCTGCGCCGCGCGGGACTGTGCCGGCGACAGCTTGCGCTTGAGGGCCGGATGGATCGCCCTCACCGACGCGATCGATTTACCGAGGGCTGCGCGGGTGAGCTGGCGGGCTGCTCGCTCAACCTCAGGGAGCTCAGGCACGGTCGCGCGGGAGTCTCAGGTTATGCCAGTGCTTTCTCGAAGCGATATCGAAAGGCATCGCGGTGTCCTTTGAGAACATTCAGTACCTCGACGCATGATGGCCGATGGACACCGTACGCGCGAGATAGCTAACAGGTTGAAGCTCAGCGTCAAGACCGTCGAGAGTCATCGTGGTGAAGTCATGAAGCGACTGGGCACGCACGACGTAGTCAGTCTCGTTCGCTACGCGCTGCGGGTTGGGTTGATCTCCGCGGCCGACTGAGTCGCACAACTGCCTGATCGTAGCGGTTGAGCTTTTAGAATCCGCTCTTGCGAGATGAGTCATGTGGCCTAGCTTAAGCCGCTGGCTAGAACACGTGTCCCCTGCCCGACGCAATGGCGCAACAAAGTCCTCGCTCTCTCAAGCACGAATACGAGCTGTACGTGGAGAACGAGATAGAGAATTACAAGGAATCGGTGTCGCGGTCCGCCATTCTCAAGATTGGCGACGAGGCCGCGGCGTCGCTGCGCGCTGGCGAGCAGTTCGCGATGGACGAGCTGCTGCTGTGGGCAGAGGTAGATCGCATCATTCGGAAGCGCCTTCGCATCCCGGCCTACAACACGTGGCGGAAAAAGCGCATCAAGCTGGCCGCCGAGTATCGCCGTCCGGAGCACTGGGGGATCCAGCCGGATGGGGTCCTTGCACGCGAGATTCATCCGCCCGCTGAATCGAAGGTGCTCGTCGCGGGTGGCGAGATAGATCGGACCGCGCTGTATCTCGCCGCGCACGGCTGCGATGTGACAGCGGTCGACCGCGAAGTGAATTCCCTCGAGCGTGTGATGAATGCAGCTCACGCCGCCGGATTGGGCGACCGGATCCAGGGCTACGTCGCCGATCTCACCGACTGGTCCCCCGACGTACCATTGGGCGCCCTCGTCTGCACCTCGGAGGCATTCAACGGACTTTCGACGGAAGAGCGCGGACGGACGATCGAGCTTCTTCAGACCGCGACATCCGACGGCGGCGTGCATCTCGTCGGTACGATCGTGCGCGGCAAGCGCGGACTGTCCGTCGCCGAGTTGCGTCGCCAGTATAAGGGTTGGTCAATCTCGGTCGAGGACGATTCGAGCTCGTCCAAAAGCTTCCTGGCCAAAAAAATCGCCAGCTGACGAGTCGTGTCGATGTGACACGGCTGTCCTCCAACCGAGTGTCTTTCTGCGACACTCGCTCCTCAACAGTAGATGCGCTATGCTCGCAAGTCACGCATCAACAACAACTTGCGCGCGACGTCCAACGCGGCATACTGGCTGCCTATAAAGCGCTCAGGCCACGGTGTGGCATCTACTTAACCAGAGTCAGAATGAAAAAGGATCCGAAGGAAAACAGCTCGACTGAGCCACTCGGCATCATCATTTCCAGGGGAGACAGAACGGAGCCAACTCCGGTCTTCTCGGCTTACATCTGGGGTCCGGTGCCCGATGCGGTCGCTGAAACTGCGACCCGCGCCGCTTAAGCGAGCACTGCTACTATTAAGAAGGACGAGTCGGGGGTGGTTCCCGACGCACTGGCCCCGCCGCGATGGTGGGGCCTTTTTGCATCCACAGGGTGAACGCACGATGGGCCAGCCCCCCAGCAACCACGCGGCCCGCCGACAGCCCCCAGCAGGTAGTCTTCAGTTCCAGTTCACGCAAACCAGCAATGCCCTACCTCGGTACGCCCCTTGCCCGTCTCGTCGCCGTGGAACATGCGGCCCCCAACTGGGAAGGTGAGAGACATGCGCTGTTGTCGCAGCGGATCTCCGACATTGGTCTGGAGATCCGTGGAACGCTGCTGGAAAAGCTGGTCAACCAGTTGTACGAAGAGCTGGCGGCAAAAGGACTCGACTTTCGACCACCCGTCTATCTAAGCGACCAGTGGGGATGTCCTGACGGTACGCCGCTGATCGGTGTTCCCTTCTATCTCGCCGACGCGCGACTGTCGAAGATCGAGGAGGATTATTCCTCCGCGGTCGAAGGCGCCGAAGAATCAATGCGCTATCTGCGGCACGAGGCCGGACATGCATTCAACTATGCGTACCGCCTCTACGATCGTCCCGACTGGCGCAAGATGTTCGGACCGTACTCTCGTCCCTACCGAGACAGATACAGGGCCGATCCCTTCTCCCGCGATTTCGTGCGGCACATTCTTGGATGGTACGCACAGAAGCACCCGGACGAGGACTTCGCGGAGACCTTTGCGGTTTGGGTCACTCCCGGTCTCGATTGGCAGCATATGTATGACGGGTGGAGGGCCCTCGCCAAGCTCGAGTACGTCGACCGGGTGATGAACGAGGTCGCGCACCAGATTCCCGCGGTTCCCGAGCCATCGGACGACGATCTCCCGGTGGCGGCAATGAACTACACGGTGGCCGAGCACTATCAGGATAGCGACGAGAGCATCCCGATCCGGGACGAGCGCATCTTTGACGGGGATCTGAAGACGATCTTCGTCGGGGCCGAGTCCGCGCCGGGCGCGGCTGGTGCCGGGGAATTCATCTCGCGGCACCGGCGCGAGATCGTGACGCGCATTGCCTATTGGACGGGTGAGAACGCAGCGATCGTGCGGCAGTTCGTCGATTTCCTCGCCGATCGCGCGACGAAGCTCGAGCTGAAGCTCGCTGGACTCGAGGCTTCGACGCTGATCGAGCTTACCGC
Organism: Gemmatimonadota bacterium; assembly: GCA_030774675.1. Lineage (GTDB taxonomy): Bacteria > Gemmatimonadota > Gemmatimonadetes > Gemmatimonadales > Gemmatimonadaceae > UBA4720. The sequence goes on along the minus strand of JALYKQ010000136.1, from coordinate 39,291 downwards.
GTTTGGAACCGCGGTCATGATGAACTACAGACATACCAACGCCATCGACGGCACTGAAACCACCGAGAACTCGTGAAGATCACACTTCTGCACAGCAAGGATGCCCTGGAACCTCCCGTCGATCCGGTACTGGACCAGCTGGATGGCGCTCTGGCGGCCAACGGTCACACGTTGCGGAGGCTGGCGGTCGACGACGCGGTTCAGCCGCTGATCGATGAGCTGACTAAGGAGCAGCCGGAGCTAATATTCAACCTTGCCGAATCTTTCAGGGGCAAGAGCGCACTCGAGTCGAACGTCGCCGCGCTGCTCAATCTGCTCGATTTGCGCTATACAGGGTCCAGTCCCGCAGGGCTCATGCTCGCCGGCGACAAGACTCTCACCAAGAAGGTTCTGGCATTTCACGGAATTCTGAGCGCGAAGTTCGCGACGATGTATCGGGGGCAATCCGACTGGGTCGGCGACATCGGGTTTCCGCTGCTCATCAAGCCGCCACAGGAAGACGCATCGCTCGGGATTACACAGAAGTCGATAGTGAACGACGTGAAAGAGCTCCTCGATGTTCTCAGCAGCACCCAGCAGGAGTATCAGTCTCCGGTACTGGTGGAGGAGTTCATCGATGGCCGCGAGTTTTATGTCGGGGTAATCGGCAACAGCAAAGTCGAGGCGCTCCCGATTATCGAGCTTGACTTCTCGAAATTCCCGGCGGGCTTGCCGAAGATCGCCAGCTGGGAGGCGAAGTGGGGGGATGACGGTGACGAGAAGGGAGCGGAATTCGAGGGAACGAAGTCCATCTTTCCGACCGACCTATCGGAGGAGATGACGAAAAAGATCCAGCAGGTCGCCATCGATGCCTTCCAGGCGTTGCGGTTGCGGGATTATGCCCGCATCGATCTTCGCGTCACGGCGAAAGACGACGTCTACGTGATCGAGGCAAATCCGAACTGCTACCTGGAGACGAACAGCGAGTTCGCGCGGGCGGCGCAGAAGTTCGGGCTGGAGTATCCGGCGCTGATCGGGCGGATCGTCGAATTGGCCAGCGCGCGTTATTCCCGTTGATAGCCGCGACCGGAGTCGTAAGGATTGGTGATGCAAAAAAGCCGGCGACAGCGCCGGCTTTTCCGTTTCATTCAGCTCAAGATGGGCTACCTGCGCTTCTTCCGCGCCGCCGCGCGCGCCGCCTTGTTCCGCGCACGCGTCCGAGCTCCCTTCCTCGCCGATGCGCTGCGGGCGGCTTTGCTCCTTCTGCCACCGCTCTTCTTCGCGGCGGATTTGCGTCCGCGTCTCTTCGCTGCTGCCATGTTGTCTCTCCACGATGAAGTAGAACTCTCACCAGTGCCCTGATGGAACCGGCGAGTCCTGCACCGCGTCCTGACCGGCACGCTGTTTACAAAAGAACTCGTTGCGACGACGAGCGCGCACGACTGCTCGTAACGCGTCGCGAATATAGAATGCAAGAGATGTGCGTGCAATACTTTTTGCCGCCGACTGCTTTGGAGCAACGATCACTTCCAAAAGCGGCTTGCCGTGCGCAGGTTAGAACTCGCTGCGTCGTAAAAGTTTTTCTCGACTCTCAACGGAGTGGCAGCTCGTGAAAGCGCTGGTAAAGGAATCCGCGTCCCCCGGTTTCAAACTCAAGGACGTGGAGGAGCCGAGAATCCGTGAGGACGAAGTTCTCATTCGCGTGCGGCGGGCGGGCGTGTGCGGCACCGACGTGCACATCTACGACTGGGACGCGTGGGCGAAAGGACGTTGCAAGCCGCCGTTCATCGTCGGCCATGAATTCGCCGGAGACGTGATCCAGGTCGGCCGCCTCGTCACCGACGTGAAGGAAGGCGATCGCGTCACGGCAGAGGGACACATCGTTGATGGTCGCTGCCTCCTCTGCCGAACCGGAAACGCCCACATCTGCCCATTTACCAAGATCATAGGCGTCGATCGTGACGGCTGCTTCGCCGAGTACATTTCGATGCCGGCGACGAACGTGTGGCACCTGGATGACAACATCTCCTTCGACATCGGCGGAATCCACGACCCGATGGGGAACGCCTTCCACACTGTGCTCACGGCGGAGATTCCTGGAGCAGTGGTCCTCGTGACTGGATGCGGCCCGATCGGAATCTTCGCGGTGGGTATCTGCAAGGCGGCGGGAGCGTCGCACATCATAGCGACCGATGTCAACGACACGCGCCTCGCGCTGGCGAAGCAAATGGGAGCCGATCATGCTCTCCACCCCGAGGAGGCCGAGAAGATAGTGAAGGCCGTGACGGGCGGCTTCGGCGCCGATGTGGTCCTCGAGATGTCTGGAGTCCCGGCCGCCATTCATCAGGCGTTCGCCCTCGTCCGAGTGGGTGGGCGGGTTCAGATGCTTGGGATTCCCTCGAAGAAAGTGGACTTCGATCTGGCGACGGAAGTCATCTTCAAGGGACTCACCATCTATGGTGTGGTCGGGCGCCGAATGTACGAGACGTGGCACCAGATGACGCGCTTCCTCCGGTCCGGCGAATTCGATCCCGCTCCGGTCATCACGCACCGTTTCCCGCTCGCGGAGGCGGACGCCGCCATCGCGGCGATCAAATCGGGCGAGGCGGGGAAAGTGATCTTCGAGGTAGCCTGAACCTACCGAATCACCGAGAGGCTACAGTGGCGCTGAACATGAATTTTCATTCCGAGCTCGAGGCCGCGATCGAGAAGCTCAAGCAGGAACGCGTTTACAAGCGTCTCAATTATCTGGCCTCGCCGCAGGACGCGCGCGTCCAGATGGAGGGGCGTGGGCAAGTCATCATCCTTTCCTCGAACAACTATCTGGGCTTGTGCAGTGATCCGGCGGTGGTCGCGGCAGGCGTCGATGGATTGAAGCTGTTCGGCGCCGGGACCGGGAGCGTTCGATTCATCTGCGGCACTTTCACGATTCACCGCGACCTCGAGCAAGCCATCGCCGATCTCGTCGGCACCGAGGCGGCGCTCAGTTACGTCTCGGCGTGGAACGCCAATGAAGGCCTCACGGCAACGATCGTCGAGCAGAACGACTTCGTCGTCTCCGATGCGCTGAACCACGCATCGATCATCGACTCGATCAGGCTCGCTAAGGCGATCACCAAATGCACGACCGGTGTCTATCAGCACTCGGACATGGACGATCTCAAGTCGAAGCTCGAGTCCGCGAGGGGCGCGCGCCGCCGCATTATCTGGACGGACGGCGTGTTCTCAATGGAGGGAAGCATCTGCAAGCTTCCGGAGATCCTCGAGCTGGCGAAGGACTACGATGCGATCGTCGCAGTGGACGATTCGCATGGCACGGGCGTTCTCGGAGCGACCGGGCGCGGGACCCCTGAGCATTTCGGCGTGCTGGGTGAGGTGGACATCATCACTTCGACCCTGGGCAAGGCTCTGGGCGGCGCGGCGGGCGGCTTCGTTGCAGGATCGGCGCAGTTGTGCGACATGCTCACCCAGAGGTCGCGGCCCCAGTTGTTCTCCAACGCCCTGCCGCCTACGGTAGCAGCGAGTGCGCTGGGCGCGATCAGGCAGCTCGAGCACCATCCCGAGCTGGTGAAGAATCTCCACGACAATACCCGCTATTTCCGGGGTGCGATCGCCGAAGCAGGGTTCAAGCCACTGCCGGGAGAGACCCCGATCGTCCCGATAATCGTCGGGGAGACGGCGACCGCCATCAAAATGAGTGACATGTTGCTGGACGAAGGCGTCTTTGTGACAGGGTTCGGGTTTCCGGTCGTTCCCCAGGGGCAGGCGAGGGTGCGGTGTCAGCTCAGCGCTGCCCATTCACGCGACGATCTTGACCAAGCCATCTCGGCTTTCAAAACCGTCGGGACGAAGCTAGGCATAATCTAGAGGACGCCTTAATGCAGAAGCACAAAGCAGTCGCTGTGGCGCTGGTCGCCATGCTCGTTGGTTCCGGGAGCGCGAACGCGCAGGCAGTGCGGAACTTCGACAATTCGTGGTTTTGGGGATTCAAGACCGGGGTCAACACCTTCGCGGTGCCGGGACACGGCAATAGCTCGACGGTCGATCTGGGAATCGACTGGCTGATCACGCGCACCAAGGGCGGCCTTTACGTATCTGGCAACCAGTCGATTTTCGAGCGCGATCTCGAGTTCATGGATCCGTCATCCAATACGGGCCAGCGCACGATACGCGTTAATGACTTGCGTCGCATCAGCTTCGCGGGAGTCGCCTTTCCAAAGCATTTCGGCGGAATCACCCCTTATGGCGGTATCGGCTACACGATCGCAGTCCTGGGCGATGCACGGGTCGTCGTCGACAGCGTCAACACTTATCCCACCAACGCGTTTCTGGACGAAGTCGAAAGGGAGCGTAGTCGCGGCGCGGTGATGGGGTTGGCGGGTGTTCAGATTCGAACCAAGCGCGCGGCAGTCTTCGCGCAGGAGACGATGCTCCCCAGCACCTCGGGTTTCCTCTTCTCGAGCGTTCTTTCGTTCTTCGAGTTCGGCGTACGGTGGAACTTCGGCAGCTCAATCGATCGGTAATAGCAGCTCTTGGCGCGTCCGACGATTGCAGTGACGGCCCCTTCGGGGGCCGTTTTTTTTGACGTAGTAAAGTGCTGAGCGATTAGCAACCAGCGGCCAGCGGCCAGCAGCGTGGTTGTCGTTGCAGCTAATGTCTACGCCGAGAGCTTGCCCTTTGAAACGAACCGATTGCCTTTGACTATCCACCGAAGCGGCCAGTCGGCCGAGCGGGTGATGCCGATCCGCGTGGTGAGGGCTACCTGGTCGTCCGGCACTGTCACGCCCTCGCGAACGACTACCGGTTTGCGCTGGAGGCTCTTTCCGCTCATCGACCCGACGATGCCCAATGCGGTACAGAGCTTTCCCGGCCCATTGGTGAGATCGACTTCGCTCTTGATTCGCGGCCGTCGCCTGTGCATGAGCGACGTTCCATCCAACGGCTCGAGCGCGCGTACCAGGACCGCGCTCGGAAAACTCTCCGCGCGCGTTACGGCGTTGAAGCACCAGTACATCCCATAGATGAAATAGACGTACGAAGTGCCGGGTGGTCCGTACAGCGGCTCCGTCCGCGCCGTACGGCCGGCCGCGGCGTGGCAGGCAAGATCGTGCTCGCCCAGGTAGGCCTCGGTCTCGACGATGATTCCACTGGCGATGCCATCGTCGGTCTCGCATTCGAGGACGGCGCCGAGCATCTCACGCGCGACGATCTCGGTCTCTCGCTCGTAGAACGCGCGAGGAAGAACCCGTCCCACTAATCGCTAGCGGTCTTGCTGCGGCTCTTGCGAGCGCTGCGCCGCGGTGCGGTCTTGTCGTGGTCCTCGACCGTCGCGGCTGCCGATTTCCGCCCGCGGCGCGGCTTGGTCTCATCCCCAGTGGCACGCTTTCTGGAACTGCGGGGCTTCACCTCTTCCTCCGTCGAGAGCGCGTCCTCGCCGGTGAGCGGCAGGTCTGGCACTGACTCGGTGAAGATTGGCTCCGGCGCGGGCCGCGATGTCTCTACGACTCCGACGGAGAGAAGGTGGGGGGGCATTATCCCGACTCGGGCACCGATCGGTCCGCGCCCGCGACCGCGGCTGGGTGGCGCACTGCGCGCTCCCATTCCGGTCGGGGTCGCTGGCGCCGAGGGGGCAGGCTTCGGTGGCTCGGCGGCGGCAAGCTGCTGACTCACCGGCGTCGATGGCGCGGCCGGGGCGACTTCGTAATCCGCTCCGCGACGGCGCAGGTCGACGATGTCGGCGTCGTGCGCGTCCTGCAGGATGCGGAGAAAGTTTCGCTCGCTCAGGCTCTCGCTATCCCGTCCGAGAAGCTCCCGGGCGGTGGAGCGAACCTGGCTCGCGCGCGCGGATCCGTTCTGCCCGACCGCCTGACGGACGAGGCTGAAGGCTTCTTCGCGGGTGAGACGCAACCCGGTCGATCCAATCTCGTCCGCCTTCGCTCGGGGGGCCGCAGGGCGGGCCGGCTCTGGTGCTGGCGCCGCCGTCTCGGAGTCCGCGGGTGGGTGCGCAACGACCGGCGCGGCACGCTGACCTCGTCCATCACGGTCACGTCCCCTCCCACCTCTCCGTCCACGGCGCGGCCGCTCGGCCGCGTCGCCCTCCTCGGCTGGCGCGGCGATCCGCGGGGCGTGCGCTGCTACGCTCTCCTGACCCGCGGGTAATGTGCGAACGGCACCTGGCGGAGCCACTTCGAACTGTCCGTTCTCGAGCTTCGTCAGCGTCAGCAGTCCGCGATGCGCGGCTTCGGAGACGAATCGCGAGAACTTCGACATGCCGAGGTTTTTCTCGTCGAACGAGCTGTCGATCTGCTGCATTACCTGCTTGAGACGGTCGGCGCGCATCACGTCGCCGTTGCGCTTCATGCGGGCGATGGCCTCGGACACGAGCTCCCACGGATCGCGCTTCACGACTTCCTCTTCGCCACTCTTCACCAGACCGGCGAGCGCGTTGTAGCTGTAGTACTCGTCGCAGTTCATCACCAGCAGATCGCTCGATGATTCGCGGATGCCGACGCCGATGACGTACTTCCCGTATTCCTTGAGCTTGGTGACGAGGCTAGCGAAATCGGAATCACCCGAGAGCAGAATGAAAGTGCCGATCTCGGGCCGGGTGAACACCAATTCCATCGCATCGACGGCGAGTCGGATGTCGGTGGCGTTCTTCTTCGCCGATCCGTACGCAGTAGCCATGATCATGTCGATCGAGGATTCCGCCAAGGGCACGATGTACTGCGGATAGCGCCGCCAATCTGCGTACGCCCGCTGGACGGATACTTTGCCTTTGACGATGTCGGAGGAAAGGAGATTCTTCAGCTCGGTCTGGAGCTCGGAGCGAATGCCCATCGTGACGTTGTCAAAGTCGATGAGCAGTGCGGCGTTGGGGGCGTGGTGCTGGGTGCCTAATGTTGCGGGCGACATTGCCTGCGGTCCGCGGTGGATCGGCGAAATCGCCTGTGGCCCGCGATGTACCGGGGCTAGTTGCCTGTGCGCGCTCGTCGGCGCGGACCGGTGCGGTCTGGGACTCATATTTTTTTGGGGATTACAGTTCTTCGGCTGCGTGCCTGCGAACCTTGCCGCAGTGGCTGCACACCTCGTTCATCCTGCGACGGACGCCGCAGGCGGTGCGTCTTCAGGTCCATGCGAGCGCGTCACCCTTTGGTTGACGGGGTCGCCGGATCCTCGAAGTCGCGCCGTACGGGTATAATTTATACCTAAACCCCCATGAATCAACTCCGGTTTCGCACGCGCCTGGTTCTGATCCTCTCCTTGTTCGCGATCGTGCCGGCACTGTTGCTGACGTTATTGTGGAGCGGAACGGTGAGCACAGCCCTCCCTTTCGTCACCGGCCGTTCGGCCTGGGACAGCCTCGCTGCGAGCGGGGAGAAGGCAATAGCGGCCGCCCGGCAGGCTCCGTTGACCGCGTCCCAGCGCCGTGCAATCGACGCGCACGAGCGCGAGCTCAGGACATCGGTAGAACAGGCTAGACGTTACAGCTTCCTCGCCGCCCGCACAGTCCGTGTGATTGCGATCGCGGGCGTTCTCGCCCTGCTCGTGCTGACCGGAGTCGCATCACGAGTGGCCGGGCATCTGAGCCGGCAATTGAGTCGGCCGCTCGACGAGCTGGTTCGCTGGACAGAGCTGATTGGACACGGTGAGCAGCTGCCGCCGCCACCCGAGCCGACGATTGTCTCGACACCGCGACAGAACGGTGATGAAGGGACCACTATCGAAGTGACGACGAGCAGGGTCCGTGGCGCGCCGGAGTTCGAGACCCTCCGGCGCAGCATGCGCGAAATGGTATCGGAGCTGGCGCACGGACGACGGCAGGCGATCGAGGCAGAGAGGCTGCACGCGTTCAGGGAGAGCGCGCGCCGGGTCGCTCACGAGATCAAGAACCCACTCACGCCGATCCGGTTCGCGCTGGCGCGGCTTCGCGGGCACGCTCCCGCGCCGCTCCAGGAGGATGTCGACGTCATCGCCATTGAATCAGATCGACTGGACCGCATGGCGAGGAGTTTTGCCGAATTCGGAAGGCTGCCCGATGGGCCGGCGGCGGAAGTCGACGTCGGCGAACTGGTTCGCTACACCGCGCGCAGCTGCGTTCCGCCGGGCGTAGCTCTCGATCTACAGATAGACGAGAATCTGCCGAGGGTACATGGAAATAACAGCGCCCTGGCCGGCGCGTTGAGTAATGTTCTGCTGAACGCGGTCGACGCGTCCGCGGAAGGGGGACGCATCACGGTCAGGGCGAATCAAGTCAGGATGGCCGGCCGCGACGCCGTGCGCATATCCGTCGCCGACACCGGAAAGGGGATTGCGCCGGAAAGTCTCGAGCAGATCTGGGAGCCATACGTCACCAACAAGCCCGGTGGCACCGGACTGGGACTCGCCATTGCGCGGCAAGCGGTGTGGGCGCACGATGGGACGGTGAATGCCACGAGCACACCGGGAAAGGGAACGGAGATTCAATTCACGATACCTGCTGACGGTGGAAACACCGTGACGGAGAGCTGAAATGGGGCCAGAGATAATCGTTCCGCTGGGCGCGTTCGTGTGCGCCATCTTTCTCGCCATTGGCGTCCCGTTGGCGCGCGCTTATTCGCGCAGGATGGACGCTGAATCCAGGAACCCTAGTCTTCCAACCGAGATCACGGATCGCCTCGAACGGATGGAGCACGCGATCGATTCCGTCGCGATCGAGGTCGAGCGAATCTCCGAGGGACAGCGATTCACCACCAAACTGCTATCGGAAGGGAGAGGCAGTCTCGAAAACCGGCAAATCACACCGGGCGGAAGCTCCGCGCAGAATCGCAGCACGTAAGTGCCGATAGTTCTCCTCGCCGATGACGAGCCCAACATTCGGCGAATGGTCGGCGCGCTGCTGACGGGTGAGGGCTACGAGGTAGCTGAGACTCCCAGCGGAATCGAGGCTCTGGCGCGCGTGAAGGAGGGCGAGCCGGACGTCGCGCTTGTCGACCTCATGATGCCCGGCGAGCTCGATGGGATGGGCACCCTTGCCCGGCTGCGCGATATCGCGCCCGACCTTCCGGTGATCATGATGAGTGGCCGGGCCGGCCTGGCCGACGCCGTGAAAGCGACCAAGCTCGGTGCCTTCAACTTCCTGGAGAAGCCGTTGACCCCGGAAGGGGTGCTTCTCGCGGTCGCGTCCGCGCTCGAGCTGAGACAGACCCGGCGGGTCGCGCGCGCGTTGCGGGCGGAGCTGGGCTTCGGCGGACAGATGGTCGGGAAGAGCGAGGTGATGTCAGTGGTCCGGCAGATGATCGCGCGCGTCGCACCCACGGATGCGAGAGTCCTGATTACCGGAGAGTCCGGAACCGGAAAGGAGCTCGTAGCCAGCGCCATCCACGATGGCAGCGTTCGCCGTGACAAGCCGTTCGTCAGGGTTAACTGCGCGGCGATACCGCGGGACCTCGTCGAGAGCGAGATGTTCGGCCACGAGCGCGGGGCATTCACTGGCGCGACGCAGACGCGAATCGGCCGCTTCGAGCTGGCGCACCACGGAACGCTCTTTCTCGACGAGGTCGGCGATCTGGGCCCGGATGCGCAGGCCAAGCTGTTGCGGGCGATCGAAGCCAAGGAAATCCAGCGCGTCGGCGGCAACCGGGTGATCCGCACCGATGTGCGCATCATCTCGGCGACAAATCACGATCTCGAGCGTGCGGTAAAGGGCGGGACATTCCGCGAAGATCTCTACTTCAGACTGAAGGTGATTCCCCTCGCCATTCCTCCGCTGAGGGAGCGAGGCGACGACATCCTGGAGCTGGTGGAGCACTTCTCGGAACAGTTTCTCCAACGAAGCGGTCAGGCAAAGCCGCGATGGAGAGCCGATGCGCTGCAGCTGCTGCGCGACTACCCGTGGCCGGGAAACGTGCGAGAGCTCGCCAACATCGTCGAGCGTCTCGCAATCCTCCATCCCGGATCCGAGATGACGGGGCAGCAGGTCGAAGATGTACTGATCATCGATCGCGACGGGGTGGAAGCTTCGCCGACGACACCTACGCGTCCACAGGAAAAGGTCACGGGGTCGCTCGCCAATGCTCCGGTGTCGCTGGCCGACAAGCTGGACGGCTTCGAGCGGACGGTGATCGCGCGGGCGCTGGCGGAAGCGGGTGGAAACGTCGCTGATGCAGCTCGAAACCTGCAGACCGACAGGCCGAATCTTTATCGTCGCATGAAGCGGCTTGGAATCAACGCCACGAGGGTATAAGGCCGCATGAAAAATATCAGCAGACTGGGTGGAGCGTTGTTCACGCTCGCGATCTTGTGGGTGCCAGGTGTGACGCGTGCCCAGGCGGCGGACACGGTGGTGAACGACACGACAGCCGAGCGGCTAGGGCTCTGGGCGAGAACCAGCCGCAGTAGCGGACTGATCATCAGCTCCGCCAAGACCTACAACCGGGTGGAAGGGCTACCCGTCTACATCGGACCTTCGTTTCACGACAGCGCGGGTGCCGCGGAATTCAACCTGTCGGTGCTGGGCATCATCAGGAGCGCGAACACTTTTCACTGGGATGACCAGAACCTCGGCCACCGGATCGTGGCCGACATGCGGGTGGGACGCGGTCGCGGATACGGAGTCGGCATCTCATCCTACGACGCGGTGACTCCAGTGGAGACGTGGCACCTGCCCGATCCGGACGCCGGCCTGGCGGCATTCTTCGGTCACCGCGATTTCCGTGACTACTTCAACCGTCACGGCGCGAAGGCGACGGCGACCTTCAACATGAGCGGGCGCAGCAGCTTCTCCGTGGACTGGAGCGACGAGCGATGGACTCCGGTGAACGCCAGAGGAGTCTTCTCGGTATTCGGTAATGGAAAAGCGTGGCGCGCAAATCCAGTGGTGGACGCGGGCCGGTTCCACCTCGGTGTCGCGAGAGCGAACATCGATACCAGGAACGACGAGGTCAATCCTTCCACCGGCTGGCTGATCGTGGCTGAGTACGAGCGCGGATCGGGGCGGCTCACCGACGCAGGGCCGGCTTCAGCGCTGGCGCGTCCGGCAGCAGCGCCCTCGGAGCTGTCATACGGCCGGATGCTGCTCGATTTACGGCGTTATAACCGGCTCTCTCCGAGGACCTGGATTAACGCGAGGCTCGTGTTGGGGGGATGGCTGCATGGCGATCAGCTGCCGCTCGAGCGAAGGTTCTCGGTGGGCGGCATAGGAACGATTCCGGGATTCGACTTCCGCAAGTTTCAGCCGGGAACGGTCGACGTGTCGCAGTGCAGCGACGGCGCCGCACCTCCACCGGGCAATCCGGCGCAGTGTGAGCGGGTGGCGTTGGCGCAGCTCGAGTACCGGAATGAGCTGCATTCATCGTTCTTCGATTTTCTGAACTCGCGTCCGATCAGACTTCGTGGGATCGGGTTCACCGTGCAGCCGACAGCTGTTGCATTCGTAGATGCAGGGCGGGGATGGCTCGTCGGCCCGCCATCCGGAACGCTTCAGTACTCGAGTCGAAGCTTTCCGCGATTCGGGAGTTTCAGGACGGACGTTGGGCTTGGTCTCGATCTCGGGATCCTGGGTGTGTACGTCGCCAAGGCGGTGTCGAGCTCGAAAGAGCCCGCCAACGTCTTTCTGCGGGTGCATCGCCGGTTCTAGTGATGCGGAACTTTAGGCTGCTGCTGGCCACCGGGTTTCTTTCCGCCTCCACACTCGGCGCGCAGAAAAAGGTGCGGCTCGAACTGCTGCCTCCCCCGCAGAATGGGTGGGCGGATGACGAGCCGTTCGTGGCATCGGCCGGGCTGTTGACGGACGCTTCAATGCGGGATCTGCTCGCCAACGGGTTTCCCGCGCGCCTGCATTATCGCCTCGAGCGCTGGGTGGGCGGCAGATGGTTCGACGACCTGAAGGCGGCCTCCGAATGGGATGTCATTCTCAAGTACGATGTCCTGGGCAGGAAGTACCAAGTCGCGCGGGTCGTCAACAAGAGAGCAGAATCGCTCGGAGAGTTCGGGACTCTAGACGATGCATCGACGGCGGTGGAGGCGCCGTACCAGACCACCATCGCGCTCCCAAAGAAGGGGCAGCGGGGCTACTACAACCTGTTGCTCGATGTCGAGACGCTGTCGCTGAGTGATCTGGACGAAGTAGAGCGGTGGCTGCGCGGGGAGCTCAAGCCGGCTGTCAGTGGCAAAAAGAATCCGGGGACGGCGCTGGGGCGCGGGGTGCGGACACTCGTCGTGCGGCTGCTAGGTGGGGAGAAGAGGCATTACGAGGCACGGACGGGGATGTTTCGACTCTAGGACTGCAGCTGCAACTGCGACTACGCTGCTGCCGTCAGATGACCCTGTGCCCCGCATGATGGGGATTGTGCGGGTGCCTTTGCTCGAGGTCCTCGAGATGGTGCAGCGTCTCTTCTCCGTAAAAGAGCCGGATGTACTTCGCCTGGGTTGCAGTCAGCCGCCGGACCGCCCAGCTCAAGTGCACGAAGTGTGGCTCGACCGGTGCGTGCATCGGGTGCATCCCGATCTCGCTCGGAAGGTTGTTCGCCTTCCTGGTGTTGCAGGGGCTGCACGCAGTCACGACGTTCGTCCAGTCGTTGACGCCACCGCGGGAGAGCGGAATGAGGTGGTCGCGGGTGAGAGATTCACGCGGCCTGAGCTCGATCTGAAGGCGTCCGCAGTACTGGCAGCGGTAGCGGTCGCGCGCGAACAGGAAAGTGTTCGTGACCTGCCGCCGAAAACGGCGAGGGACGTGGATGAAACGCGTGAGACGGATCACTGCCGGACGCGGCAGGGTCAACTTCTCGGAGCGGACTACCCGATCAAAATCCGCCTCGACGATCTCAGCCTTGCCATCGATCACGAGCCTCAACGCGCGGCGCAGTGGAACCATGGTCAAAGGCTCGAACGAAGCATTCAGTGCCAGACAACCAACGATCAAGCACTCCTCCTTGGCAAACCTGCCAAAATATACAACTCCGACGGCACCTTCACGCCGCGGTCCTATTCTTACTGCGATGACCACACCTTTCCGGGGCGGATCCCATTCTTATGCGACGACGCCGGGGGTGGTCGGTAACAGCCCTTCTCCGCGCGAAAACCGAACCTGTCGGAGCCGGACTCCGCTGGCCGGCGAACCTAGATCGGCGAGGCGGACATGTTGTCGACCCGCTCTCGCGCGATCTTGCCGCGCGCCCTGCTCTCGCTCCGGGCGCGTGTCGGGACCGGCGTCAGCCAGCCATAACGATCTTCCAGGATGCCCGTCGCGATCCCCATATACTCGCGCTGGATTTCGAGGGTGAGCGCTCCCGGCTTGCCGCTGCCGATTGGAATGCGATCGACAGACCGAATCGGCGTGATCTCCGCGGCAGTGCCTGTGAAGAACAGCTCGTCGGCGATGTAAAGCATCTCGCGAGGAATCGATCCCTCCACGACTTCGACATTCATATCAGCGGCGATCCGGATCACCGAGTCGCGTGTGATTCCGTTCAGAATTCCGGAGCTGATGGTCGACGTGAACAGCTTGCCGTCGCGAACGAGAAACAGGTTCTCACCGCTTCCCTCCGACACCAGACCGAAGGAGTCGAGCATGATGCCCTCGACGTAGTTATCGATTCGTGCCTGCATCTTTGACAGCTGTCCGTTCAGATAGTTCCCGCCTGCTTTCGCGAGCGACGGGAAAGTGTCCGGCGCCGGCCGTCTCCAGCTCGAAACGCAGACGTCCGCGCCATTCTTGAGCGCATCAGCTCCGAGGTATGTGCCCCAGGTCCAGGGAATGATGAATACCTCGAGCGGAGTATCGTGGGGTAGCACGCCCATCTGCTCTCCGGTCCTTATCGCGACGGGCCGCAGGTAGCAGTGAGGCAGCCCGTTTTCGGCGACGGTCTCGACCGCCGCTTTGGACATTTCATCGATCGAATACTTGAGCGGCATCCGGTAAATGCGGCAGGAATCCGCGAAACGACGCATATGGGAGCCGAGCCTGAAGACGGCGGGGCCATTGGGCGTCTCGTAGCAGCGGATGCCCTCGAAGACGCTCGAGCCGTAGTGGACCACGTGACTCATTACGTGAATCGTGGCGTCTTCCCAGTCCACGAACTTCCCATCGCGCCAGATACGGTGGTGATTATCTACTGCCGCCATTTGATCAGGCTTCCTTCGGAGAGGAGCTTCAAGATATCAACGGGACGCCCACGTTGCGAGAGCAGTGCCAACGGCTTGGACCCTCGCCGCGAGAGCGTTGTCCGCGGCCTTGGCCCGTCCGCGCTCCACCAGCACACGCCCTCTCACCGTGACGAGCTCGGCCGAGCGGCCTGGGAGCGCAAAGATCGCGGCAGAATAGGGGTCACCGGTCGGGGTGGTGCGCGGGATGTCGATCCTGAAGGCGGCGAGGTCGGCGTCCTTCCCGACTTCGAGCGAGCCGACACGGGTATCGAGCGCCAGCGCGCGGGCGCCCCCGATCGTCGCCAGCTGGAGCGCGTCGTGCGCTCCGAAAGCGTCGTGGCGCCGCGTGGCGGCCCGATGGATCAGAACCGAGAGTCGAGCCTCGTCGAGAATGTCCATCCGGTTGTTGCTGGCGACCGAGTCCGAGCCGATTCCGACCCTGATCCCGGCCGCGATGAGGGGAAGCAGGGGTGCGATGCCATGTCCGAACTTGGCGTTTGATGCCGGGCAGTGCGCCACCGAGCAACCGTGCCTGGCGATGATCCCGATGTCGTCTGCATCCACGCGCACGCAGTGGATGAGCAGCGGTCCGCGTTGAAGCGCGCCGCGCTCCTCGAGCAGCGCTATCGGTGATCGCGCCCGGCGCGACACCGCGATGCTTCGGCGCTTCCAGCGCTCTGCAAAGTCCCCGGCACCTCGGGTTACCAGATCGTGCTCCGGCTCGCTCTCGGCGATGTGCATCGCGAGGGGCAGCTGGCACGAGTTGGCGAACCGGGACGCTGCATCGTAAAGCGGATCGGACACTGTATACGGGGCATGCGGCGAGACGCCCAGAGATACGAGCTCGGTTTGCTCTAGCCGTAGTGTCTCGACGCGATCTTCCAGCTCACGCATCGCGATCTGCGCTTGCGCTGGATCTGGTCCGAACACTTCCTGGTACATGATGCCCCGCACCCCCGCATCCCGCATCGCCTGCATCACGACGCCGCTGGAACACGTGTCGGCGTAGGTGGTGATGCCCGCCTCGATCCCTTCGACGAGCCCCAGGCGGGCGGAATCGAGCAGAGCATCCCGATCCATTGTCTCGTTCCGGCTCTGACGAAGCTTGTCGATCCACTCTGCGAATCGACAATCCTCGAGGAAGCCGCGCATCGCGGTGAGCTCGAGGTGCGTGTGGGTGTTGACGAGGCCCGGAAGCAGGATCGCCTCACCGAGGTCGTAGTCGTCGCCGGGCGGAGCGGCGGAGCGCGGCCCAACGTAGGTGATCAGTCCGTCGCTCTCGACGACAGTTCCGTTCTCAATGGGCGGCTGGGTGATAGGGAGCACCCAACGCGCGTGGTAGCGCATCAGCGCGCCGAACGTCTCGCCGACGGAATCGTGTCGGAGCGCGGCTTGGTTGAGTCCCGGCGAGTGGTGTCGCGGCGAGTACTGTCACGCGTCACCGGAGGGCGTCGTGTTGTATCGAACACCGTTGGCAGTCTCGGCTGATTGCGTGACGGCACGGGCTCATAGCCGGGCTGAATCAACGGTGGCGTCACCCTGACGGGAGGCTGTAAGCCGGTCGATGGCGGCGGAGTGGTGCTAAAAGTATCGATTGGCGCATAACCCGGTGTTCCGTAGGCCAGATGCTTGTCGCAATCTCGGGTCGGCTCGGTTCCGGAAATGTAGAATTCGCTCGTCACCAGGTTGCGAGGACAGTAGGGCGTCTGCAACAGCCCGCTCGAGATGTCGATCTCTCGCGTCACGATCGAGACCGGCTTCGGCCAGTCTGGTGGCGCTGGCTTTCTTCGGTACACCTCCGTCATGAATGCAGTCCACGCGGGAGCGGCGAGCACGCCGCCCTGCGCGTTGTCCTTGATCTTCTGCGGTCGATCGAAACCCATCCACGCGCCGGCGACGAGATCAGCGGTGTAGCCGATGAACCAGACGTTGGTGCCGTCGTTGGTCGTTCCGGTCTTGCCTCCCGCCGGATAGTGGAACCCGGCGCCCCACACACTGCCGGCAGCGGTTCCGCGGCGCACGACATCCTTCATCATGTCCACCATCAGCCACGATTCCTCGGGCGACAGAACCTGGGTTCGCGTCGGCGTCGGCTGCCACAGGATCTCACTTTTCTGATTCTCAACCCTGATGATCGCGTTCGGAGTGGCCCGCACGCCGAGGTTGGCGAAAGCGGTGTAGGCTGAGATTAACTCGATGGGATAGACGTCCGCCGCGCCGATGTGAATCGACGGATACGGAGGAATTGGAGTGGTGATTCCAAAATTTCGCGCTTCGTTGATGATCGTCTGCTCTCCCAGCTCCATGCCCAACCGGATCGTCGAGACGTTGCGCGATTGGTAGAGCGACTGGCGCATCGGGATCTCGCCGAGAAATTTCAGGTCATAGTTTTGCGGCGCCCACTCCGGCTGGCCGGGAACCTGGAGTACGAGCGGGCTGTCGTTGACGATGTACGACGCCGGCCTGCCGTTCTGTACGGCCGCCGAATACACGATCGGCTTGAACGACGAGCCCGGCTGGCGAAGCGCCTGCACCGAGCGATTGAACTTCGAATCGTCGAAGTCGCGGCCTCCGATCATTACGCGCACCGCCCCGTTGCGTGGATCGAGGGCGAGAAACGCACCCTGAAGATACGGTGACGTGCCGCTCCCTTCGTCGCCCTCACGGTGCGCCATGTAGTGCTCGAAGGTCTCGTGCTTGTACGCCCCGAAGCGGCCCGCCTCGATCGCCTTGACCTGCCGCTCCAGGGCCCGCTCCGCGGCGTCCTGCTCGTCGAGATCGAGCGTCGTGTAGACCTTGAGCCCCTGCTCGTAGAGCTGCTTGCCGAACTGGGCGTCGAGCTGTTGCCTCACCCACTCGACGAAATAAGGCGCGGTCTCGCCGGTGATGCTCTTGTTTGCGAGCTGCAGGGGATAAGCTCTGGCACGGCTTGCGTCGGCGTCGCTGATGTATCCCGCGTCTCGCATCAACCCGATCACGGTGTTGCGCCGCTGGATGGCGCGCTCAGGATATCGAACCGGATTGTACCTTGCCGGCGCTTTCGGCAGCGCGGCCAGCGTCGCGGCTTCGGCCAGGTTCAGATCGCGAACTGATTTTCCGAAGTACCGCTGCGATGCCGTCTCGACACCGTAGGCGCCGTGACCGAGATCGATTTGATTGAGGTAGAGTTCGAGGATCTTCTTCTTGTCGTACTTCGCCTCGATCTCACGCGCGACCTTTGCTTCCTTGAGCTTGCGGATGGGGCTCTTCTCGCGCGAGATCTTCTCCGGGAAGACGTTACGCGCGAGCTGCATCGTGATGGTGGAAAAACCCTGCGAGAAGCCGTGAATCGGTGACCGCAGGATCACACCGGTCGCGCGGTGCCAGTCGATGCCGGCGTGGGAATAGAAGCGCTTGTCCTCCGTGGCGACGAAGGCGTCCTGCACGATCTTCGGGATCTCGTCGATCTTCACCAGCGTCCGCTTCTCGAGGCCGAGCTCGGCGATGAAGCGTCCGTCGACTGCGTACAGCTTGGATGTCTGGTGCGGCGTGTACTCGGCGAGGATCTCGATCGACGGACACTGGTTTCCGCGGCAGATCAGCGCCCAGCTGCCGTAGATGCCGCCCACGCCGAGAGCGGCGAGAAAGGTGAGCGCGAGGAGAACCGCCCGGACGAGCGTGGGGTGGCGCTTGCGAAATGAAAGCTTGCTGTTGGTGGCGGCTGCCATTCGGAGGGTCAAAAGATAACTGTGATACACCGAAGGTGACACCGTGGTCGGGCGTCCCTATCTTCCCCGGATGCACCCGAAGAATTCGCTGCTGGAGGAGCTGTCGTGGCGCGGTATGGTCTACCAACACACGGACGGTTTGCCGGATGCTCTCGCAACCGGGCAATTGAGCGCGTATGCAGGCTTTGACCCAACAGCACCGAGTCTTCACGTGGGCCATCTCGTGCCCGTGATGGGACTTGCGCATCTGCAGCGAGCCGGACACCGACCGGTCGCGCTGGTGGGCGGCGGCACCGGCATGATCGGCGACCCGAGTGGCAAGACAGCGGAGCGACAGCTCGCCTCGGAGGAGGAGATCGAAAAGAATTCGCGGGCGCTCGAGAAGCAGCTGGAGTGTTTTCTCGATTTCAGCGGGCCGAGAGCGGCGCTGATGCGTGACAACGCTGAATGGCTGCGTCCCTTGAAGGCCGTCGAGTTCATGCGCGATGTCGGAAAGCATTTCACGGTGAACTACATGCTGGCCAAGGATTCGGTCCAGTCGCGGATCGAAGGGGGCATCTCGTTCACCGAGTTCTCGTACATGCTGCTTCAGGCGTACGATTTTCTGGAGCTGAATCGGCGGGAAGGCGTTACCCTGCAGATTGGCGGAAGCGATCAGTGGGGGAACATCACCGCTGGTCTCGAGCTGATTCGTCGCGTGGAAGGAAAGACGGCACACGCGCTGACGATGCCGCTGGTAACTACCGCGAGCGGGTCCAAATTCGGTAAGACCGAAGAGGGCGCGGTGTGGCTCGATCCCGCGCGCACTTCGCCGTACAAGTTTTATCAGTACTGGATCAATGTCGATGACAAGGACGCGCCCAAGTATCTGCGCTTGTTCACGCTGCTGTCGCGTCAGGAAATCGAAGCGCTGGAGAAGCTGATTGCGACGGCACCGGAAAAACGGGAGGCGCAGCAGGCCCTCGCGCGGGATGTCACAGCCAGGGTGCATGGAGTAGAAGCGGCGCGTCTGGCAGAGCAGGTTTCGGGAGTGCTGTTCGGCAAATCGGATCCGACGTCGCTCACCGAGCCGGTGCTGCGGGCAATGAGTGAGGAGGTGCCGTTCGCGGAAGCGCTTGAGACTCCGGGACTGATAGACGCTCTGGTCACATTGAAGCTCGCCCCGTCAAAGAGCGCGGCGAGGCGACTGGTGGAGCAAGGAGGAGTCTCGTTGAATGGCCAGCGCGCGAACGCTGAGACGGATCTCGCGTCGGCGAGCACGCTGGCTGGCGGGTACTATCTACTTCGGAAAGGGGCGCGCGATTACGGCCTGATCCGAAGGAGTTAAAGCATGAGCGATGGCCCACACATTCTCATTCGTAATCCTACCGCGCTGGAGCTCCAATGCTCTTCATGGTGATCGAGACATTTCGCGATGGAGATCCAAAGCCGGTCTATCGCCGCTTCAGGGAGAAAGGGCGGATGGTGCCGAAAGGCGTGCGCTATGTCTCCAGCTGGGTCACGACGGACTTCGAGCGGTGCTATCAGATCATGGACTGCGACGACCGCGCCTTCCTGGACGAGTGGATGTCCAACTGGAGCGACATTGCCGAGTTCGAGGTCATCCCGGTCATCTCGTCAGAGAAGGCGACGGCCGCAATAGCTCCGCACCTCTAGAGCTTACTCCTCCGCCCGCGCCCTCCTCTTCGGCCTCACTTCCTGCGCCTGGTCATACCAGTTCTCGAGCGTCCGCGCCGCGAGGTCGCGTCCGCCGAGACCGAACGCCAGGCCCAGCGCGATAGCCAGCGCGCCCACGAAGCCGGTGAATAAGGTGTTGATCAGATTCGTCGCGATCCCGAGCTGGTTGATCGCAACTACGATCGCGAACGCCCACACCGTGGTGCGTGTCACATTCGCGAGGGTCTCCGGATTCGAGAATCCGCCTTCCGCCGTCGCTCCGCGCACAATGTTGCCGAGCGTCCGGGCCGCGATGCCGCCGATAAAGAGAACGAAGATCGCCACCACGAGATTGGGCAGCCACAAGAGCAGCTGACGCATCACGTCCGAGACCGCGGGCAACCCGAGTGCGTCGAACGCAACGAGCAGAACGACGATCCGCACAATCCATTTCACGACTCCCGCCACGATGCCGACTGAGTCTATTCCCGTCCCCATCTTGTTCATGAAGTCGGAGAGTCCCGACCTTTGCATCAGCTCGTCGAACCGGATTATGCGAAGAAGTCCCGTCACTGCTTTCGCGAGTAGCGACGAGACAAACCAGCCGATCGCGACGATGATGATGAAGGCGAGTATCCTCGGGATTGAGCCGAGGATCATCGAGAATGCATCGCGAAACGACGAAAGCAGGGTCTCGGTGAAGGATGGACGAACCACAGTCGTCTGAACCGGAACGGTCTGAACCGGAACGGTCTGGACCGGAGCGGCCTGAACAAGTGCGAGAGTCATAGTCTGGAGCAGCATGGTCATCCTCGTTTGGAGGTGATTACCGTTACTCGGCCTCGCCGAGCTGGCTCTTGAGATTCACAAGACCTGCGCGGGCGCGTGTCGCTACATCGGTCTCCGGATAAGTGTCGATGAGCCGGCGGAGCTCGCGGAGACCATTCTTCTCGTGGCCCGGCCACGCGAGATACAGGTCTACGAGCCGGTTGGATGCATAGATGTCGTCCCTGGGTGCAATTCGCGGCAGCCGCTGGACGGCGCGATAGAGAATCTCTGCTCTCTCACGCAGTTCTGATTTTGCGTACAGGTCGGCGGCGCGAATGCGGGGCTGTGGATCGTTCGGCAATTCGAGGATGATTCTCTCGTACGATGCGAGCGCGCCTTCGACATCGCCCCGCATCACCTGCGCGTCCTCGTGCGAGTACTGCCGCTCGTAGCTACCGGCCCCGCTTGGCTGGATGAATGCGCCGAACACCTTGCCCGCGCCGTGCGATGTCCTGGTGACAAAAAACCACCACCACAAGGCGAACGCGAGCGAGCCGCCAAGCGCTGATACGACGATGAGCGCGGGGGAGAAGTCTTTCCGCACCGCGAGCGCGCCGCCAATGAAGGCGCCCCCGACAATGGGGATGATGAGAGAGCTGACCGCCTGAAGGAAATGGGCGGCCTCAGGACCCTGCCGGTCAAAGAGACTTCGCTTGTACTCGTCTCCGCCACCAGCGCTCATTTACCCGAGGACTTGATGATCCGGTAAACCCGTCCGCTCGAGGTGCAGATATATAACTCTCCCTGACTGTCTTCTCCAAATGAAACTACACTGCCGAGTCTGCCCACCGGCCATTCGTGCTGATCAGTAACCCTGCCGCCGGCAAAGCCGAAGCTGCGAAGCCAGCTGTTGCAGTAGTCGGAATAGAAGTACTGGCCCGTTATCTCGGGAATCTTCTGGCCGTGATAGACGAATCCGCCGATGACCGAGCACGCCGAACTCTCGTGGGAGTACGAGAGCGCGGGCCTCTGCAATCCCGTCTGATTGCAGCCTGAGGATCCGTTGCATGACGGGCCTTCCATGATTTTCCAGCCGTAGTTGACGCCGGCAATCGACATCGGAACGACGTCGATTTCCTCGTACCTGTCCTGTCCCACATCCGCGATGTAGAGCAACCCCGAAAAACGATCGAACGCGAAGCGCCAGGGATTTCGGAGGCCGATCGCCCAGACTTCCCCTTTGCCACCGCCCTTTACGTAAGGATTGGCCGCCGGAACGAGATAGGGATCGCCGCGATCCACATTGAGGCGCAGCAGCTTGCCGAGCAGAACGTTCCGGTTCTGGCCATTGCCGTGCGGATCGCCCTGACTTCCACCGTCTCCCATCCCTATGTACAGCATCCCATCGGGACCGAAGAGGTTCAGTCCGCCCTGATGGTTGGAGTAGCGCTGATCGATCGACAGTATCAGCTTCGCGGATCGAGGATCGGCGACGTTCCTGTCGGTTGAGACCGTGTAACGTTCTATCCGGGTATCGCCGTTCCTGTCAGTGTAGTTGACGAAGAGGAAACCGTTGGGGCGGTACTGCGGGTGGAACGCTACGCTCAGCAGTCCCTGCTCTCCGCCAGATCTCACCTTGCTGACGATGTCGAGGAACGGCTTGTCGAGAAGCCTCCCGTTCTCCACGATGCGAATCCGGCCCGGTTGCTCTACGATGAAAAGTCTCGGATCGCTCGCCGGCGCCGTCAGGTAAACCGGTTGGTCGAGTCCGCTTGCCACCTGCTCGACACCCAGCTTGACATCGCTGCTCGCCTTCGCGGCTGATTCCTTCGGCACGTCGTCTTTGGGGGTGGCGCAAACCATCGAAGCGAGAGCGAGCACCAGCCACGACGTGCGGAACATCTTCACGCCTCCTTTTTCGCCCGGTAGTGTTGTCGGGGATCCAGCGCGTCACGCAGCGCATCGCCCAGCAGATTGAACCCAAGCACCGCGGCGCCGATCGCTATTCCCGGAAAAACCGAGGTCCACGGCGCGCGTCGAAGTTGTTCCAGATCCCTGCCGTCTGCAATCATCGACCCCCAGCTCGGCGCCGGCGGCGGAACGCCGAGCCCGAGGAAGGATAGCGCGGCTTCGGCCATGATCGCGCCCGCCACGCCGAGTGTGGCGGCGATCACAACCGGCGCGATGACGTTGGGCAGGACGTGCTGAATCATGATGCGCAGATCGCCGGCTCCGAGCGCTCTGATTGCCTGGATGTACTCGAGCTGCCGCACCACCAGAACCTGACCCCGGACGATGCGCGCCATTCCCGCCCAACCCACGATTCCAATCGTCGCGAACACGACCCCCTCTGAAGGCTGGAGCGCCGCCACCATCGCGATCAGGAGCAGCAGCGTCGGGAACGCGAGCGTGACGTCGGCGAGCCGCATCACGATCTCATCGACCCACTTACCATAGAATCCCGCGATCAGGCCCAGCGTAACACCGAGGGCAAGGGCAATTCCCTGGGATATGAGACCCACGGTCAGCGATACACGAGCCCCGTAGACGAGGCGTGACCAGATATCCCGCCCCTGAATGTCTGTCCCGAGCCAGTGCTGTGCCGACGGGCGCTGCAGCAGGTGCGCAAGGTCGATCATGATCGGGCTCTGTCGCGCGAGAAGGGGCGCGAGGATCGCGGCCAGGCTCATGATGAGGACGATGCCGATCCCGATGCGCGCGCGGTTGTCGCCCAAAAACCTCTGGCGCTGTTTCGGATCTAGCATCGGAGCTTCCCTCCCCGTGTTTTCGTCAAGCCGATGGATCTCTCAGCTCGCCCGGGGTGTCCGGCGGCTGTCGTCTCCATCTGCGGTGCTGCCAGAAGTACTGTGCCGGCACCGCGCGAACCCATTTCTCGAGATGCTGAGTAAAGCGTGCAACGATCGCGTCGACATCCTTGTCCCGGTCGCCGGTCTGCGGCGCTTCGATCCGCTCGACAACGATCCGGTAGCGTCCATTCGGCTGCCGCAGAGCGACCACGAACACGACGGGCGTACCGAATCGCAAGGCGAATACCGCCGCGCCGCGCGGGGTTTTGGCGGGCCGGCCGAAGAACGGGACGAAGGTCGACGCCAGGCCCATCACTCCCTGGTCGGCCACGAACGCCACTGCTCGTCCCGCGCGCAGCGACCTCGGCGTCCGCCGCACTGCCTCCGAATCGTGCACGACCGTCATTCCTATCACTTCGCGGGTGTGGTTGATGTACGCATCGAATAGCGGGTTTGCCATTCCACGCACGATTGCATCGAGCGGAACGCCGCGGGCGGCGACGTAGGCGCCTGCCAGCTCCCAGTTGCCGATGTGGCCGGTCACCAGCACGGCGCCCTTCCCCTTCGACATCACTTCCTCGATCTCTTCCCACCCTTCGACGTTCTCGACGAGCTTCTGAAGTCCGTCCTTGCCCAGCGAATCGAGGAGTGCTGTCTCGATGAAGGTTCGACCGAGGTGCCGGTACGATTCGCGCGCCAGGCTCACCACCGCCTCCGGCCGGAGTTCGGGAAAAGCGGCCGCGATCTGGCTCTCGACCACGCGCTTCCGGATGCCAAGTGGACGGTAGCCGAGCGCGCCAAGCTTCTCGCCGAACGCGCAAGCAGCGTCCCAGCTCAACGCGCGCAGTCCGCCGATCGTCGCCCGCATCGCATAGTACTCCGCCCGGTGGGCGAAAGTCGGCTTCTTCGTCCCAGGCTCCTGTCCGGAGGGCTTGCTCACCGCGTACGTAACGGCTCAGGAGAGCGGATTATGAAACGCCTCGCCCGAGAGCAAATTGTGGATTCGCTGATCGAAGGTGTGATACTGACGCACGAACACCTGGCCCTCGCGTCGAATGCGCTCTCTCTGGGCTGAATTCTCCAGGTAGTAAGCGCACTGCGCGATACACGAATCGATGTCCTTGTACCAGGCGCAGTGGTCTCCCTCGCGCAGCATCCGCTTCAACTCCGGCGTTCCGTGACCGAGAAGAAATCCGCCCGCCAGAATCACCATCCATGTCCGATCGGATGTCGTGTTGCCGGAATCAGTCGTGTAGCGAGCCGGATTCACGCCAAGCATAATCTTGGAGCTCGAGCAGACAGCCGCAAACTCCTTTCCTTCGACCGGTCGGCCGCTCCAGTTGAGTGGCTTGCGCCATTCTTCCCAGCCGGGGCCCCAGACCTTGACGTCGTACTTCTTGGCGACCTTGATCAAAAAGCTTGCGCGCGCGGCATCATAACCGCTGCCGATGAAGGCGACATCGGAAGAGAATTTCTTCTTCGCGGGGACGGGGCGAATGTCAACGTCAGCGCACGAGGGTAGAAATTTGGCGGGGAGGCCGAGCGCAGCCCATTCACGCTGGAATCCTGACACGAAGAACGTCTTCGCCAGCTTGCCGATCGTGACGACATGAGCGATGTCCGGCCGGTAGGTGCTCTTGTACCATTGCGCGTCGTGGAACCACATGGCGTTCTGCTTGCCGTCGATGATCGTCGCAACGGTTTCCGGTGTGAGTGCCAGGCACTTGGACAGGAACACGAAGTCCGGGTTGAAGCGGCGAGCTTGTGAGAGCACCCAACGCTGCACGAGTCTGGACCCAATCAGTCGTTTTGCGCGGCGGTCATCGATCAGCTTTGTGGTATGGCCCGCCCGGCGGAGCGCGCGCTGGGTGCCCCTTTCCATGCGCCACTTGTTGTCGCTGCCGATGATCAGAACCCGCACTATACCCTCACGTCTCTTGCAATTGTAAGCTCATGCCCCCTTCCACTGGTAGCAACTCGGCGCGGCGCTAATTAGACTTGCGCGAGCCAAGACACGGTCACCATTCAGCGACAGGAAACAGATGGGGATGAAGGATGTCGAGCTGGGGAAGGATGTGCGAATAGCGCAACCCGCGCTCGTCAACCTTTACGGCTGCAGAATCGGCGACGAGACCAAGGTCGGCGCCTTCGTCGAGATCCAGCGCAATGCCACCGTTGGTGCACGCTGCAAGATTTCTTCCCATTCCTTCATTTGTGAAGGCGTCACGATCGAAGACGAAGTGTTCATCGGTCACGGCGTCATGTTCATAAACGACCGTCTTCCCCGCGCCACGGTTGGAGGCGAGCTCCAGACGGACAAGGACTGGAAGGTCGTACCGACCAGAGTATGCAGAGGCGCGTCGATCGGAAGCGGAGCCGCGATCCTCTGTGGAATAACCATCGGCGAGCGTGCGCTCGTTGGGGCGGGGGCGGTGGTGACCAAGGATGTTCCCGCCGATGCCACCGTTGCCGGCGTGCCGGCGCGCTCTCTCCGCTGAGCGAAACGGATTCGCATGCCTGGCGTGGGCGTGATCGGTTACGGCTACTGGGGTCCGAACCTCGTGAGAAACTTCATGAGCGACACCGGCTGGCGAGTCGTCTCCGTGTGCGACAGGTCGGAAGCCAGGCTCGCGGAAGTGAGCCGCCTCTACCCAACCGTCACAACGAGCAGGAACCCGGAAGACCTGTTCCGGAATCCAGCCATCGATGCGATCGCGATCGCAACTCCGGTTGCCACGCACTTCGAGCTGGCAATGGGTGCACTCCGGGCCGCCAAGCACGTCCTGGTTGAAAAACCGATCGCCTCGACTTCCGCGCAGGCCGCGCAGATGATCGAGAAGGCGGCGCAGCGGAAGCTCGTACTGCTGGTCGATCACACCTTCGTATT
Source organism: Gemmatimonadota bacterium (assembly GCA_030774675.1). Classification (GTDB taxonomy): domain Bacteria; phylum Gemmatimonadota; class Gemmatimonadetes; order Gemmatimonadales; family Gemmatimonadaceae; genus UBA4720. The sequence goes on along the minus strand of JALYKQ010000136.1, from coordinate 13,363 downwards.
CACGGGCGCCGTGCGGAAGATTCGCGATGTCATCAGCGAAGAGTCCTTCGGCCGACTCCAGTACTACGATTCGACTCGCGTCAACCTCGGGCTCTTCCAGCACGACGTGAATGTCATGTGGGATCTCGCCGTCCACGATCTTTCGATCATGGACTTCGTCGTTGGCGTGAATCCCGTGGCGGTGTCCGCGACGGGATTGAGTCACGTGCCGGGGCAGCCAGCCAACGTCGCCTTCATGACGCTCTTCTTCGACAGGGACATCATCGCGCACATCAACGTCAACTGGCTGTCCCCGGTCAAAATACGGCGTACCCTCGTCGGCGGAAGCAAGCGGATGATCGTCTACGACGACTTAGAGACGAGCGAGAAAGTCAAGATCTACGACAAGGGCATCACTGTCACCGAGACGCCTGACGATCTGCGGAAGCTGCTCATCAGCTATCGAACGGGTGACCTGTGGTCACCCAAGGTGAATGAGACCGAGGCACTTCGGCTCGAGGTCGCCCACTTCCGCAATTGCATCGACGGCAGCGAGAAGCCAGTCACACCGGGTGAGCGTGGGCTCGCTATCGTCCGGATGCTGGAAGCCGCGGACAAGTCGATGGAGAAGCGCGGCGCGGCAATCGAGCTCGAGAACAGCGGCCAAAGTTCATGACCGTCCCATTTCTGGATCTGAAGACGCAGTACGCGTCGATCAAGAGTGAAGTGGACGAAGCAGTTCTCCGCGTGCTGGCGAGCACGACCTACGTGCTCGGACCGGAGGTTGAGGCATTCGAGAAGGAGTTTGCCGCCCGTCACGACGTCCGGCATGCAGTGGCGGTGAACACGGGCACCAGTGCGCTTCATGTCGCGCTTCTGGCCGCCGGTATCAAGGCGGGTGACGAGGTCATCACCGTCTCCATGACCTTCATCGCCACCGTCTCCGCTATCAGGTACACTGGCGCGACGCCGGTCTTCGTCGATATCGACCCGGTGACGTGCACGATGGACATCAACCAGATCGAATCGAGGATAACGTCCCGCACCCGCGCGATCATGCCGGTTCATTTGTACGGTCAGCCCGCCGACATGGATCCGATCATGGAAATCGCGAAGCGCCGGAACCTCCTCGTGATCGAGGATGCGGCACAGGCGCACGCCGCCGAGTACAAGGGCCGCCGGGTCGGAGGGATCGGCCAGATAGCCGGATTCAGCTTCTATCCGGGAAAGAACCTCGGTGCCTATGGCGAGGCGGGCATCGCCACCACGAACGACGACAGCTACGCGCACACGATGCGTCTTCTGCGCGACTGGGGACAGGAGAAGAAGTACTACCACGACCTGCACGCGTTCAACTACCGGATGGACGCGATTCAGGGAGCGATCCTGCGAGTGAAGCTGCGCCAGCTCGAGAACTGGACCGATGCCCGGCGTGCACACGCAAAGCGCTACGACGAGCTGCTCCATGATTCGGGAATCCGGCACGCCACAGAGACGAAAGGCCGAAAGCACGTCTACCATATCTACGGCGTTTATCACGAGCGGCGCGCGGAGCTCCAGGCGGCGCTCCAGTCGGCCGGAATTCATACCGGTATTCATTACCCGATTCCGGTGCATCTCCAGCGCGCCTACGCGGATCTGGGCTACAAGGCGGGCGACCTTCCCGTGACGGAGACGATCGCGCGGGAGCAGCTATCGCTGCCGATGTTCCCAGAGCTTACCGACGAGCAGATTGGCCGCGTTGTGAAAGAGATCGCGGCTTGGGCGGGAAAGAAAGCTTAACGCCCGTTGCGGAGACCCATCTGCCATAGCCGCGCGTACTTGGCCATCACGCTCGCGGCTGCGAGACACGCGAGAACGAGCCCGTGCGCGCCGTCGAGAAAGCCCCCCCTCAAGAAATACATGCTGACGAATCTCGCCGGAGGCTTGAACACCACCGCCGCCGCGGAGCCCCGCCGTCCGCGCGCGTGATTCTGTTCCGCCCACCAGCGGCTGTATCGGTTGAACTTCTCGAAGTACTGGTCGAGCGAGACATAGGTGTAGTGCAGCAGCGCACTGCTCAGAGTTCCGGTCTCGCCGGTCACGTTGACGTGCTCGTGGACGAGGCTCGCGTCATAGCGAAGCTCCCGCTTGAACAGGCGGACGGGCCTGTCGGTTCCCCAGCCTCCGTGCCGGATTTCTTTCCCCAAAAAGAAATTGCGGCGTGGCACCCGAAAGGCGGAGTAACTCGGCTGCGCGTCGACAATATTTCTGATCTCCGCGGCCAGCTCCGGAGTGCAGCGCTCGTCTGCGTCCACGACGAGGATCCACGGAGTTCGGGCTCTCTCTATCGCCTGGTTCCGGGCAGCGCCAATGGTGGTGAACTTCGGGCTGATTACCGTGGCGCCGGCGCCGCGTGCGCGGTCGACGGTGTCGTCGATCGAATCGTTTTCGACGACGATGACCTCGCTCGCCCACTCCACGCTCGCAATGCATTTCTCGATGTTCTCGGATTCGTCGTGCGCCGCGATCACCGCCGTGACGCCGGGCGAGCCGCGATTGGAAGGCGTCACCCTTAGCTTCGGCCCCGGGTGCGCGCGCTGTTGGCGGCGCGATCGAAGCCCTCGATCATCTGCTCCTCAGGGAACTCCCTTGCCACCCGGACGCGAGCCGCTTTGCCCATCGCCTCTCGGGTCTCTTCACTGGTCAGCATCCCGGCGACGGTCGCGGCGGTCGACGCGGAGTCATCCGGCGCATAGAGCGCTCCGCTGATGCCATGCGCGATGTAGCGCTGCGCGACTCCTCCTTCCGTGGCGACGGTGGGAATAGCGAGCGCCATCAGATCGAGGACCCCGTACGCACCCGTGTCTCCGTCCGCGACCACCCATCCGAGATGCGCGTCCCGCATGAGGCTGATCTGGTCGTCCCGCTCACCGAGGAAGCTGATGAGATGCAAGACCCGCAGTGCGGCCGCCTGCATACGCAGGTCTTCGTCGTCCGAGCCCGGCCCGACGATGATCAGTCTCAAATTGGGATGTCGGGGCGACAACATCGAGATCGTGCGAATCGCGGTCGCGGCCCGTCCGCGCGCGGTTGGGTCGTAGACGCAGACTATGTACTTCCGCGGCTCTTCTTCTCTCTGTTCGTTCGCGGATTCGCTTTCGCCGGCTTGAGGCTTCGTGCCGTTGACCGGATAGTTCGCGACATCGATGCCGATCTCGGCGATCGCGGAATCCAGCGCTCGCTTGGGAATGTTCGCGGCGCGGCGGTCGGTCTCGCTGGCAAAGAGAAACGAAGTCCTGGCCAAGCGGGTTCCCCAGCGGCCACCTGGACCCATGTCCAGCTTCTGTCCGGAAGGAGTCCAACGAACCACCGCTCCGTTCCGGCTCAGCCAACACGCGGTGGCAGCGATCAAGTGCTCGCGGTCGGTGGTGACGAAGATGGAATCGGCGTCCCAGCGACGAAAAATCTTCTTCAGCCTTCTCGCGGCGGAAAAGAACGAGCCTTCGGTCGAGAAGGGGATGATCTCGAATGGCTCCGGGATCGGAGTGTGGCGTGGCTGGTTTGGATCGCGCCGTGGCGACACCGCAAGATGGACGTTGCTGTCGGGGGTCACGAGCAAAGTGACCTTGGCGCCACGCTCGGAGACTCCGCGTGCGGCCCTCGCAAAGAGCCTCGCCGTTCCCGACCACTCCCGAGCTGTATGCAGAAATAAAACGTGCAATCCCTTTACCCTGCTGAAGGAACCATCGATGCCTCGTCCGCATCCCCGAACTGCAACGAATACAAGCGGTAGTACGCCCCGCGCCGCGCCAATAGCTCGGCGTGGCTGCCCTGCTCAACTATCTCGCCGCGATCGAGCACCAGGATCTGATCGGCGCGCGCGATCGTCGAGAGCCTGTGGGCGATCACGAATACCGTCCTTCCCCGCAGCAGGCGGTCGATTGCTTCCTGCACGAGCCGCTCCGACTCGGTGTCGAGAGCGGAGGTAGCCTCATCGAGAATGAGGATCGGGGGATCACTCAGCAAGGCCCGTGCGATCGCCAGTCGCTGGCGTTGACCTCCTGACAGTCGCGTGCCGCGCTCGCCCAGAAGTGTGTCGTAGCCGCGCGGAAGCTCCATGATGAAATCGTGCGCGTTGGCGGCGCGGGCCGCGGCCTCGATCTGCGCCTGGGTGTACTTCTCCGCCGCGCCGTAAGCGATGTTGTTGCGCACTGTGTCGTGAAAGAGAACGGTCTCCTGGCTCACGATTCCAGTGAGCGTGCGCAGCGCCGGCAGCTTTATCTCGCGCGTGTCGACCCCGTCTACTGTAATGCGACCCTGCCTGGGCTCGTAGAAGCGAGGAATCAAATCCACCAGAGTGCTCTTCCCCGATCCACTCGGGCCAACGAGTGCGACGACTTCTCCCTTTCGCGCCGTGAGGTCGATCCCCGTCAGAACCGCGGCATCACCGTACGAGAAGGTGACGTTCTCGAATCTGAGGTCGCGCTCGAACACGGCCTTCTCTCGTGTTCCCCGATCGCGCTGAAACTCCGCCGGCGAGTCCAGGATCTCGAACAGACGCTCGGCCGAAGCGAGCGACGACTGTGCCGTGGTCCGCATCTGCGACAGCTGCTTGAGAGGCTGTAGCAGTCGAAGCACGAGCGTGAGAAAGGCGAGCAGCGTCGCCCCGGTCATGGTCCCGCCCCTTAGCACCTGCCAGGCACCAATCCACAGAATGAGAACGGCAATGAGCGTCCCGATTATCTCCGTGATCGGCGGCGCCAGCAGCGCCAGACGCGCCAGCTTCAGGCTGCTGCGCGCGTACTTGTTACTGCCCTCGGCGAATCTCGCTTCCTCGTAGCTCTCGGCACTCGACGCCTTGACCAGCCTGATGCCGCTGATCGTCTCCTGCAGCACGCTGGTCATTTCGCCGTGGACATTTCCGCGCCGGAGATTTCCGCGTCGAAGCTTCCTGAGCATCGGCTGCAGCGAGAAGCCGAGCAGCGGCAGGATCACCAGCGCAACGAGCGACAGCTTCCACGAAATGCTGAACAGGATCGCGATGTACACCAGCACAAGTGATGCGCTCTGCAGCGACTGGGTCACGATCTGGGTGAGGATGAGCCGCGTCTCGAAGGTGTCGTTGATCACCCGCGAAAGGATCTGGCCCGCCTTCATTTGGGTGAAGTAGCCGAGGGGGAGATGGGCGAGATGGCGGTAAACGGAGTTGCGGAGATCGCGGGTGACGTATTCCTGGAGCGTCGCGCCGAACTGTCCCGCGATCCACACCAGAAGATTCTTGAGGATCACCGCGATCATCACCAGGATGATGACGTTCCGGAGCGACCGCATCTCGTCACCAGGAATGATCCGGTTTCCCACGATCGTGTGGAGGAGGTTACCGAGAAAGCCCTTCGGCATCGCCGCGGCCGGCTGGTGGAACAGGATGTTGAGGAACGGGATGAGCAGCGCGATCGCGAAGCCATCGAGGAGCGCGGCGATGAGATTCGCCACGATCGTGATCGCCATGCGCCAACCGTGCGGGCGCAGGTACGGCAGAAGCCGTTGGTAGACCGGCACTACCGCCTTGGAGTGAGCAGCGCCAGCGGGAGGATTACTTCTTCGGGCGTCACCCCGCCATGGAGGAACGATCCGCGATAGCGGCTCTGGTACTCACGCAGCTTCGTCGGGTAGACGAAGAAGCAGTCATTGGTGGCGAGCAAGGTATTCCCGCCCGCGCCACGCCGCGGAAGTCGCAGCATGTCTTCGTTGGAGAACAACAGGGCCTGGTCGGGCCGCTCCGCCCGCAGATCTTCGCCGAACTTGTAGCGGAGGTTGGCGCTCGCATCCCGCTTGGCGTACACCGTCGCCGGCGTGTTGCAGTGAATGCTCCCGTGATCCGTGGTGAGGAGCACAGAGATCTTTCGCCGCGAAGCTTCCTTCAGCACGCTGAACAACGCCGAGCGCTGGAACCATTGCCGGGTGATCTGCCGCAGAGCGATCTCATCGCGCGCGACTTCGTACAGGATCTGGGATTCGCTGCGGCCGTGGGTGAGGAGATCGACGAAGTTGAACACGAACGCGCTCACGCCTTCGGGTCCGATGGCGGTGCCGAGATGACGCTCCAATTCATCCGAGTTTGCGGCGGTCGAGATTTTCTGATAGCGAACCGGCGTCTTGCCGCACAGCTCCTCGAGGTGCGACTCCAGCAGCTCGCGCTCGTGGGCGTTGAGCGACTCGTCTTCGCGATCCGCGTTACCCCACCAGTCGGGGAGCCGCGCCGCGATCTCGCCTGGAAAGAGTCCGCTGAAGAGAGAGTTGCGGGAATACGGAGTCGCGGTCGGAAGCACCGCGTAGTAATGCGTGGTCTCGACGTCGAAGAAGGGAGCGAGCAATGGCTCCAGCACCCGCCACTGATCGAGCCGGAGACAATCGACGACGATGAACACCGCCGCCTTGTCGCGCTCGAGGATCGGCAGCAGAAACTCGGAGACAATGTCGATGGAGAGCGGCGGCCGGTTCCCCTCGAGATTCCTGAGCCACGCCGGATAGTGGTCCTTCATGTACGACGCGAACTCGCGGTGCATGTCCGGATATAGACCCTGGAGCGACTCATAGAGTCCCATCTCGCCCGCAGCCGCGAGATCGACATCCCAGCGCATCAGCTCATCGTAGCGGTCGATCCACCCACGCCAGTCGAGGTTGTGGTCCCGTTCCAGCTCGATCGCGCGGAACCGCTCGACGAAGCTGCGCGCGATCGCCTGCTGGCGGATGCGGGGCCCCTCGAGAATCCTGGTCACGACGGTCAGCACCTGCCGCGGGTTGATCGGCTTGACCAGATAGTCGCGGACGTTGACGCCGATGGCTTCCTTGAGGGTCGAGTCTTCCTCGCTCTTGGTCACCATCACGACCGGCAGGGTCGGAGCGATCTCGCGGACGTCGCGATAAATCTCCAGGCCGCGCTTTCCCGGCATCTGCTCGTCGAGGAGGAGGATATCGAACGGCCGGCGCCTCAGCAGCTCGACCGCGTCGTCGGCGTTGGACGCCCACTCTACGGTATAGCCTTTGGAGCGCAGGAAGATGCGGTGAGGCTCCAACAGCTCACCTTCATCATCTACCCAGAGTATCGATTTTGGGGGGTTCAGGACCGGCACGGCCATACGTCGGAATGTAGCCGGGGGGTGAGTCCGTGCCTAGATTCGGAGAGTGATCGGTCAGACGCCGCGATACGCCCTAGCCACCCCTGTCTTTCGATTCCGCGCACTTACCGCGTTGTCGGGTCGGGCATCGCTGGGTGGAGACCGGGAGACCCTGGTGGCTTGCATCCAGCTGGGTCGCCTTTGCGCCGGGATCCTCCCTCCTTATGAGATGACCCGCGAGCTGATGGTGGAACGGACCGAGAACACCAAGCAATGGCTGTCGTCCCTGGCGGTTCCGAGCGGGATCAGGTCCACTGCGTTCGGCATCTTCGGCGCATTGAGCGGACTCGACCGGGCGCGGTGCGCGATCGCTTTCACGGACCTTGTCAAAGCCGCGGCCTCGCAGTTAGATGAGGCAGCACGCGCGGAGCTGAACGCGCTGCTCACGGATCTGTCGGCGTCGCCGACGTCAGCGCACCCGCGGCACACCGTGACACAATTTCAACCGAGCTGAGAATGGCCGGCCATAGCAAGTGGAAGCAGATCAAGCATTACAAGGCGGCGACCGACGCCAAGCGGGGGGCGCAGTTCACCAAGCTGATTCGTGAGATCACGATGGCAGCGAAGCTGAGCGGCGGTGACCCCGCTCATAACCCGCGACTCCGGACGGCGATCGATGCGGCGAAAGCCAGGTCGATGCCCAAGGACAACATCGACCGCGCGATCAAAAAAGGGACGGGAGAGCTGGAAGGTGTTCACTACACCGAGGTGACTTACGAAGGCTACGGACCAGGTGGGGTCGCCATCCTCATCTCCGCTTTGAGCGACAATCCCACTCGCACAGTCGCGGAAATCAGGCACAGGCTCACCAGGCTTGGCGGCAATCTCGGCACCCCGCACTCGGTGTCGTACCTGTTCGATCTCAAGGGTCAGATCTATCTCGATGGCAGCAAGTACGACGAAGACAAGGTGCTGGAGGCTGCGCTCGACGCCGGCGCCGAAGACTTCAAGGCGGACGGCGAGCAGCTGGTCGTCACCACCGATCCTCATGGATTGCACGCGGTGCAGTCGGCACTCGAGGCTGCAGGTTTCCCGATAATCGAGGCCGAGGTGGCGTTCATTCCCAAGAGCACGGTACACGTGGCGGGGAAGAACGCGGAGTCGCTGGTCAAGCTGCTCGACGAGCTCGAGGACCTGGACGACGTGCAGAAGGTCTCCGCGAATTTCGACATGGACCTAGAGCAGATGTCCGGTGCGTGAGTCCGAGCCCGTAGTCGTCCTCGGGATCGATCCCGGGACCGCGGTGACGGGCTACGGAATAGTTCGGAAGGAGGGCCGCAACCCGCTCGCTCTGGTCGAATGCGGGGTGATACGGACGAAGCCGCGAGACGCACTGCCGCAGCGCCTGGGGGAGATCCACGAGGGAGTGCTGGAGCTGATTCGGCGGCACAAGCCGGCAGTGCTCTCCATCGAAGACATCTTCTACGCCCGCAACGTGCGCACGACCATGGTGCTCGGCCACGCTCGCGGGGTGATTCTACTGGCCGCCGCCCAGGCCGGCATGGAGATTCACGAATTTCCGCCGTCGGAGATCAAGAAAGCCGTAGCGGGAACGGGCGCGGCCACCAAGCTCCAGGTGCAGTTCATGGTGATGCGGTTGTTGAGGCTCAAGTCACCGCCCCAGCCGACCGACGCCGCCGATGGCGTCGCGGCCGCGCTTTGTTACGCGCTGGCGCCCGACCTGCCCAGGATCGAGCCGATCCGGCGCGCAGAATACATCGGTCCGACGGGCTGAACAATTGATCGGATTGATTCACGGAAAGCTGGTCGCGAAGGACCTCGACTCGCTCGAGGTGATGACGAGCGGTGGTGTCGGTTATGAGCTGACGATTCCGCTCGGAGTTTATGAGACCCTGCCGCGGGTAGGCGAAGATCTGACGCTGCACACCTCGCTGGTGGTGAAGGAGGACTCGTGGCAGCTGTTCGGGTTCGCGAGCGTCTTCGAGAAGCGCCTGTTCGAGAAGCTGCTCACCGCGAACGGGGTCGGGCCTTCGCTGGCGATCGGAATGCTGTCGGCGCTCTCGGCCACCCGGCTGATTCGGGCGATCAGGGAGAAGGATATTCCGACGCTTCAGAGCGTGCCGCGGGTTGGTCGGAAGAAGGCTGAGCGCTTGATTCTCGATCTAGCCGACAAGCTGGACGGACTGGGCGAGACGACGGGGACTGCGGCGGCGCCCGCGAGCGCGGCGGCGGACGACGCGATGCGGGCGCTCGTTTCGCTGGGCTATTCGAGCGCGGACGCCGATCGCGGACTTCGGGCCGCCCTGGATGCTGGCGGCGGCGGAAAATCGGCGGCAGAATTGATCAGAGCGGCGCTGTCGAAATTGGGAGGACGATAACGAAGGTCGGACTGTCTCGACGGTGATCCTGCTGATGTCCAACTGGAGGTCGGTATGTCGGTCAAACAGCTTTGTCTGATTGCGGTTGCGGCTGTACTGGGCTGCGGAGGAGCCACACCCGGTCTGCCGGGTGCATCCCAGATCCCTCGAACGCCGTCGATTCTAACTGGCGAGGAGATTGCTGCGGCTCACGCCGACGTCGGGACAGCATACGCGGCGGTAGCTCGGCTCCGTCCGAACTGGCTGGCCCCGCATGGGCCAATGTCCTCGAATCCCCAAGCCAGCGACCGTGCGGCGATCTACGTCGACGGGCAGCCTTATGGCGAGCTCGAGTCGCTCAAGAACATCCAGGCCTATCAGGTAGCGGATATTCGTTACTACGACGTTACCCAGTCCGGGGCCAGATTCGGGATTCGTGCCGGGATGGGTGGCGTGATCGAAGTCAGGAGCAGGGTGAAGTGAGGATCAGCCCGTCTCGGCGGTGATCGGGCTGATCATGCGAGCGACTTCCATGACGCTGTTGGCGGGGAATCCCCCTTTGCTCGCGTGCTCCTTGACTGTTTTCTCGTCGGGGGCGTTGTAAACGCAGTAGATCTTGTCGCCGGTGACGAAGCTGTTCACCCACTGCACGTCCCTGCCGGCGGTATTCATGTCGTGGATCACGCTACACGACTTCAGTGAAATTGCCTTGAGCTCGTCACTCGACAGCTTGCCCGCGCCCGGAATCTGGCGCTCGATCAGGAACTGCGGCATTGGTCCTCTCTCGGTGCTTGGAACAAGAAGCTATCATCGGTAGAAGAAATGAGCCAGAGGTGAATTGTCTTTCACTTATAGGTGAACTATTATTCACTTATGATGGCTACCGGAGGACCTATTTGGGAAAGCCGACCCGGTGAGCTGGCCCTGCCAGTGGTCCACGAACGTGGCAAGCAGACCCTGGGACGCCTGCTCGACGCGGCCGAGCAGATGCTGGATTTCGTGGGGCTCGAAGGTGCGACGGTCCCCGCGATCGCGGCCGGAGCTGGAGTTTCGGTGGGCAACGTCTACAAGCGCTTCCCCAACAAGGATACGCTGCTGCGCGCCGTCTACGAGCGGTTCTTCTCCGATCTACTGGCCGCAAACCAGTTCGCGCTCGATCCGGCAAAGTGGGTCGACACGCCAACGATCGAGCTGGTGACGACCCTCGTCGCAGGAATCGTGGAAGATTACCGGACTCGGAGGTCCCTCATTCGGGCGTTGCTGCTTTATGCGGCGACCCACTCCGATTCCGGGTATCGGGAGCATGCCGAGAAGCTGAGGATGAAACGGTTTCAGCTGTTCGAGGCGGTGTTGAGGGATCGCCGGAAGGACATTGGGCATCCGCATCCCGAGCGTGCGATTCGGTTTGTGGCAGGCTTGATCGGCCACGCACTCGAGAGCTCGGTCGTCTCCGAGCCGGGAGCGAGGGATATGCTATCGAGCGGCAGCGAGACCGCGGCAGAGCTGGCGAAAATGGTCGTCGGATATCTGCGGGTTAAAGGAACGGAGCGCCCGCGGGCGGTGAGTCATTCGCGGAAGTCAGCGTCGTAGCTCGCGAGGCGACCGATCCGGGTTTTGGCGGATTTGTGAAACGAGCGGCCTGATAGCAATTTGACGGAACGCGCTTACCGGGGAAATGATGAACAGCCAACAGCTCTATCTGGTTGCAATCGCGACGAGTTCGGCTGCGCCGCCGGCACATCCGGAACGTCGAGCGCATCCGCGGCTGCTCGAAGCATTAATGTGGTGGCTGCCGAGCAGATCGCCGCCTTTAGCGGCGAGGGTCGGACCGCGTACGACCTCGTATCACGTCTGCGTCCAAAGTGGCTGGCTGCGCGTTGCGTGCAATCGCTCGTCGGGCCTAGCGACAGCAGTGAGTACGCGCTCGTGGTCATCGATGGTCGGCCGTCCGGCCGCATCGGCGCACTTCGGGACATCCCGGTCTATCAGGTAGGAGACATCCGTTATTACGACGTCGGCGAGTCGGGGGCAAAATTCGGAAGCGGGGTGCCAGCGGGATTATCGAAGTCAGATTGAAAAGCCCCTCCCGCCAGTAACCGTTATGATAGGCGCAGTCAGTCGCGGTAGGCGGGGGGCGTTCCCTTTCGGTACTTCAGCCCCTCGATGTGCAGACTCTGCGCGAAGTCCGGCTGTTGGCCCCAGTTTGGATCGTCGTCCGATTTCTTCCGCGTCCACCAGATGGCGACGACGCTATCGGGCATGATGACGAAAGGGGACGGCGATTTGAAGGTCTGGTATCCCTCGAGCCGCGCCAGTCCTTTGCGTGGATCGAGATGCACGAGATGGAAATCGAGGCGCAGAAGGTAGCTGGTTGCCGAATCGATTACCGCAGACGCTGCCCAATCGGGTCCGCGCACATCTGGGCTCGGCGAGAATTCCAGGCGAATCACGCGCACTCCCTGATACGACTCCATGCCGCGTGCGACGAAGCAGTGATTGCCCCAGAAAACAGAGTCCCCGAGTGTGGACAGAAACAGAATCGGCGCGAGGAAGCTGCCATCCCATTTGTACTGGACGACGTCTCCAGGGCGGTAGGCGGGCTCGAAGTTCTCGGACTTGAACGTCTCGTTCTCGCGAACGATGCGCTTGACAGGCCCCTGCTCGGGGATCCTGGCGGTGCGCCGCTCGATGCTCGCCTCGAAGGGGTAGAGCCGGCGGAATTCCGTGTACTTCTCAGCTCCCTGTTTGAGCTGATCCAGTACGGCGACGGAGAGCGCGAGCGATGCGGAATCGTCAGTGGTCGCACAGTGACTAGTCGCCCTTAAAGGTGGTATCACGTACGCAACTCTGCTCATCGCGAATGTGGTGGCTTCCTCCGCTGCCGTGGCTCGCTGCAGCGTCCGCTGTAGCGGCTGGTATCCAACCTCGCGCACCCGCAGACGCAGTTGTCCGTCATTCGGCCAGGTCAATCGCGCCTGTCCGCGCTCGTCGGTAAAGCGGTGTTGTCCGGTCGCGAGATCGATTACGTCGGCGTTGCCGAGCGGATACCGCGCTCCTGCGTCGATGACCATGACAGTGACCGTCGAAGGCTGGCAATCGGCGGTGTAGAGAATCGCCGAGGGCAGTTGTGCGACGGGGACGAGCAAGAGAGAGCGTGCGAGCGCGTTCCGGGTATAGAGATATCGATTTCGTATCACTCGAATGTCTATTTTGTGTCAACGCAGTAGGCGGCGGGATTGAGCCGTCTCGCGCATCATTGTGAAAGTGATATGATTTGTCAAATCAATTTCCTTGTCGCAGCCGGGCTCAAGAATCATGACTGACACACAAAAGGCGTCCAGACGCGGGGCCACCGCCACGAGAGCGAGCACGTTTACCGAGTCGGTGATCCGCGAGATGACGCGCGTCGCCAACCAGTACGGCGCGATCAATCTGGCGCAGGGGTTTCCCGATTTCCCGATGCCCGAGCCGATGAAGGATGCTGCCTGCGCGGCGATCCACGGCGACATCAATCAGTACGCGATCACCTGGGGCAGTCCGGTGCTCCGGCTGGCGATCGCCGAGAAGTACCGCAAGTGGTATGGGATGGACGTGGATCCGGAACGGGAGATCACGGTGTGCTGTGGGGCGACGGAAGCGATGGCATCGGTGTTCCTGGCGCTCGTTGATCCTGGTGACGAAGTGGTCGTGTTCGAGCCGTATTACGAGAACTATGGGCCCGACGCGATTCTCGCGGGAGCGAAGCCAGTGTTTGTGCCGTTGGAAGCGCCGGATTGGAAGCTCGATCCCGACAAGCTGCGCGCGGCGTTCTCGAACAAGACTCGCGCAATCGTGGTGAATACTCCGCACAATCCAACCGGACGAGTCTTTGCTCGAGAGGAGATCTCACTGATTGCGGAGCTGTGT
>JALYKQ010000135.1 GCA_030774675.1 Gemmatimonadota bacterium | reverse complement strand
GAAAGTAGTCGCGCGCCACGCGGCGCAGAATCATCCGTTCCAGCCGGTCCAGATCGTAGAGTCCATACTGGGCAGCTTCACTCACCGCGGCCAGGAACGGCTCGCGTGGATATTCCCGGAGTAAACGCAACAGTTGGCGCAGGGCAAGAGCCACCACCTGGCGGCCTTTTTGCTTCAACGCCGTCACATACCCGGCAATCTCCGGCGCGGCCTGCAAGATGGCTTGCTCTTCGGGGTGCGGATCGCTGCGCTTCACGCCTTCCCCGCGCGGCGGCCGATGTGCGGCCAGCGTGATCCGCTGTGACTGCGGAGTCACGACGCGGACGTGCGTGACGAGGTGACGCGCATCGAGCTCGATCTCGATCTTGTCCCGGGTCTCGCGAACTTCCACCCTGCGCCCGATCCAGGAGACCGGAACCGAGTAGCGAATGGAATGCACGGAGACGTATCCTTCCACGTCCACCGTGCGCTGATGCAGACGATACACTTCGGGAATCCACGCCGGCAGCGGTTTGAGATGCAGGCGCTCGATGGCGAACAGCTCGCGCGGCACGGCCCGGATATGTTTCTTGTAGGTCGAGTTGACGCGGTCGCACCACTGGCGCGCCTGTTGATTCAGATCCTCCCAACTGGCGAACGTGCGGCCGGCCAGAAAGTTGTTTTCGATGAAGGAGAACGGGCGTTCCACGCGCGCCGAGCGGTTGGCGTCGCCGCGCTCATGCGCCACGAAGCGGAATCCGAAGCGTTCCGCAAAGGCTTCCATTTCGGGCACGGGAATCATTTCCCTTCCCGTGCCTCGCAGCACCACCACATGCGTATTGTCGATCATCACGCGCTTCGCAGTGCCGCCCATGTATTGGAGCGCATCGGTGAGGAACGCCTTGCAATCGAACCTCTGGAACGTGGGGTTGATCTGGAAGAACAGCATGCGCGAGTAGCACAACACCGCCGAGGCGGTCTGCGCCTTGTACTTCCTGCCGCCCACCTCGACTTCGTGCGGAGACGTGTCGTGCTGCATCTCCTCGCCCGGATCGAAATGATACTGGCCCGCCGGCACGGCCGGTGTTTGTCCGATGCCTTGCCGGCGGCAAAATGCGGTCAGCGCCGGATACGACAGCGCCGCGCCACCCGCCGTTAGCTCCTCATGGACTCGCACGAGATTCCCCTTGCAGGTGTTTAAAAGATCGAGGATCTGTTGCCGGTGGGGTTCGGCTTTCTCCGCCCGTTGGATTTCCGGAACCTGGGTGGAGTTCGAGCGCAGCACTTTGCGCACGCTCAGGCGTGAGAGTTTCAATACGCGCGCAATCTCGCGCTTGGTCACTCCCTGCGCACTCAGTTCCAGAATCGCGGTTCGTTGCGCCTGGCTCAACATGTGTTGGTTCCTGTTCCTTTCCGATTCGCTGCGCCATCCGGTCGAGTTCCCGGCGCGCGCTTTCGATCTGGCGCCGGGCTTGTTCCCGTTGCCCGGCATCCATTTCCGCCGATGCTTCCGCCAGACGCCGGCCGGCGCGATGCACGATGGCGGCGGCCATGGCCAGGTCGCGCTCGAACTCAGCGGCGGCAGTTGTAGGTGCGGCTGGCGGCTGCCGCTGCGTTTTCAAAAACAGTTCCGGCTCGGCGAGGATGCGCTCGCGGACCACGCGCGAGCCGTCCCGCCAGGCGGCATAGAGTTGTCCAGCCTGCCGTGTGTCGCAACGGTGCTGGACGAAAATGGCGGCCATCCGCGCGCAATCCTCCACGTTGACTCGCGCCACCGGCACCAGATACTTCATCGCCAGTTGCGCCGTAATCGCTCCTTCGCGCACTTGCTGCTGGATCGCTTCCGGCAGCAACTCGACCAGCGCCAATCGCCGCGACACCCAACTCACGCTGCGGTCGAAGCGCCGCGCCAACTCCTCCAGCGAGTAGCCAAAGCGTTGCTCCATCTCCGACAACAGCCAGCCTTGTTCCAGCGCGCTTTCCTGTGGACTGAAACGCAACGACCGGTCCAGCAGCAGAGCTTCGGCTTCGCTCATTGCCCAGACGGTGGCTTCGACCGTGTCCCGGCCCAGTTGTTGGAGCGCCGCGATGCGCTTGTGGCCGTCGATCACCAGGTAGCGGTCGCGATTGTCTGGGGAGAGGACCACCACGATCGGCGTCTGCTGGCCCGACTCAGCCAGCGACGCCATCAGGCGCCGCTGCCGGTGCGGTTGGCGGACTCGCAGGTGTTCCCATCGCCGGTCGAGTTGGTGAAACTCCAGTTGCATCGTCGCCTGCTCGGGGTTCAGTATGGCCGAAACCCGGACTGGTCTTTCCCGGCGAAAGGGGAAGTATGCCGGAAAGCCTCGTCGGATCAATCAGATACGCCCTGAACTGGTCTTTCGCGGCCCGGACCATTAGTGCTCCCATAACCCCAATGAAATTAGCCCCTTGGGCTCCGAACTGGTCTTTCGCGAGATCCCAGGGAAGTTGGTTCAATGGGGCCGGTAACCGCAACGGTTCTGGCGGGGATTGTGTCTGCGCCGCGCGCTGATCGATCCGGTA
>JALYKQ010000134.1 GCA_030774675.1 Gemmatimonadota bacterium | reverse complement strand
AAGCTCAAAGCTCATCGCGCGATGCGTTCGATTGCGCCGTAAATGAGCCGAATGCCGAAGTAGAGCGATTCCAACGGCACGCGCTCATCGTTCCCATGCATGCGCTCCTCGTCCGATTGCACCATCGGAAACGGGAGAACACCGTAGGCCTGGACTCCTAGCCGCCTCAACCTTGCGCTGTCGGTTACTCCGGTGCTGAGATAAGGCACCACGGCCATTTCAGGATCGAGCTCGCGCGCCGCTCCAGCGATGGCGCTGAACATCTCCGAGCCGGGATCCGACGCCGGCGCCTCTTCGCCCCGATGGGTGATCTCGATCGTGACACCCGGCTCCGTTACGATCGCCCTCAACCGGTTCACCACCTTGTCGATTGAATGACCGGGCAGTGTGCGGACGTTGAGCACCGCGGCTGCCGAGGCCGGAATGACGTTGAACTGCTTCCCCCCTTCGACAACGCTCGGTGAGATCCCATTCCGCAACACCGCGTTGAAGACTGGGATTCTGGAGACCACGCCCGCTCCGGCTTCCGCCCGCTTCGGATCGCCCGAGACAAGATCGAGCATCGCCTTCTTCTCGGCAGCGCTTGGCCAGACTTCGGCCAGCTGCCCGAAGAACTTGCGGGTTATGTCTGTCAGCATCACCGGCTCGGCGTAGCATGACAGTGTCTCGAGAGCGCGAGCGAGGCTGAAGATCGCGTTGTCCGGAAGCGGGATCGCCGCGTGGCCGGCCGAGCCGTGGGCGGTGACAGTGACGACGTGCGACACCTTCTCGGCGCTTTGCACAGCGAGATACCGCTGACCGCCCTCGATAATGCGGGTCCGCCCCCCTTCGTTGAGCGCGAACTCCGAATCGAGCACCTCGGGGTGGTGCTTCACCAGCCATCCCATTCCCCACTCACCACCAGCTTCCTCATCAGAGGTAGCTAGGAATACTACGTCCCTCGAAAGAGGTGGACCGCCCGCTGAAAGCGTTCGCCTGAGGAGCAGCATCGTCATCAGATTCGCCGCCAGCATCCCCTTGTCGTCGATCGCGCCGCGTCCGTATACGTAGCCGTCCCTGACCTCCCCGGCAAACGGGTCGACCGTCCAGCGCTGTCTCTCGACGCCGACGACATCCATATGGGCGAGAAGAATCACGGGCCGCTTCTGCCCGTTGCCGCGAATACGGCCAACGAGCTCGGCACGATTTTGCTGCGGCTCAAACAGCGTCGTCTCTATGCCTTCGTCACGGAGAGTCGCTTCGAGATGGCGCGCGAGCGGAAGCTCATTGCCAGGCGGATTCGTGGTGTCGAACCGAAGGAGCGCCTGGAGAGTGGATACGATCTCCACGTTCACTCTCTTCCAATCAGGCGTCAAGCAATCCCTCGATCTTCCGAATCAGGGGCTGGAACGACAGCGCTCCGCCGCCGGCCCGTGCGGAGACCTCTTCCGCTGTCTCACGCTGACCGTGCGAGAACAGCTCGCTGACGAGCCACGGGCCCGCGCCGGGGTTTCTGAACCAGTCGACGTCGAATCGGGCCGTCAGCTGCTCGTTGAGCACAGACTGGAGCTGCCACGCCCGGAGATACCGTGCTGAGTAGAATCGCGGATCGACGTCCACGAACGCGTCTGCGCGTTTGTACTCGAAACCGGTGGCCGTGGTGAGTAGCGAAACGTACAGATCAGGCAGCTGCTCCCACGGCACTTCGCCGCTGTAGAGGCTGCGCTCGTACAGAAATTTGGCGCAGTAGCGCCGCAGAAAGTGCAGCTCCTCGAATCCAGCCGTCCGTAAGAATTTTCCGAGCCTGGTCGTTCCCAGCTCCGTATAGCGCCGGAGCCAACCTTTGTCCTGCATCCGGTGGTCGAATAGCATCGCATACGATTCAGTCACTGAGTTGTCGCCGAGCCACCGGAACTCGAAGGGGTAGTCGGGGCTCGCGTACGCAAAGTGAAGCGCGTGTCCAAGCTCGTGAAGGAAAGTGTTGTAGTCGCTCTGGCCACCGTGTGGCCGCAACACGAGGTACACTTCCTCAGGCACGCGCACCGGGGAACAGAACGCCCGCGAGCGCTTCCCCTCGCGCTCGCCGACATCGAATATGACTCGCCCTCCAGCGGTCGGATCGATCCCCATCTCTTCAACCTGACCGCGCATTACTGATTCCATCTGGTTTCCGGGAAACGCACTGTCGTACTCGGACGCCCGGAACAAGGCAAGAGCGTCGGATCGCTTCGCCTCCGAGGCCTTGATCCCTAGGGATTTTTTCAGAACCCCCGGCAGCATATCGTCCCACATCGGCTCCGTGTCCCGGAGAAACTTCTCGCAGCTCCTGGCGAGAGTGTCGAGCGATATCCCCGTCACCGCCTCGAAGGAGCTGTTGTAATCACCGGCGACATCCAACGATTCGATGTAGTCCTTCTCGCGCTGCAATCGCTCCAGCCGGAGGGGAGCGTGCTCCTTCTCGACCAGCTTGGCTCTCGCTTCGTCCAGTCCGAGCCGAAGGGCGCGATCACGGGTGTTGGCGATTTCGATCGGCGCCGCCTGGTACTGAACGACGCGCCCGTCGGGCGAGCGGATGATTGCGGAGTTCTCCCACTCGATCTCGCGCTCGTCCAGCTCCGCCAGCGGCTTTGATGCCTGGGATTCTATCTCCCACTCCAGCAGGTTTTTGGCGGACCGCTTCTCGTCGCTGTTCTCCCGCGCGTCGCGAAACGCACCGAGCGTCAGGTCCAGCGCTTCGGGTCCAAGGATTCGTTCGTACTGCTTGTAGATCGGTTGCAGCTCCGCCGTCCTCTTGAGTCCGGCAAACGCGAGATAGCTTTCCCGCGAAATCGCTTCCATGAACGCCTGCCCTTCAGCTCGCAGGCGCTGGAGCGTGAGCGCACTCACGTCGCGAGCTTCGTCGCGAGATAGTCTTTCAGCTTTCCGGCTTCCACGCGCTCCTGCTTTAGCGTATCCCGGTCTCTTACCGTGACGGTGCCGCTCGTGAGCGACTCGCCGTCCACCGTTATCCCGAACGGCGTTCCTACCTCGTCCTGCCGGCGATAGCGTCGTCCAATGGCGCCACTGTCGTCGTAGAAAATCGGGAACGAGGCTCTGAGATCGTCGGCGATCCGATGCGCCATCTCCGGCATTCCGTCTTTTTTCACCAGCGGGAAAACGCCAGCCTTTATCGGCGCGATGGACGGATGAAGCCCAAGCACTGTACGCCCCTCCGATTCTCCTTCGACAGCCTCATCCCGGTACCCGTTGACGAGAACGGCCAGAGCCGTACGATCGGCGCCGGCCGATGTCTCCACGACAAAAGGGACATACCGCCGGTTGTTCGGTTGATCGAAGTACTCGAGCTTCTTGCCGGAGAACTCCTGGTGCTGAGTGAGGTCGAAGTCGCCGCGGTTGTGCACGCCCTCAATCTCCTGAAAGCCGAGGGTGCCGCCGAAGTCGAACTGCACATCGAAGGCAGCGCGCGCGTAGTGCGCGAGCTCCTCCTTCGAGTGCGGGTGGAACTTGAGCCTGTCCTCAGCCAGCCCGAGCCCACGGTGCCAGTCCATCCGCTGCTGCTTCCAGTACTCGAACCACTTCATGTCCGTCCCCGGCTCGACGAAGAATTGCATCTCCATCTGCTCGAATTCGCGGGTGCGGAAAATGAAGTTCCCGGGCGTGATCTCGTTCCTGAACGCCTTTCCGATCTGCGCAATTCCGAACGGCACCTTTTGTCGGGTCGACTGCTGCACGTTCAGAAAGTTGACGTAGATGCCCTGCGCGGTCTCCGGTCGCAGGTACACTACCGACGCCGAGTCCTCCAGCGCGCCCATGAACGTCCTGAACATCAGATTGAATTGACGCGCTTCGCTGAGAGTGCCCTTCATCCCGCAGGCGGGACACTGCGCGTCGGGTGTGCCGGGTGTCCCTTTGATGCGGGGATCGTCGGCACGAAAGCGCTTCTTGCAGTTCTTGCAGTCAACCAGTGGATCGACAAAACCGGCCACGTGACCACTGGCTTCCCAGACGCGGGGGTGCATGAGAATCGCTGCGTCCAGTCCCTCGATGTCATCTCGGGCGCGCACCATGGCGTGCCACCACCTGTCCTTGAGATTTTTCTTCAGCTCGACACCCAGTGGACCGTAGTCCCAGACGGAGCCGGTGCCCCCGTAGATCTCTGAAGACTGGAAAATGAAACCGCGTCGCTTTGCGAGCGACACCAGCTTCTCCATCACATCGGGGTGGTTTGCCATTGGGGAAAACTAGTCGTCCCGGGACTGCCCGACTACGCGTCGAGCTCCGCACTCAACTTCGGCTCCGCCGGTGCGCGCTGTCCGAGCAGCCGCGCCACGATGCGATCTCCGTGGTACCTGCCGTTCTCGATGAACACTTTGTTCGCGTCGTAGCCGGCCACGAGAACGCCCGCGATGAAAACACCGGGGACCGATGTTTCCAGCGTTTCGGGATCGTGCGCGGGGATACCCGTAACAGGGTCGATAGGGACACCAGTCTCGCGCAACAGATCAAGACTCGGCGCGAAGCCTGTCATGACGTAGACCCGATCCGCGTTGAGTCGTGCCTCGCCCTGAGCAGTATCGAGCACGACGGCGTCACCCTCGATGGCTTTTACCCGGCTGTTCCACTTGGCTGTGATGAAGCCTTCCTTCACGCGATTGCTGAAATCGGGAAGCACCCACGGCTTGATCTTCTTGTCGAAGGTGGGCCCGAAATGAACGAGCGTCACCCGCGCGCCCGAACGCCACAGATCGAGCGCAGCCTCAGCGGCTGAGTTACCGCCGCCGACCACGACTGCATCCTGGAGAAAAGCTTCGTGGCCCTCGCGATAGACGTGCGACACGTGCGGCAAATTCTCACCTCGCACGCCGAGACGGTTCGGAGAACCGAAGAAGCCCGTAGCGACAACCACCGTCGCGGCCTTCGTCAGCTGCTCCTTGCCGGCCTGAGTCCGTGACACCACCACAAAATCTCCGGAGCTACCCTGGATGGCGGTTACTCTTTCACGCTGTCGCACCGGTATCCCGAAATGCAGCACCGCGGCGCGATAATAGGCAAGCGCGTCACGCCGGCTGGGTTTTTCGGTGGCGATCACAAACGGCAGTCCACCGATCGCCAGCTTCTCCGCAGTGGAGAAGAAGCGCACGTAAGTCGGGTAGGAAGCGATCGTGCTGACGACGACTTCTGCATCGATCACGAGCGGCTTGAGCCCGGCGCTCTGCGCCGAAATCGCCGCAGCGAGGCCGCACGGCCCGGCGCCAACGATCAGGATGTCGGCTTCGTCGGCCATCGGCGCGGCGACTCTCAGACGACGCCGGCCGGGCCAGCGGGAACCACGCCTTCCACTCCGATGATCTGATCGCGCCTAGTGCCGACGCTCACGTAGGTGATTGGCGTCTCGACCAGCTCCTGGATGCGATCGAGGTATCGGCGCGCCTGTGCCGGCAGATCAGTCAACGCGCGCGCGGCAGCGGTCGAGGTCTTCCATCCCTCGTACCACTCGTACCTGGGAACCGCCTGGTCGAGCACGCCCAGGTCCCCCGGAAACTCCTCGTAGACCTCGCCGCGTGCCTGATATCCGGTGCACAGCCCGATGCGGTCAAGCGTGTCGAGAACATCGAGCTTGGTGACAGCCAGATCGGTCAGGCCATTCACTCGCGCCGCATAGCGCACCACTACTCCGTCAAACCAGCCGCACCTCCGTGGACGTCCCGTTGTGGCACCGAACTCGTTACCAAGCTGGCGGATTTGGGACGCGAGTGGCTCGTCGAACTCGGTCGGCAGAGGACCATTCCCAACTCTCGTCGTGTACGCCTTCACCACCCCAATCACCGAGTCGAGTTCTTTCGGCGCGATACCGACACCTGTTGCCGCACCCCCAGATGTAGTGCTGCTCGATGTTACGTACGGATAGGTGCCATGATCGATGTCCAGCAGCGAGCCCTGAGCGCCCTCGAGCAGCACCGCCGCACCGCCGGAGATTGCACGATGGATCCTGAGGCCAACGTCCTCGGCTAGCGGCATCAGTCTCTTCGTGAAACGGTCGAGCACGCCGAGAGTGTAATCGACGTCCGCGCGCTTCGTCCCGGAGGTCGCGAGCTGGATGTTGGCGTGCGCGACACCGCGCTCCACGAGCTTTCTCAAGCGCTCCGGCTCCCGCAGATCGAGCACTCGAATCCCCCGTCGGCCATACTTGTCCTCGTACGCGGGACCTATTCCACGACCGGTAGTTCCGATTTCCTTGCTCGCCGAGCTCTGGCCGTCGACCAGCTTGTGATACGGAAGCACGAGATGGGCGCGGTCGCTGACGTACAGGCGGCCCTCGACATCGATTCCGTCCGACACCAGCTCGTCGATCTCCGCGAACAGTGTCTCTACGTCCAGCACCACCCCATTGCCGATCGCGCACCTCACGCCGGCGTGTAGAATTCCACTCGGGATCTGGTGCAGCACGAACGACTTGTCGGCTATCTGCACGGTGTGGCCGGCATTCGCCCCACCCTGGTAGCGAACTACCCAGTCCGCCCGCTCAGCGAGTACATCTACGAGTTTCCCCTTGCCTTCGTCCCCCCACTGCGCGCCGACGACGACGATGGTGCGTGTATTGTTGTCAAACATTGTTCAGATGTGTCGGTCGGAGGGACGAAAAAGCAAACGCCCCGAGAGCTTCGGGGCGTTGGTTCAATCTACCTTTCAGGGAGTGCGTGTCAACGCTCGGCGGGCAACGGTGGGGGCACCTCGTCAACCACGCGTGGTGGGTCGTCGGGCCGAATCACGCTCCTGATCGGGAGCACCACGGTAAAAGTTGACCCTCTGCCGAACACACTTTCTGCAAAGGCATGCCCGCCAAGAGCGTCGACTAGCCTGCGGGTGATGCTCAGTCCAAGGCCGGTGCCGCCGAACTCGCGTGTCCGGGACTGATCCACCTGGCGGAAGTCTTCCCAGATCGAGTCGATATCAGATTCGCGGATGCCGATTCCGGTGTCGCGAACGTCGAATCGCAGATCCTCCTCATCCTTTGAGACCGTCACCGAGATTCCACCCTGATGGGTGAACTTGATCGCGTTCGAGAGGAGATTGAGCAGGATCTGCTTCACCTTGGTGCGGTCGGTGTGAAGCACGAGGCCTCTCGAAGGCATTTCGATGTTCAGGGTGAGTGCCTTCTTCTTGACCATCGGCTCGATCTGCTGCGAGATCTCCGTCATGATGTCGCCGAGCGTCACATCGTCGAGGTGGAGCGGCATGCGGCCGGCTTCGATCTTGGCGAGGTCAAGGATGTCGTTGATCAGCGCGAGCAGATGCTGGGCGGCGCCCTGAATCCGGTTCAGCCCTTCTTCCTGGCGCGGCGTCAGATCCCCGTAGATCCGGTCGAGCATCAGCGAGGCATATCCGATCAGCGCGTTGATCGGGGTTCGGAGCTCGTGGGACATACTGGCGAGGAATTCCGACTTGAGCCGATTCGCCTTCTCGAGCTCGCGTGACTGCCATTGGAGTCGGGTATTCTGCTCAGCGAGGTCCGCGGTAGCGGCTTGAATGCGGCCCTCGAGCTGGCCGGAGAACGTCTTGAGCTCCTCGTACAAGCGCTCGTTCTCCACCTGCTCGGTCAGGTCGTGCAGTACCGACACGATTGCCAGCGGCTCGCCGCGTCGGTTCAGAATCTTTCCGGAGACAACTTCGACCGGAAGCTCGACACCCGTGTCCGGTATCTGAAGCTTCATCTGCTCCCGGCGCGCCAGCGCGGGACTGATGGTAAAATCGGAGATGAACGTCGTGAATTTCGTATCGTTCGCCTGCACCAGTGCTGAGCGCTCCCACCTCTCGCTGTCGTCGGCCTCGAACAGCTGCTCGGCCTCCTTGTTCATCAGAATGATGTTGGACCGATCGTCCGTCACCAGGATCGGGTCCGCGACGTTCTCGAGGATCAGGTTCAAGCGATCGCGCTCGCGCTTGGCGTCGATTTCGGCCAGCCGCACCCGCTGCACCTGGCGCTCCAGCTCATTGGCCGCGCGTCGGAGATCGGTCACATCACGCAGAACAGAGACGGTCGCGCCGGCGTGAGTTCCATCCTGTCCCCCGAGCTCGTGTGTCAGGACTTCGAACAGGAGGTCCGTTCCCTCATCGGGATCCACGAGATTGAGCTCGCGCGAGCCCGCACCCTCCCTGGATCCCATCGCCGCCTTCGAGAGGTGCGAGGTGAACAGGAGATTGTTGATCTCCACCGCACGGCGCCTGCCCTCGGAATCCTTGTCTCCGCTGGACAGCAGGTGTTCGGCACGACTGTTCTGGACGACGATGTCGTGCGAGGCATTGATGATCACGATCGGATCCGGCAGCGAATTGACGATCACAGTGAGCATCTCGCGTTGCTGATCGAGGCGGCCCGTCGAGAGGCGGAACTCCTCCACCGCCGCCATGCGCGCGAGAACGGGGCCCGCCAGTGAAGCGGCGTTCATGATCGCGCCAAGTGTCTCGTCGTCGACCGACGCTTCGATGAGAGCAACACCTCCGGGAGCGTGGCCAAGCTTGCCCCTGCGATCGACCACGGAGCGCGCTCTTACTTCGCAGCCATCGAGCTGGACCTGGTCCAGCTCAATGTCGGTGAGGAGATGGGGCGCTCCGCGGAACTGCGGCTGGGGAAATGGAATCGCCGTCCACTCGCCGAACGGAAGGTCAGGAACCGGCGACGAGCCCGGGCAGCTTACGGCATGGAGTGAGAGAGCGGAAACGACGATCGGGTTGGAAAGGTCTTCGGTGGGGAGCGAGATCGCTGGTACGGGTACATCGTCGAACCCCACCGACGCAGTCGCGATGAGGCGCTCTGGAGGTGTGTCGAGCGTAATCGCCAGGGCTCGCCGCGCTCCGAGGATGTCGGCGAACTGGGCGATCATGAATGTCGCCGCAGTGACGAAATCGGGTGCTTCAGAAATCGCCGAGAGAAGCTCGGCCAGCTTCTCTCCGCTGAGTTGCGGGCTCGAGGCTACCGCTCTGCTCTCAAGCTTCGAGTCGCTCAAGTCGCCGCTTCAGATCCGCATTTTCCAACCGCATCCGGTCGAGCTCGTCAGCACCACCGGCGCTAAGCTCACGAAACGGGCGGGATCCCGGCGGAGCGAGGCCCACTGCTTCAGAGTACTTGAGGTAAGTCTCGATCGACGCCACCACGATACGAGCTTCGACAGTAACGAGATCGATTCCTACCAGCGAGACGCGAACCCACGCGTCGATTACGATGCCCTTGTCGAGAACGCGATCGAGAACATCAATTAGCGAGCTGCCGCTCGGGGACCGTTCAACTGCCATGACTGGACTCCTGTGATCTTGGTGCCGAGGCGGCGTGTTTGGGCTGAGAAAGCGCTGGGGGTTTAGATGCAGCGGAGCTTAGGCGCGGATCGGTTCGCCACCAATCCAGTCCGATCTGCTCTGCCTTGTCGATCGAGCAGATCAGCAGCCGAATCTGAATGGTGAGAAGCTCGACGTTCGCGAGATTGATCTTGATGTCGCCGACGACGACGAGGCCCTTGTCGAGCACCCGATCGAGAATGTCCACGAGGCCGTAGGTGCGCGACGGGGATACTAGGTCTGCCAAGCAGTCGTCTCCGTTCGGCTAGTCGCCGGGTTAGCGTAACTTTCCCAGGGGGCCCAGGTCTATCTGGAGATCGTCATCGGTCAATCCGAAGATCCCCTTCATATCCTGCATCCGGTCATTGAGGCGGAGCAACGCAACTCCCAAGCGCTCGATCTCCGCGTCGCTGAGGTGTCCCCCCTCCATTCGCCGAACTGCCTGGTGCTCTAGGACCTTACGCAATACCTCAATCAACGTCAAGACGAGCTTGGCGAGCCCGTTCTCGACTTTATCTGGGTCTGTATTAAGACGCGGAGGCAGTCCCTCGGCAACGGTTTCGAGGGGAGTCACGGTGGCATCGCTCGGAGCCTGGAGGGACTCAACCACCTGACTCTCCATCGTCGAGCCCGAGGGCAGCTCGGCCGGCGAGCGGGGTCGGGCTGCACCGAGTAGCGGCGCCTTCGCGCCCGCCCCGCCTTGCCGCATGGCGCTCTCTACGGCACTCAGTAGGAGGCCGAGGTCCAGGCGAATGAGGTCGACGTCCGCCACGGCCAGCATGACTTCACCCCTGAGGACGACGCCCTTGTCGAGCACGTGGCTCAGAACTTCGGCAAGCTCGATTCGCGCTACGCCGAATATATCGTCGGCGCTCACTCCGCCTTCTCGCCGACGAAGTGGTACGGAGGCCACGGCCCGGTGA
>JALYKQ010000133.1 GCA_030774675.1 Gemmatimonadota bacterium | reverse complement strand
ATGGGGCAGCAGATCAAGAAGAAAGGAGCGGAGAACAAGTCATCCACCCGTGAGCGGATCCAGCTCGCGGCGATCGGCATGGAAGCCGAATTCGCCGTGATCATGGATGGCGTGCAGGTGACGCCTGAGGACATTTTCGGCACCCCCCGCCGGATAATTCGCGAGAAGATGATGCACCGCAAGGGCAGGTCGTATCACCTGCCGACCGGCGGAGCGGTCTACTTCGACACGGGCGTGATCGAGGTTGCGACTCCGGTAATCGAGATCGAGCGCGGCTGCGCCGCGCGCGCAGGCCGTTCGCTCTGGGAAGCGATACTGTTCGTGCGACAGGAGCTCGACGCCTGGGAGCAGGCGCACGACAGCGACGTGCAGCTCTCCGGCTTCAGCACCCACTACAACATCTCCTTTGAGCTGCCGCGCGAGCTGCAGGGCAGCAACAGAACGGTGGAGCAGCTCGCGTATCTGTTGGCGCACATCATTCCGGTTCCCGTAATGCTGCTCGCGGCGAACCGGCGCTCTACGGGAATTGGCGTCCGTCCCCGCGGCGACCGGATCGAGGTGACCGCGGACTTCACCCCGGACGCTCCGCTGATGATCGCCACTGCTACGTTGATCGTCGGCATCGTGCGGGAGGTGATGACCTGGCCCAGCTACGAGATCAGCGTGCTGGAGCAGACGACAATCCCCCTGATAAAGGGCTGCCGTCCGATGCCGCACACCTCACGCAAAGGATGGCTGACGCGGTTCGATTGCTTTCCGAAAAACCCGTTCATCTGCAACATCGATGAGGACATCTGGACGATGGTGGACGGCAGAGAGATGACCCTCCGCGAGATGGCGGGACAGATCACGAAGCACTTCTGGCCGCACATCCGCCGTTATTCGGATCCGTTCACGCTGCGCCTGATCGGCTCGGTCATGAAAGGGCGAGCTCCTTCGCTGCTGGATCTCGACGACCGCCCAGTCGGCTACGAGGATGTCGGACGCCTCTGCACCTGGGACAATCTATTTCCGGAGCGAGTCCTCCCGCGCTCGCAGTACGAGCGGGTGCTCATCCGCGCGATCTCTGGGGACAAGCTCCACATGGACGGCGAGTGGTACACACCGACCGGGATGCGAGGGTGGTCGCGGGTGATCTTCAGGCGGAAGGCGGACAACTCGCGCCACATTTTCTCGCTCGACTATCTGCTCGGCCATCTCCGCGAATGGGAGAGGCCGTACAGAACGAGCAAGCGGGGAAACGAGCGTCGTTCGCGCCAGCCGTCCGGCTGAGATAGTTTACTGGCGTGTCGCCTTCGCCCTCGACGCGCCCTTCAAACCAGCCGCCAGCACAAGCGCCGGGTAGCGCCGCATCAGGCCCCGCCAGCTCCTCGGACGCGCCGGAGCCGACTACACACATTGCGATGGTGAGGGGCATCAATGTCGGCGGACACCGACAGGTTGGGATGACAAATCTCCGCAACTTTCTGACGGAGCTCGGATTCGAGAACGTCCGGTCGGTGCTGCAGAGCGGCAATCTCGTGTTCGGAAGCAGATCCCGGTTCGGGGCGGAGCTCGAGCGCTACCTGGAAGTGGAAGCGATGAAGCGCCTCGCACTGGAGTCCGATTTTTTTGTTCGCACGGTTGACGAATGGAAGGGCGTCGTCAGGCAGAATCCTTTTCGGAAGGAAGCGCAGCTGGATCCAAAGCATCTTGTCGTGGTGTTTTTCAGGAACGCTCCGCCTCCGGACGATGTTGCGGCGCTGCAGGCAGATATCCCGGGAGCGGAAGTCGTCAAAGCCAGGGGAAAGCAGGCCTACATCTTCTATCCGGACGGCATCGGCCGCTCCAAGCTGACGCATGCGTTGATCGAGAAAAGGCTTGGCCGCGGCACCGGACGGAACTGGAATACCGTCCTGAAGCTCGACGTGATCGCCAAGGCCGGCTCGCTAAGACTCACCCCCGTCGCGCAGCGCAAGCGAGTTTGAGTCACGCTGCAAAGTGCCGTGCGGGGTTCGCGGAGATGCGTGCTCAAATTGATAAGCCTATCTCGCTTCGAGCGCGTCGAGCAGCTTCTGGTGAATCCCGCCGAAGCCGCCGTTCGACATCACCAGCACCACATCCCCTTTGGCCAGCCGCGGCGCCAGATCCTTAACGATTTCGTCAGCATCCTTGAGGTGCTTCGCCGCTTTTCCCGAAGACTCCCACGCCGACACCATCTCAGGGAGATCGATCGCCGTCTCCTTCGTATAACGCTCGGGATGAAAGAGTGATGCGAGAATTATCTCGTCCGCCCCTCCGAACGCCTTCACGTAGTCGTCCTGGAATTCACGCCGCTGGGCGGTGTAACTCCGTGGCTCGAACACCGCGACGACCCGCCGCCCCGAATACTTCTGCCGCACGGCATCGATCGTCTCTCGGACCGCCGTTGGATGGTGCGCGAAATCATCGATCACGGCAACGCCCTTGATCTCGCCCCGAACTTCCATCCGTCGCTTCACGCTGGTGAAAGTGCGTAGGCCTTGCCTCACCCCATCGCGGTCGGCCTCGATCGACTCGCCGGCAGCAATCACCGCAAGGACATTCCGAACGTTGAACGCTCCGGCTAAAGGCGTCTCGATCCTTCCCCACTCCTCGTCGGACCTGAACGCGCGGAATGTCGTTCCGCTCTCGCTGAACTGAACGTCGCGTGCATGCCAGTGCGCTTGTCCAACCGGGGCCGGCGTTTCGTCTCCATAGGCGAACGACTCCACCGGCGCAAACGATTTGGATGCCAGCTCTCGGGTCAATGGCGAATCCCAGCCCGCTACCAGCACCCCATTCTTCGGAATGAGGTTAATAAAGCGCGCGAACGCGAACTTGTACGCCTCTTCGTCGCGATAGATGTCGGCGTGATCGAACTCGATGTTGTTGACGATCGCGGTGTCCGGCAGGTAGTGCCACATCTTCGGGCCTTTGTCGAAGTACGCGGTGTCGTACTCGTCCGCCTCAACCACGAAATACCTGGAGTCAGTGAGCCGGAACGATGTTCCGAAATTCTCGGCTACCCCCCCGATCAGGAAGCTTGGTTTCAATCCCGCTGACTCCAACGTCCACGCCAACAACGACGTAGTCGTGGTCTTGCCGTGGGTGCCGGCGACGGCCAGCGAGTGGCGCCCCCAGATGAACTCCTCCTTTATGGTAGCGGCCGCCGACGTGTAGCGAAGCTTCTGGATCAGCACCGCCTCGAGCTCCGGGTTGCCCCGTGAGATCGCGTTTCCCACGACGACGATATCCGGCGGAGGTGAAAGATTTTCCGGGCGATATCCCTGATTGAAGGGAATGCCCATCCGCTCCAGCTCGGTGGACATCGGCGGATAGACATTCTCATCCGAGCCCGTCACCTGGTGGCCTGCCGCCTTCAGAAGGCCGGCCAGCGAGGCCATCGCGCTCCCCCCGATTCCGATCAGGTGATAGTGAAGAGGACCGCTGCTCCGCTTTCGTTCCTTTCGCGCCATTCTGCCTCGTCGAGCTCGTCGATTGGAGTTTCCCGTACCGGGATCTATAATGCTCTATTGAGGACCAACCGCGAAACGCATCGGCGCTCCTCACCGTAGGGCTGGAACACCCCAACGAGATTCATGCCGCAAAGAGCCAATAGATTCTGGACGATCTTCCTGACGATCGTCCTCGTAGATGTCGCAACCAAGCGATTCGCGGTCAGTCAGCTGTGGCCACCCTACGTGCCGCACGACGTAGTCGGCGACTTGCTCCGCTTCACCCTGGCCTTCAATGCCGGCGGAGCCATGAGCCTTTCTCTGGGGCCCTCGTCCCGCTGGTGGTTCACCCTTCTCTCGCTCGCTACGCTGTTCGTCCTGGCCTACATGTATCGACAGACCTCACCCGACGACCGCGCTCAGATCGCGTCGATCGCGCTCATATGTGGCGGCGCCGTCGGCAACCTGCTCGACCGGCTGCGTTCTTCTCGCGGGGTCGTCGATTTCATAGATCTGGGCATTGGTACGCATCGCTTCTGGACGTTCAACATCGCCGACCTGGGAGTTACGCTCGGCACTGCGACGCTGACCTGGATCCTTTGCATCCGGGCGTCGAGCGATGAGCGCCGCGCTCGCGGACTCCCGACGGCTGGAGCGCTGGATGAGTCGAACTAGTCGTCCTTCTGCCCGAAGATCGCCATGTTGGAGCTGTGTCCCGGATTTACCTTCTTGTCGGGGTAGATCCAGTGAACGGCCTGATTCACGGCGGTTGCCGCTTCACCGAAACCGGTTGCGATCAGCTTCAGCTTCCCCGGATACGTCGTGATGTCTCCGGCCGCGTAAATCCCCGGACGACCGGTCTCCATCAGGCTGTTGACCACGATCTCGTCCTTCTGACAGTTGAGCCCCCACTCCGCGAGCGCCCCGATGTCGCTGTGAAAGCCGAGCATCGGAAGAATCGCGTCCGCGTCGATGTTGCGGGTGGTCTTCGCCTTCACGTCACGAACCGTCACGCCCGTCAACTTCTCGCCTTCTGACAATACGTCCGCCAGCTCGTGGAATGGTAGCAGAGTGGTACGACCGGCGGTCGCCGCGGCCTGTACATCGGAGACCGTCGCTCCGTGGGCGCGGTACTTGTCGCTCCTGTGGACCAGTGTCACCGCTTTGGCCCGGTCACGTAGCTGCTGCGCCCAGTCGAAAGCTGAATCGCCCCCACCGATGATGATGATGCTCTGATCGCGGAATTCCTCGGGGTCGGACACCCGATCAAAGATTCCGCGCCCGTACCATGGCTCAGCGCAGGCCTGCGGCAAACGCCGGGGGGAAAAAGCGCCGATTCCACCCGCGATGACGATCGCGCGCGTCGGGAAGCGGTCGGTCTCGGTGACCAGTACGAACTGCTCATCGCCTCGCTCCAACGCAACCACGTTCTGATTCAGGTGCGACTTGAAGTGGAACTGGTCGGCCTGCTCCCTCAGGGCCTTGACCAGGTCCTTGGCCAGGATCTTTGTGAATCCACCCACGTCGAAGATGTACTTCTCTGGATATAAAGCAGTGAGTTGTCCGCCAAGCTCGGGGAGAGCGTCGACGATCTGGGCCGTCGCGCCGCGCATTCCCGTATAAAAAGAGGCGAACAGTCCGGTAGGACCGCCGCCGATAATCGTGATGTCGGTGATCGGATGGGTCATCTCCCGGCGAAATATATAGTAGTCGTAGGCAGTGTTCTTTTAACTTTCCGTATGCCGGAGCAGCCAACCCTCGTCACGGAGCGCCTCACCCTCCGCCCATTCATCGCCGAGGATGCGTTCGATATCGAGCGACTGGCCGGCATGCGCGAGATCGCCGACACCACGCTCACCATTCCACACCCATATCCCCATGGCGTCGCCGCGGCCTGGATTCTCACTCACGCCCCCGCCTGGGAGAATGGCAGCGCCGCAACCTTTGCCGTCGTCGAGACCGAGACCGGCCGCTTGGTCGGCGTTGACAGTCTCATGATCAACCGGGAACACCGGCGCGCCGAGCTCGGCTACTGGATCGCGCTGGATCGGTGGAACCGCGGCTACGCTACCGAGGCGAACCAGCGCCTCATCGATTTCGGGTTCGAAGTGCTGGGACTCCATCGGATTGAAGCCCGCCACTTCCTCCGCAATCCCGCGTCCGGCCGAGTGATGCTGAAGCTGGGGATGCAGGCGGAAGGAGTAGAGCGCGACTGGGCAATGAAGGGAGATCGCTTCGAGTCGCTCGCTGTCTATTCGATCCTCGAACCGGAGTGGCGCGCGTATCGTGCCAGGTAGTTTATTCGTCGAGCGGCTCGACCCTCACTTCAGCCGCCCCGTCCTCTTGGTACTGCACGGTCACCGTCCATGGCTGACAGCAGACCTCGCAATCCTCGACGTACTCCTGCGTTGACCCCCCACTCGGGTCGAGCGTGATCTCGACTGATTCATTGCAGTACGGGCAATAGACGGTGGCCGCGGTTTCCGCGGTTCCGTCGCCCAGAGGGAAATCGGTGTCAAGGGACTTATCGTCGTCGGGGAGGCTCATATCAGTAATTATAGAATTCCAACCGACTTAAACTGCAACTGAAGACTACCTGCTGCGTGCGGTCGGCGTGCCGGCTATTGGCTGCGGGCTGCATCTATAGCGATTCAAACAAAAGGCCCGTAGCCGTCGGCCGGCTCGCCGAGAGCCCTCGGGAGGTAGTCTTCAGTTGCAGTTCAGTCGATCAGCATAGATTTGTCGCGATGAAGATTTACACGAAAACGGGCGATGCCGGCGCTACCGGTCTCTTCGGAGGTGGCAGGGTTCAGAAGGATGACCCGCGCGTCGAAGCCTACGGAGATGTCGACGAGCTCAACGCCGTCCTCGGCATGGCCCGCGCGGTCGAGCAGATGCCCCGGATCGACGAAGTGCTCGTCCCGATGCAGCGCGACCTCTTTAGTATCGGCGCGCTGCTCGCGACCCCGAATCTCGAGAAAATGCACGGCCACCTGACGAAGGCAAATATCGACGACCGCCGGATCCGGGAACTGGAGCAGGCCATCGATGACTGCGAGAAGGAATTGGAGCCCCTCAAGGCTTTCATCATCCCGGGAGGGAGCCAGAAGGGCGCAGTCCTCCACGTCGCCCGCACGGTTTGCCGGCGTGCCGAGCGGAGGGTGGTCCACCTGCAGCGGGAGGTCAAGATTCCTCAAATCGTCATCGTCTATCTCAACCGCCTCTCCGATCTCCTCTTCATGCTCGCGCGTGTCGCGAATGTACGCGCGGGTGCGGGTGAGGTAACCTGGTAAGCCGACCCAGGCCCCGCGCTGGCAAGAAGCCTCCGGCCACAGGACCCCGGGAGATCCGTCTCGGCGGCCATCCCATTCTCGTCGCGCCGGGCCTGCTGTCACAAGTCGGGACCCTCGCCCGTGAGCTTGCACCGGCCTACAGATACGCCGTCGTAACCGACTCCAACATCCACTCCCTCTACGCCGGGAAAGTCCAGTCGCAGTTCGGGCCGGGCACCATCGATATCCTGATGATTCCAGCTGGCGAGTCCAACAAGACCCGTGATGTGTGGTCTCGGTTGACCGACCAGATGCTTGCCAAGGGCTACGGTCGGGACGCCGCGGTCATCGCGCTCGGCGGCGGCGTAGTTGGCGACCTCGCCGGCTTCGTGGCCGCGACTTTCATGCGTGGAATTCCCGTCGTCCAGGTGCCTACCACTTTGGTCGCCATGGTGGACGCGTCAATCGGGGGCAAGACAGGCGTCGACACATTCGCGGGAAAGAATCTGATCGGCTCTTTTCACCTTCCGTCGGCTGTGCTGGTCGATCCGCATCTCCTTGCTACACTTCCACTTAGAGAGTTGCGTGCGGGATTTGCAGAGGTTTTCAAGCATGGCGTAATCGCCGACGAGGCTTATTTTCGTCAGGTCGCCAGTGGGGTTCCGGAGTTGCTGTCGGCGCACGGTTCGACGAGTGACAGTATGGTCTCGCTCATCGTCCGT
The DNA here is from genome assembly GCA_030774675.1 of Gemmatimonadota bacterium. Lineage (GTDB taxonomy): Bacteria > Gemmatimonadota > Gemmatimonadetes > Gemmatimonadales > Gemmatimonadaceae > UBA4720. The sequence goes on along the minus strand of JALYKQ010000133.1, from coordinate 10,433 downwards.
AGCATAGAGATCAAGGCCGAGATTGTCTCACGTGATGAACGGGAGGAAGGCCTTAGAAAAATCCTGAATTTTGGCCATACGATTGGCCACGCCGTCGAGACGGTCAGCGGATTCTCGCTTCTGCACGGAGAGTCCGTCGCGATCGGGATGGCACTGGAGAGTCAGTTGGCCGAACGAATCGGCCTGGCTCAGACCGGAACCGCCGCGACGGTCATCGGTGCACTGCAGGCAGCTGGACTCCCGACCGCGCTCCCCCGCGGCTTCGAAGGGGACGCCTTGATCGAGGCAATGCGGTCGGACAAGAAGGGACGGTCTGGGAAGGCGAGGTTCGCTCTCCCGTTCCGGGTCGGGGCAATGGCGGGTGAAGATACAGGATGGACTGTTTCAGTCGGTGACGATCAGCTTCGGGAGGTGCTCGGATGAAAATACGCAGAGTCTCTCGGCGCACTTCCGCGCCAGGAAGCGCCAACGAAGGATCGCCGCAGAAACGCGGCGAAATCGTTCGCACCGTAGTCGCCGTAACTCTGGCCGTCGCCCTGATCGGAACGGGCGCCGTAGCGCTGCCATCCCTCGCCCCTATCGTCGAAGCTTCGATGGAGATTCCACCGGCCAAAGGACCGCAGCTCGAGCCCGATGACCTCGCCTCGATCGAAAGCATCCACGAGAACGCGGGGATGCTCGCGGGCTCTTTGAAGGAGACGGTCGCTGACGTAGCGCGAGCGCTCCCCTCGACGGCTGCCAGCCTGGCGAGGGCCACGTCGGCGGTGGCCCGACCGATTGCCGACGGCATCGACGTCATTCCGACCGCGGCCGGCATCATTCGCGCTACCGCGCACGAAGCGATCAAGATGAAAAGGGGAATCCTTCCCTTGATTCCTTCCAAGTTCGCCCGCGCCGAAAACGGAGTAGTAATCCCGGTTTCGCTCACCCAATATTGCGTCCAGGGCGAGACGCGGCGCGGCCGTCAAACCCGGCATGGGATCGTCGCCGCCGATCCACGCATTTTCGCGCTTTCCCGCTACGTCGAGGTCTTCCTCGGCGACGAATACCTGGGGCGCTACCTCGTCGACGACACCGGCGGCAATGTGCTTGGCGCAACGCTCGATATCTGGAACCCCGACTGCAAGGAAGCAGCGCGCTTCGGGCGCCACTGGGGCAGCGCGAGCCTGGTCGCGCGAGAAGTCGAGCAGGTTCCCAATGATTCGCTTGCGCCCACCCGCTGGGACGGACTCGCGAAGCGCTAGCTGGCGCGAAATTCCGGGGCGAAATTGGCCCTACAATTGCTCGACTGCTGCCCGAAAAACCAACCCGAGACTACTAATGTCCTCGTTCAGCACCTACCTGATCGGATTCATCGTATTGATCATCGGCCTCGCGATCGCCGCCATTCTCATCGGCATCTCACAAACGTGGGTGATCGTCGGATGCATAATCGCGATCGGAATTGCGATCCTCATGGCCACAACCCGAACGAAGACCAAAGATCCCCCGGGCCCTCCTGTGGCATGAAACGTGGCTGTTGACGGTTTAGTGCGCCCCTAGTTAACGTGCGCGTCCAGCAGATAACCGGGCGCGCCACCCAGGCTCGCCTCAGGCAATGTCGCTACCTAGGGGCTTATGCAGACAACGGGCGAGAGTAGATCCAAAGGCTTCTTCCGTTCCTCCCCCTCCACCGCATTTGACCAGTACCTCCAGGACATTCAAAAGCTTCCACTGATCACCGACGCCGAAGAAGAGCGGCGACTTGCGCGTCGAGCGCAGGCAGGTGACGAAAAAGCGGCAGAGCGGCTGGTCACCGCCAATCTTCGATTTGTAATCTCATACGTAAAGAAGTATCAGGGTCACGGACTGGACCTCGGCGAGCTCGTCGCGATCGGCAACGAGGGTCTCCTCAAGGCGGTACGGAAGTTCGATCCCGACCAGGGCGTAAAGTTCATTTCGTACGCCGTCTGGTGGGTTCGGCAGGCAGTACTGAAGGCTTTGGCTGAACAGACCCGCAGCGTTCGAATTCCGCTCAACCAGAATTCGCAGCTGATCAAGCTGGCCCGAGCACAGACCGTTCTTTCCCAGGTCCTGAAGCGTGACCCGACCGATAATGAGATCGGCCGCCTGCTCGAAGAGACTCCCGACGCAGTTCGCTCCGCGAAGCAGATGTCCGCGACAGAGATCTCGCTCGACGCTCCAATCGATCGGTCCGATCGCGAAGCTTGCACCCTCGGTGAGCGCTTCGCCGGCGTGGATGGCGGCGAGATAGAGGATGTCACCGACTTCCACCTTATGCGCGAGTTCATCGACCGCGTCTTCCGGAAGTATCTCACCCCGCGCGAGCGGAAGATCCTTCACCTCTACTACGGTCTCGAGCAGGGCTCGGATGCGATGACCCTTGAAAAGATCGGCGCGCTGATGGGCGTCACCCGCGAGCGAATCAGGCAGATTCGCGAGCGCGCGTTCGAGAAGCTTCGCGAGTCGCCCGACGGCTCCGCCCTCGCTGGATTCTGGAGCTAGACCGCTGTAGCGGCGCGAATCCGACGCGTTAGCGAATCGAAGAGACGCCGGCCGTATTGACCGGCGTCTTTCTTGTATAGAGGGTAGTTCGCACGCCTCGTGGGTTCCCTCCTTCCAATCCTGTACTCAATGGCAGCGACACCAACCGCGCCCTCAGATCCGCGCGGCTCGAAGCTCAAGGCCCTTCTCAATGCTGCCTCCGGAACCGCTGATACGGCGCGGGAAGCGCTGACGAAGGCGGGGATCGAGTTCGAAGCCGTACAGCCACCGGAGATCGAACAACGGCTCAAACAGGCAATCGACGGCGGAGCCAAGCGCATCCTCATTGGCGGCGGTGACGGCACCATCGCCACGGCCGCGTCGCTAGTCGCCAAAAAAGACATCGAGCTGGCGATCCTCCCTTCCGGCACGCTCAACCACTTCGCCAAGGATCACAATATTCCGACGGACCTCGGCGAGGCAGCCATGACCGCCTCAGATGGACACGTCGTAGGCGCTGATATCGCATACGTCAACAACGCAGTATTCCTGAACACGAGCTCGATCGGAGCGTACGTCACGTTTGTCCGCGTTCGCGAGCAATTGGAAAAATATCTCGGCTACAGAATCGCGACCATCTTCGCGCTCATAAGAACATGGGCGGGGCTGCGTACCTTCACGGTGACCCTGGAGGTCAAGGGCGTGAAGAAGATGTACCGCTCATCGATGGTCTTCATCGGCTCCGGCGAGCGCGAGCTCAAGCTGCCAATAGTTGGAAACCGGGTGAAGAACGGAAGGCGGGGACTTCACGTCATGATAGTTGGTGGCCGCAAGCGGGCGCGCCTGTTCGCCGTCGCACTCGCCGGCATCTCCAAGGGGACCAGGGAGGCAGAAAAGCTTCCGGAATTCGACGACTTCCTCGTCGAGAGCTGCCGGATCGACCTCACTCGGTCCCACGCCTTGATCGGGCTCGATGGAGAGCTCAAGCGATTGCAAACTCCGCTCGATTACCGCATCGAGCGCGACGCGTTGCGACTCGTCGTCGCTCCGCCAGGAGAAGACGAGTAGCTAGATTTCACGGATGACCCAGCCGATCCCGCGGACCCAGTCCGCGGTCGCAGAGCGTCTGGCGGAAATCGTGGGCGAGCGGCATGTCCTGAGTCGCCAGAGTGAGCTGCTGGTTTACAACTCTGACGGACTTCCGGGCTATCGGAGACAGCCGAGGCTTGCCGTGTTCCCCGGAAACCGTGACGAGACGGTCGCGGTGGTGCGACTCCTGGCTGAAGAGGGATTGCCGTTTGTTCCGCGCGGAGCCGGCACCGGCCTTTCCGGTGGAGCTCTCGCCGACGACATCGTCGTCATCGGGCTCCATCGTCTCAAGCAGATTCTCTCTCTCGACGTCGCCAACCGCCGAGCCACCGTCGAGCCCGGCGTCGTCAATCTCCGGCTCAACAAGCACGTCGCGCCGCACGGATTGCTTTACGCTCCAGACCCATCGAGCGAGGCGGCGTGCACGATTGGCGGCAACGTCGCCGAGAATGCCGGCGGCCCTCACTGCCTCAAGTACGGCGTCACCTTGAACCACGTTCTGGCGATGACGGTGATCTTGCCAGCCGGCGACATCGTCGAGCTGGGCAGCGCGGTAGGAGAGCGGGATGGCTACGATCTGCGTGGCGCTTTCATCGGCTCGGAGGGATGCTTCGGGCTCGCGCTCGACATCACGGTCAAGCTTACGCCGCGGCCGCAGACTGTGCGTACGCTGCTCGCCGATTTCATGTCCGTGGACGAAGCCGCGCGCGTCACATCAGCGATAATCGCGTCCGGGATCGTTCCGGCCGCGCTGGAATTCATGGATGGTCCCACGATCCGGGTGGTCGAGTCGTCGATCTATGCCGCCGGCTATCCGAAGGATGCGGAAGCGATTCTGCTCATCGAGCTCGATGGGCTCGAGGCCGGTGTGAACGCGGATCTCGAGGTTGTGCGGCAGATCTGTCTTGGGGGTGGCGCGCGCAACGTGAAAGTCGCGCGCGACGACGCGGAGAGGCTGAAGCTGTGGCAAGGCCGAAAGAAGGCATTCGGCGCGATGGGGCGCCTCGCTCCACACCTCATCGTCCAGGACGCCGTCATTCCACGCACGAAGCTTCCTGAGATTCTGGAGACCATTCATGCCATCAGCCAGCGGTATGGCGTGGTGGTGTGCAACGTGTTCCACGCCGGCGATGGCAACCTTCATCCCAATATTGCCTACAGCGCGGACGATCCGGCGGAGAGCGAGAGGGTCCACCTGGCGATGACCGAGATAATGCGTGCCTGCATCGACGCCGGCGGCAGCATCACCGGCGAGCACGGAGTCGGTCTCGACAAGATGGGATACATGGAGTCGATCTTCTCCGAGACGTCGCTCAACGCGATGTGCGAGCTGCGAGGGGTGTTCGATCCGGACCGTCGATCCAATCCAGGCAAGGTCATACCCGTCCACGCCTGCAAGGAGTGGAACGCGGTGGCAAGCCTGCGTAGTGAGTCGCGAGAACCTCGCCCGCTCTCGGCCGAACCCGCGCATCCCTCGGCCCAGTGAGCACTCAGGCCGTTGCCGCGACGGTCCGGGAGTGCGCACAGACGCGCACGCCGCTGCGGATCTCGGGCCGGTCGAACTGGCTCGATGCGGGGCGGCCCGTGCGCGCCGGGAAACCTCTCGCCCTTCGCGACGACAGCGGAGTGGTGGGCTACGTCCCCGGCGATCTCACTCTCACCGTGCGGGGCGGGACCACCCTCGCAGAGATCGAGCGCGTGACGCTCGAGCACGATCAATGGCTTCCACTGGATCCGTACGGCTCGACCGACGGGACGATTGGAGCGACGATGGCGACTGCGTCGGCTGGTCCGCTCGCATCGAGCTTTGGATTGCCGCGCGATCTGCTGCTCGGCGTCGAGTTCGTGAATGGCCGCGGCGATGTCGTCCGCGCCGGCGGAAAGGTGGTGAAGAACGTCGCCGGCTTCGATTTGTCGCGACTCCTCACTGGCTCGTGGGGAACGCTCGGCGTCATCACCGAGGTCACGCTCAGACTCTACGCGCGTCCGAGCTCGGACCGAACCTTCGTCGTTTCACTCAGAGCTCTGGAACAGCAAACGAAAGCCCTGGCCCTGGCTGCCTATACGTCGCTAAGCCCGTACGCGCTCCTGCTTGTCGGCGCTTCCGCGTCGCGCTCTCTCGGTCTGGGCGGACACGCGGCATGTCTGATCCGTCTGGGCGGCAACGACGCCGTAGTCGCCGAGCAGCTGATCGCGCTGTCCCAAATCGCGCGACCAGAGGAAGTCGAATCGACTATCTGGAGCACGCTGCGTGAGCTGGATGCCAACGCGGACAGTGTCGTCAGAATCTCGAATTTGCCGATCCAGTTTCTCGGGGCCTCGGCCAGGATCCTCGGCGACGACCTTCCCGGCGTGTACACGTGCATCGATCCGCGCCGCGGCGTGATGCGGGTAGTCGTCGGCGGGAATCGGGGAGACAGCGATGCTGCTTCGCCCGCAACCGGTGCGTCGCTCGATTTCACAACCGATGGCGGCGGATCGAGTCAGGTGATCTTCGAAAAACTTCCCGCCGACGTCTGGGCGCAAGTGTCACCCAGTGTCGTAGCAGATCCGTTGTCCCAGGGTATCAGGAAAGCCTACGACCCGCACAACATTCTCAATCCCGGCATCCTCGGCGACTGAAGTGACCGCAGCCCTGCCCGCTGATCCGCTCCCACCCGACTCCATGCCCGGTTGCGCTCTCCCGGGCACTCCGCTGGCCGACGCGCTTCCGGGAATCAACGCCTGCGTCCACTGCGGATTCTGTTTGCAGGCCTGTCCGACGTATCTCAATCTCGAGGATGAGAACGACAGCCCGCGCGGACGAATTTTTCTCATGCGATCGCTGCTCGAGGGCACCGTCAAGCCGGACGATCCGAGCGTGCAGCAGCACATCGATCAGTGCCTCGGGTGCAGAGCATGCGAGCCCGTTTGCCCAAGTGGAGTTCCCTACGGCCAGCTTCTCGAAGCAACGCGTGCGACGCTGCGTGAATACCGACCGGTGCCCATTGTTGCCCGCCTGATTCTCTTCGTTTTTGCACGACCGTGGCTTCTGCGGCCGGCGATGTTTTTTTCCCGACTCCTCGCGGCCACCCCGATTCCGACCCTCTTCTCGGGTGTGAAGGGCAGGCTCGGCTTCGCGATGGCGATGCTTGCTTCCACTGGCAGATCTATTGAGCGCTCTCCATACAACGCCGTGACTGGCGGCGAGCGCGGCACCGTCGCGAGCCTGCGCGGGTGCGTCATGGAAGGCTTATTCAGCCAGACCAATCGCGCCACCGAGCGCGTTCTGGCCATCAACGGATACGCGATCGTCGAAGCCCCCGGCCAGCAGTGCTGTGGCGCTCTTCACGCACACGCCGGTGATCTCGAGAGTGCGCGCAAGCTTGCGCGGCGCAACATCGCCGCGTTTGAGCGATCAAAAGCTGCGTTCATTGCCGTGAACGCCGCGGGGTGCGGAGCGATCATGAAGGAATACGGACACCTTCTCAGCGAAGATCCAGAATGGCACGAGAGAGCCGCCGCGTTGGCGTCGCGCGTCCGCGATGTCAGCGAGCTGCTGGCCGCCGCCGGTCCGCGCCCCGGTGGCGCGCTCCCGATTCGTGTTACGTACGACGCGCCCTGCCATCTCCAGCACGCGCAGCGCATCACCCAGGCGCCGTTGTCTGTGCTTGCCGCCATCCCCGGTCTCGAGCTGGTCCCGCTTCACGATTCCGACCAGTGCTGTGGAAGCGCCGGGATCTACAATCTCATCGAGCCCGACACTTCGGATGCTGTGCTTGCGCCCAAGCTTGCGAGCATCCAGGCAACGGGCACGCCGTGGGTGGTTACGGGAAATCCCGGCTGTCTGATGCAGATCGGCGCTGGCCTGATTCGCGCCGAGATTCCCGCGCGCGCCATTCATCCAATCGATCTGCTCGACGCATCCTACGCCGCGCTCGGCCAGTAGCGCCCGCCCGGAGCACTGGCTTAATTGCACGTAATGTCGGAAATGAACGAGTATTCCGCGCTGCACAACGGTGCTCTCTTTTTCGACCGGAGCGACCGGACGCGAACGCGCTTCTCCGGACCGACGGCGGCGGCGCTGCTTACCGGCATGGTGACGAATGACGTTTCGTCCCTCGTCCCGGGCGAAGGACAATACGCGGCGGCACTGACACCCAAGGGAAAAATCGTCGCCGACCTTCGCATCTTCGCGCTCGAGGATGCATTTCTCGTCGATACTTCACCCGCCGCCGCGCCCGGCTGGAAGGACATGGTGCGGAAGTACATCAACCCGCGCCTCGCTCCGTATCACGACGTCACATCCGAGTTGAGCGATATCGGAATATTCGGCCGCTCCGCACGTTCGATAGTCTCGCGCGTGATGGAAGTCGACGACAGAGATCTCGCGGCCCTGCCGCCGTACGGGAGCATCGCGCGCCCCTTCGGCGAGGCGACTTCGATCATTGCCCGAGTTCCCGAGATGGACCAGGATGGTTTCGAGGTTTTTGTTCCGAACGCGACGACTGATTCGCTCAAGGCAGCACTCGCTGCGGCGGGAATTTCTGCGGGCGGGGCTGAAACCTGGGACATCGCGCGCGTCGAAAGCGGCCGACCCGAATGGGGTGCCGACATGGACGATTCCACGCTGCCGCAGGAAGCCAACCTCGACGAGCTCGGCGCTATCTCGTACACGAAAGGGTGTTATATCGGACAAGAAACGGTAGCGCGGGTCCACTTTCGCGGGCACGTGAATCGTTTGTTGCGGAGGCTTCGATTCGTAACGCGTCCCGCGCCACCAAAGGGCGCAGAGCTGGTCGACGAAGCGGGAAAAGTCATTGGAGACATTCGCAGCGTCGCGCTGTCGCCGCGATACGGCGGAGTGGCGCTGGGAATGGTGCGCCGCGAGGTCCAACCAGGTACAACGCTGCAGGCTAGATGGTCGGGAGGAGAATGCAGCGTACAGGTAGAGCAAAATGAAAAAGGCGCCACTGTTTAGTGGCGCCTTCGTCTTCAAGCACGACGAAGCTACTTCTTCTTCTTCGCGTTTGCCTTCATCATGCTGTCCTTCCTAACGCTGTCGCGCATCATGCTATCGCGCATCATCATGCCGGTGTCCATCGCGGCCGGAGCCGGAGCCATCGCCGGAGCGGAGGTATCAACGGTAGCGGCATCATCTTTCTTGGCGGTGCATGCGGCAAGTGCGAGGACGGCGGCGACAAGGGCCAGGCGCTTCATTTACGATCTCCTTGAGAGGCAACGTGGAATAAATCGCCGGTTCGTGCACGCGGTCGCGGTGCCCGTTTTGGCGCGGACGAGAATTTATCTCATCCGAAAGCAGTGTCAAGGGTAGCGCCGCCTAGTTCCCTCCTCGTGCACGGGGTAGATTACGCCCTGAATCGCGTTTTTCCTCGGAGAATTAGTTGTCGGTTTATCCGCAAACATTTGGCGCCCTCAAGCGCTCTGCCTTTGGCTCTCCAGAGCAAAGGCTCCGCTCAGTCAAAGATGAGCTTCGCGCGAACCTTCTCACCCGGCTTGCGACACGTAAGCCCATCTTCAATGGCGTAGTCGGATACGAAGAGACGGTGATGCCGCAGATCGTCAACGCCGTTCTCAGCCGCCACAACTTCATCCTTCTCGGTCTGAGGGGACAGGCGAAGTCGAGAATCCTTCGCGCATTGACTACGCTGCTCGATCCGGCGCTGCCGATCATCGCCGGCAGTGAAGTGAATGACAATCCATTCGCACCGATCTCGAAATACGGAAAGAACCTAGCCAAGGAAGCGGGCGATGACACGCCCATCGCGTGGCTCGACCCCGACATGCGGTACGTCGAAAAGCTTTCAACACCGGACGTGACGGTCGCAGATATCATCGGAGATCTCGATCCAATCAAAGCCGCGCGCGGTGGACACATCCTGGGGGACGAGCTCACAATGCACTACGGGATGCTCCCGCGCGCGAATCGCGGAATCTTTGCGCTCAACGAGCTGCCCGACCTAGCCGGCAAGGTGCAGGTGAGCCTGTTCAACATCATGCAGGAAGGCGATGTGCAAATCAAAGGATATCCGGTGCGTCTGCCGCTAGATGTCATGCTCTGCTTCACCGCCAACCCCGAGGACTACACTGCCCGCGGCAAGATCATCACCCCGCTCAAGGACCGGATCGGCAGCGAAGTCACCACGCACTATCCCGAGACCGTCGAGCTTGGGATTGCGATCACAAACCAGGAGGCGTGGACAGCGCGCGGTGCCGGCAAAGTTCGCGTCCCCGATTTCATCGCCGAGGTTATCGAGCGCGTGGCGTTCGAGGCGCGGGGCGACAAGCGAATCGACAAGCGGTCGGGCGTATCACAGCGCATGCCGATCAGCGTGTTGGAGAACGTCGTATCCAACGCCGAGCGTCGCGCGATCCAGACCGGTGAGCGGGACATCGTGCCACGCATTGCCGACATCTACGCTGCGCTTCCCGCCATCACCGGAAAAATCGAGCTCGAGTACGAAGGTGAGCTGATCGGCGGTCACACCATCGCGAGAGAGCTTATTCGCCGCGCCGCGGACGCTACCTATCAGCACCGTGCCGGCGGCATCAACACGGACGAGATCATCATGTGGTTTGATGTCGGGGGAGCGCTGCAGGTGACCGACGATGTGCCGGTTGATGCAGTCGTCGAGGGATTCGGCAGCGTTCCGGGTCTAATGCAGGTCGTGAACACGGCGGGTCTGGCGCGAATGGACGATCTGCCGGTGGTCGCCGCAGGATGCGAGCTCGTGCTCGAATCACTCGTCGCGCGGAAGAAGATTGCGCGATCCGATGCGGGTCAGTACGGCCGCGCCATCGAAGAGAAGCGCCGCCGCCCCTATCAGGACTAGTCATGCCGGTTCTGACCGTCTCGCGGC
>JALYKQ010000132.1 GCA_030774675.1 Gemmatimonadota bacterium | reverse complement strand
CACGGCGCTGCGCGATGATGGCCAGACAGTTGAGCGCATGCGCCTGGCTTCCGATCGCCTCGGATCGTTCGGCGACCGTCAGGCTCCCGGTGTAGCACCGGTATGCCTCGTCTGTCTCGCCGCGCTCCCGCAGGACGGTGCCCTTCCACCGCAGCGTGTCCGCGTAGAGCTGATCCTGGCTGCCTTCGTCGAACCGCGAAAGGGCATCGTTGTACAGGCTCAGGGCGCGGGTGGTCTGTCCCCGCTGCTCGGCGGATCGGGCCTCTGCGACCAGCTGGCGGGCCCGCTCGTGTTGATCAGACATCGGTTTTTTTGCTCAGAGTGGGTTTGGTCATGTTGCCTTCGCGGCCTGGGGTGAAAAGCCTAAAGATCTTTCCCGGACGAAGGTCACCCTGATGCAAGCATGTACCTGGAGAAGTGCTTGAGGAGCCAGACCGACTGGACGGCGATGCCGGTCTTGCTATTGAAGTAAACCGATGAGAAGGTGGTTTCTGTCGCCGTAGTACTGCCGTCGGCGGCCGGGTCGGTGTCGGAGGGGATGTAGGCGCCAAATAGGGACAGCGCCAACGGGGTGCCGTAGATCGCCGTGTTCTTGAGATCCTGCACCGCATACACGGGTGCAGCGAAGACGAGTCCATGTGGCAGGAAATCGTACACGACGAACGGGCTCGCCTTGGCGATCACCGTGATTTTCGTCGGTACCAACACGGCACCTTCATTGAAGATGAGGGTGAAGTCGGCGCGCGGGATGGAGATCTTTCCCCCGGCGGGGCCGATAGTCATCGTCTTGGAAAGCTCCATCTTGGCGCGGTCCGGGTCCCACCGCACACCCTTGACCACCTGGCTTCTCTTCGACCCATTGATGGTGATGGACGTGTCCGCCGTAAGGGTAGTGTCGATCGCAGCCGTTGTGGTAGTAGTGGTGCTGGTGGATCCGATGGCGCTAGCCGAGCTCGGGGCGAGCAGACTCGGGGTGTCATCGGCGCAGGCGGAGATCGCAAGGGCCGCCAAAGAGAGCGCCAGGGAGCGGAAGACTCGGGAGCGGATCATGAGAGTTACACCTGGAAAGTGGTGGTGGTGAAACCGCGGTTCGCAGTGAACCGACGTCGTTGAAAGGGCTTGATTGCTTCGCGCGACGTGCGTCCTCAGCCGGAAGCGAGCATGTACCTGGAGAAGTGTTTAAGAAGCCAGATCGACCTTTTGGGGATGTTCGTCCCCTGCTGGAGGCCAATCCACGACAGCGTTGTTTCGGTTGCCGTGGCTGAGCCGGTGCCGTCGATGACGGTCGTTCCCGCGAGATAGGCTCCGAACAGCAGGTACGCCGTCTTTGTTTGATAGATCTCGGTGTTTTTCAAACCCTGAGCGGCATATACCGGCTGTGCGAACGTGATCCCGTGGGGCAGCAGGTCGTAGTTCACGTAGTCGCCATCCAGCGAGATCACGGTGATCGTGGTCTCCGCGGAAAGGGCTCCCTGAGAGAACGTCAGTGTGAAGTCCGAGCCTGGGAGCACGATCTGCCCGCCGGCAGGCCCAACGACTGCCGTCACCCTAAGCTCACCCTTCGGGCGGTTTTTGTTCCACTTGATTCCCTTGACTTCCTTAGGAACCTTCGTGGCATCCGCTGTCTTGACGAGCGTGTCGGAACCTTTGACGGCTTTCGGAACTTTCGTCCCGTCTGTCTTAAGGACGGCGGCGTCCGTGGTCGTCGAGGCGCCCAAACGCGCGACGGTGGGAGCCGAGATTCCCGTCGGGGCGTCATAATCGGCGCACGCTCCGGCAATTACCGCAGCGAGCGCAATCGACAGCGATCGAAACAGGCGTGAGCTTGTCATCAGGTTAGGCCTCGAAGTGCGACGGTGGAAAAAGGAGGTCAACGACCAGGGAGGGTTTTCAACCCGACGCAAGTATGTACCTCGAGAAGTGGTTTATGGACCAGACTGATGTCTCGGGGAGCGTCGATGAGCCGGACTGGAAGATCGTGGTGGACTGGATGATCTCCAGCGCATGAATGATGATGGAAAGGTCAAGCGAATCATCCGCCAAGTAAGCAGCGAAGAGCTCACTGGTGAGCGGGACACCGTAGACCGTTGTGTACCTCAGCTTCTGCGTGACGGTGACGGGCTTCGCGAACTTGAGCCCGTGAGGGTCCATCTTGTAGGACACGAACTCCGGATCGGAGGTAATTCTCATCGTTACCGGTGACGAAACAGCTCCTGCCGGGAAGGCGATGGAGAAGTCAGTTTGCGGTATTACGAGCGTTCCCCCGGCGCGGCCGATCGTCCCGGTTACCGTGTAGGAAACTCTCGGACGGTCGGCATTCCACCTGACCGGGTAGATGTCGATTCCGGTTGCGTCAGCGATGAATCCGACAACGGTCGAGATAGGAGTTGACTTGTCGCCACCGAGGAGACCGTCAAAGATCCCCGAGAGTACGCCGTTCTGTGCGTTCACTGGCGCGGACGGCCCCGTTGGCGAGTTATCAGTGCACGAAATGGCGACGGTGACCATCAACACAATCGCGAGCGAGCGTAAGAACCTGGAACGAATCATCGTGACGTCCGGTTAGGTGGTTAGCGAGCTGGTGAGAGAACGCGGGCCAAGCGGGCTGGGATCAGCCCGAGGCCAGCATGTAACGCGAGAAGTGCCTGATGATCCACACCTGCGCTTCAGGCAGGAACGGCGGTGTGGTGGAGAAAATTGTTCTTGAAGGCTCGAGCTCCAGCACCGGGACACTGTGGCTAAGCTGGACGCTGTCGCCGATGTAGGCCGCGTGGAGCTCGTCCTTCATCATTTCCAGCTTGAGCGCCGTCGGCTTCAGCAACTGCGTGACGGTGACGTCCTTGAGGAAGACAGTCCCTGCCGGCTTCATGGTATAGGCCACGTAGTGCTTGTCCGATTCGACCTCGATGTGGACCGGGGCCGCTACCGCGCCTGCAGGGAAGACCATGGTAAAGCCACGGTCAGGCAGCGAGATCGTTCCTCCCTCCGGACCGATGACCTGCTTCACCTTGGACGAGTGCTTCTTATGGTGTTCGCCCTCGATGTCGTCATCCTTGTCGTGAGTGGCCCAGCGTACGGCCGCCAGCCTCAGATCCTTGTCATGCTTGTCCATTGACACGGACAGCCCATCCGATGTCCACGACACGCTCGGCGAGCTATCGGCCGGTGCCGTTGGATTCAGAAGGCTCGAATCGGAGCAGGATGCGACGAGGAACGCGACGACTAAGGGACCAAGCGATCGAAACAGACTTGAGCGGGGCATGTGATCGTCTCGCGAAAGGGGTGAAGTCGGATGACGCCCGACCTAAAGCAACGGATGTGCCGATCCGCAAGTCGTTATCCCGCAACAGTTTACATTCCTGAGGCCGGTTAAGCTCATCTATAACGGTGCAACGTTTTATTACACCAGGATCATTTCGTTACAGACTGAGCTAGGGTAAAGGGGCCCCCGGCGCACCAACGTTTGAGCGAATTCAGGCCACCACTCGTCCATTGAGGGGGCTCAGGCCAATTAGATGAGGTGAGGGGGCTCAGGCCAATTAGATGAGGGGGCTCAGGCCAATTATCCTTTAGGTGGGTGAACGCCGGCCGCCTTCGTCTCGGGTATGGACAGGGCAATGTCGTTCACGGAGAAGCCAGCTCCCTTTTTATCCGGTGTCATTATTCCGACGGTCTGGCGTGAAACCTGTAACTCCAGAATTGTGTCTTATCAGTTACACCCTTTAGCCACGTAGGCGTATGTCAATTGGTACACAGAAAGCGCGGCTCTACGTAGCCGCAATTACCGCCTTCGTCGGCGGATTGATTGTCGCTTCAGGCATGAACTGGACGAAGCTCGGATTCGCGCAAAGCCGTCCGAGTGCGGCGCAGGTCCAGCCGATCGCCGAAGCCAGTAACGCATTTGTCGCAATCGCGAACAACGTCACTCCTGCCGTCGTTTCGATCGAAGTGTTCAGCGCGGCGCGATCAACGGGAACCACGCAGCGCGGTCGCGGCCAAGCGCCGCAAGGGGCTGCGCCTCCCGGATTGGACGATTTTTTCCGTCAGTTTGACATCCCGCAGCAGCCGCGCGCCACGCGTGGTCAGGGCTCGGGATTCATCGTGACGTCGAGCGGATACATCCTCACCAACAACCACGTAGTCACCAATTCTGATCGCGAGACCATCGCCGACAAGGTGACTGTGCGTATGATGGACCATCGTGTCTTCACGGCGAAGGTCGTGGGACACGATCGCACGACCGATGTCGCGGTCATCAAGATCGATGGGGCCAACTTCCCTACCGTCTCGCTTGGCAACGATGTGGCCTCTCGCATCGGAGAGTGGGTTCTCGCGATCGGCAATCCGCTCGGCCTCGAGAACACCGTCACGGCTGGAATCATCAGCGCCAAGGGGCGCAGCCTCGCCGACCTGATGAACCCGGACAATACGAACAGGTACGCGATCAGCGACCTCATTCAGACTGATGCGGCGATCAACCCCGGGAACTCCGGCGGCCCGCTCGTCAACTCGAGGGGCGAGGTGATCGGCATCAACAGCGCGATTGCGAGCCCAACGGGCTACAACGCCGGCTACGGCTTCGCCATTCCAATCTCGCTGGCAAAGCGCGTCATGGACGAGATCATTGCTCACGGGCGGGTTCGTATCCCCGCCCTCGGAATCGGCATTGACGATGTGAGCCCGGAGGACGCAGCAGTCGCGGGCGTCAAGGACATTCGCGGTGTGCTGGTTCGGAATTTCCCGAGCGACGACACACCGGCGAAGAGAGCAGGACTCCAGCCCGGTGATGTCATAATCACCGCCGATGGACAACCTGTCGATCGCGTCAGCACGCTTCAGCGCATCGTTCGCAACCACAATCCCGGTGAGGCAATCGACATCGAAGCAATGCGGTACGGCCAGCGCAAGAACTTCCGTGTGACGCTGATGGAAGCGAGCACGGATCCGCAGGTCGCGTCGACCGCGACACGAACGGCGCCGTCGGGTGGTGGAAGCGTCCATCCGGCGCTCGGTATCTCCGTGGCTCCAGTCAGCACTGAACTTGCGGCACAGGCGAGGTTGAGTGCGCCGGTCCGGGGAGTTATGGTCTCTGACGTCATTCCCGGGGGTCCCTCGGAGGACAAGCTGTTCAGAAATGACGTGATCACCGAAGTGCTATATCCTGCTCCAGCACGCGCGATCAACACGCCCAGCGATTTACAGCAAGCGCTGGGACGGTTGAAGAACGGCGAGTACGTGAGCCTGAAGGTCTTCTCCCTGGCGGGCGATCACGCGCCAAGGATCGTGAACCTGCAGGTAGACAAGTAGCGCGAACGCTCGCGCCGCTGGCGGTGAAGCCCCTGCGCAGCTTGCAGGGGCTTTTCTTTTGGATGCGACGGGTTGTCGATCGAATGCTTTGTAGCACTCGGAGGCGGTCGCTATCTTTGGACGCGAGCGCCGAAGTGGCGGAATTGGTAGACGCGCTGGACTTAGGATCCAGTGGAGCAATCCGTGGGGGTTCGAGTCCCCCCTTTGGCATGACGTGCAACATTTGCATCAGCGGAGATAACATGAAGAGAAAAAACGAGATCCCCGACTTCTCGAAGAAAAAAGTCAAAGGACCGCAGCAGGCTCACGGAGTGCCGGACGTCACCAAGGTCCAGCAAGCGCCCGCCGCGCCGCCGGTGAGGACAGGGAAGCCGTCCGCTACGTCGATGAAATCAGGACGACGCGGATCGTAGCGAGCGAGCGTGGACGGTTTCTCGCGTGACGAAAACAAGTGTTGCGGGAGCGCTTCGACACTCTTAGGATTCTGGGTCCTTTTCCCGGGACCGGATCTTCGACAAACCGCCGTCGATCCGTCGAAAACCCCACATAGCGGACCAAGAGCGCAGGCTGCCCTTCCTCGATTGTTTCAATCGTGGAAGCCTCGCGGTATTACGGTCCCAGTCGAGGCACGATGATCCGAGTCCGCAGAGTTACCCGTTCCCGTTCGCTCGGCGTTCTGAAGACTTTTGCGATGGCGGCCGGCATGTTCGTCGTCGCGTGCGCGAAGGATGCGCTGGTCACCGGGCTCAGGACTTTGCCCGACGCGCGCCTAGACCTCGCCGCTGCGGCTCTCAGTGGACCGTCGGTCGTCATCAGCCAGGTTTATGGCGGTGGTGGAAATAGCGGCTCGACGCTCAAAAATGACTTCATCGAGATACACAATCGCGGAACGGTCGCGACATCCATTGATGGCTGGTCGGTGCAGTACGCGAGCTCGACGGGTTCGTTCACGCAGGTAACGCTGCTCTCCGGGACGCTCGCGGAAGGGCAATACCTCTTGATCCAGGAAGCTCAGGGAAGCGGCGGCACGACAGACCTGCCGACACCTCACATCAACGGCACGATCGCGATGTCCGCCACCGCTGGAAAGGTGGGACTCGTCCAGGGGACCGCGGCGCTCAATTGCAACGGAACGATCGCATCTCCGTGTCCAGCTACACTCGTGGATCTCGTTGGATACGGCGCCGCAAATTACTTCGAAGGAACACCGACGGCAGCACTGACAAACACTACCGCCGCGCTAAGAAAGACCAGTGGTTGCACCGACACCGACAACAACGCAGCGGATTTCGATATCGGGACTCCCTCCCCGCGCACCACGGCAACGCTACCTGTTACGTGCGGTGAAAGCGCTCCTCGTGTCACAGGAACCGTTCCGGCCGCCGGAGCGGTCCTGGCCGATCCACCATCGATCGCGGTTTCGTTCAGCGAGCCGGTCGACCTGACTGGCAACTGGTTTACAATTTCGTGCTCGGTTAGCGGACCGCACACGGCTCAGGTAACGGGCGGCCCTCAGAATTACATGTTCACCGGATTCGGCGAATTTGCTCCCGGTGAGAGCTGCACAGTGACCGTTTTTTCAGCCTTGGTCCATGATCAGGATGCAATCGATCCCCCCGATGTGATGGAAGCTGATTTTTCATGGAGCTTCTCGACTCCCGGAGAGCCGGTTGCCCTGCCCGAGACCCGCTTCTCGGAAATTCACTACGACAATGGCGGCGATGACACCGATGAACAGATCGAGGTCGAGGGCCCGGCCCAAACCGATCTTTCGAACTGGAGCATCGTGCTCTACGATGGCAATACCGGAAAGGCGTACGACACGCAGCCTCTGACGGGCATCACGATCCCGGCCACCTGTGGTGATCGAGGCGTCGTCGTTCTTCGGTTCGCGCAAATCCAGAACGGCAGCCCTGACGGCTTCGCTCTCATGCACAACACCGAGGTCGTTCAGTTCCTATCCTACGAAGGAACATTTTCGGCGGTCGACGGTCTGGCGGCTGGCTCCGCCTCGACGGACATTGGCGTGGTGGAACTAACGAACTCCTCAGACCTCTCCTCGCTGCAGCTAAGTGCGACGACCGGGAAATGGGCGGGCCCTTCCCGACGAAGCTTCGGCCGCTGCAACAAGGACGGCCCGCCGCTCTTCGATATCAGCTTCAGCGGCCGCGAGCCGATCAGCGATCCAGCGCTGCCGGTCGGCTTCGAGGACCAACTGTTCGCGACGCTAGTCGATCTCGCCGGCGCCACGGTGCCCACGACGTTTGCGTGGACTTCTGACACCCCGACGCTCGCCAGCATTGACCAGAACGGCGTGATGCACAGCCTGGCGGCGGGGCAGGCGATCTTCCGGGCGACGGCCAGTAATGGAACAACGAGTACCTACTGGCTAGCCACAACGGTTGCGACTCTCGGCGGTACAGCGGACTACGCCGGCAACGCCGAGTTCGGTGTTCCGGCTGATGCCGATGCGAGTGACGACTTCGTCATTACGCGCGATCAATACCAGATCTCCTACAACCACAACCGCAATACACCGAACTGGGTCAGCTATGAATTCGATGCCAGCCATTTCGCCCCCGATGGCACGACTGTCGATCGGTGCGACTGCTTCACGCACGATCCGGCGTTACCCGCAAGTTTCACTCATCTCACGACCGCGGACTATACTGGCGCTGGCGCATTCGCCGGATACCCAATCGATCGCGGTCACATGGCACGCTCGTTTGACTTCACATCGGGTACCCTGGACAACGCAATGTCCTACTACCTGTCGAACATCATTCCTCAAGCCGCAGCTGTAAACCAGGGTCCGTGGAAGATTCTGGAGGACACGCTTGGAAATCTCGCCCGCTTCCACGACAAGGAGGTGTACGTCATCGACGGAGTTGCCGGTAGCAAGGGCAGCGTGAAGGGCGAAGGCAAGATCACGATTCCCGCCGGCGAGTGGAAAGTCGCGCTGGTCATGCCGCGCAATCACGGGCTGGCGGATGTTCACGACTACCGGAATATCGAGGACGTCATCGCGGTCATCATGCCAAACGATCCAGGACCCAATCCGGACTGGAAGACTTACAAGACGACGGTCGACGAGGTCGAGCGGGTAAGCGGTTATGATCTGCTCTCGCTATTGCCCGACAAGATCGAGCGCGCGGTTGAGAGCAATACCAAACCGCCGGTCGCCGTGACGAACGGTCCATACACTTCGACCGAAGGAGCAGCCGTTTCGCTGAGCGGCTCCGGTTCATTCGACGGCAGCGGAACGATCGTCGGGTACTCATGGAGCTTTGGGGACGGTACGAGCGGAACTGGAGAGGCGGTCTCCCACACCTATGCCCAGGATGGGGCTTACATCGTCCGGCTCGTCGTCACGGACAACTTGGGCGTCGCGGACACATCCTTCACGTCGGCGAGTGTAGCAAACGTGGCTCCGAGTGTAGCGTCGTTCGCGGGTGCAACCCTTCTCCCTGGAGAAACGTACAACGCCAATGGCTCGTTCACTGATTCAGGGGCAGATCCGTGGAGCGCAACGGTCGATTACGGAGATGGATCCGGTTTCGAAACGCTCCTCCTCAGCGGGAAGACCTTCACGCTGGCACACACTTACATAGCTGCCGGAACCTTCATAGTGACGGTTCGCGTTTCCGATGACGACGTCACTTCGAGCCGAACTCAGTTCGTGACGGTGATCACAGTTGGGGACGCCCTGGAACAGGCGGCAGATATGGTGATCAATCTGGCCGGTACCGCCGGTTTGAATTCAGGGAACTTGAATGCTCTCGGGACGATAATCGGCGCCGCTCAACAACAGCTTGTAATGGGCAATACCGGTGCGGCGATAAATCAGCTGCAAAGTCTGCTGCACCAATTGGACGCAATGATCCGCTCCGGGTGGGTTACGGCAGCAGATGCCCAGCCGTTGAAGACCATGATCACGCGTGTGATCCGTTCTATCTCGATCTAGCCTGTTCGACAGTAGATCAACAGACCCCCGCCTCGCGATTGCGAGGCGAGGGTTTGTTGCATCCGTCCGTCAGCAGATCTGGGTCACCGCTCCCGCGATCGCGCCCTTGGTCTACTCTGCGTCGAGATTGATCCTTGCTTCGGCGAGATCGGTGAGAAGATGGTCCGTTTCACCTTCTTCGTCGAGCGTTCGTTGCAGCAGCTCCGCCTGTGATTCGTAGCCGAGCTGCCTCGCGTAGG
>JALYKQ010000131.1 GCA_030774675.1 Gemmatimonadota bacterium | reverse complement strand
CCTGAGTAGGGTAAAGACTCATCAGGTTCTTTACCGGGTCAGGCCTGGAGAGGTCATAGGCCCTGACAACGATCTGCTTGAGAGTGTCGGCAATCCCCTTTTTCTCGGATTCCGACATGTCGGCCGCAGTCCTTGGCGAGCAGGCGAAGGAGCCGACGACCCCGCTGGTGGCTGCCAAGCAGGCCAGGAACGACAGAATCCGGCGCCGGGAGCGGGCCGCAAAGCGCGCTGAGGGGTAATCCATAGGGCGAAAGTATAGCGAGAGACACAGTCTCGCCATGGAGACGGCCCCTGTCTCTGGCGGGTGACATCTCGCCCTGAAAAACGCGGTTAAACCCTTCTTTCCGGGGGGAAACGATTGGCTTGGCCGTTGCCTCTATAGATGCCGTCAGCGCGAGTCATCTGTTCTTAGCTGGCGTAGCTTCGATACTGGACTGATTCCCTAGCTTACGGGAAGGAGTTTTTCATGCGGAAGACCTATCTGTTGCTTGCAGGAGCGAGTGCCGTGCTTCTGGCCGCTTGCAGCGGTGACAAAAAAGCGGCGATGAACGATGATCTCAAGAAGGACCTGGAGCTTGCCTCCTCGAATGACGGGATCACCCTCGCCAACTCCGGCAGCGCTGGTACGCAGGTAGTGTCTGCGATCGAGCGGACAACTCCGCCGACCCGCCAAGAGACCCCTTCGACTAAGGTCAGGCGTCACCGCGCGGCTCCGAAGGCCCCGCCGCAAGTCGTTCGGACCGAAGCTCCCGCCACTGTCGCAGAGTCTGAGCCGCGTTCGGTGGCTCCCGAGCCCGTCGCCAACGATCCGACGCCTGTCTCGCCGCGCCCCCAACCGGTCGCGGTATCCTATCCGAGCGGCCCGTCGTCTGGTGGTGACGATGGTCGTGCGAGTACTGGTTCGACCGCTGGTGCCATAATCGGTACGATTCTCGGTGCCGTGATTCGCGGTGGTGTCGTCGGCGACGGCGACAACTGCGATCCGCGCACTGACGGACGTGGCGGGCGCAACGGGGTCATGATCAACCGGAGATTCCCGGGTCCCGGCGGCAGAATCGGCGGAAGCGTCAGAACAGGTTCCATCGGCGGCTTTCCAGTCGGCCGCATCCCGCGCTTCTAGCTAGAGAAGGGATGCGGTCGAGCAATCAGACCGCATCCCTTTTTCGCTTTCCGAGATCACAACCATGAAAATCGCTCTCTTGAGGATCGCTACACCGGTCCTCGCTGCCGTTACGATAGCCCTGGGCGCCTGCAAGCAAGGCGACAGGCCCGAGGACGCGCTCGCGCAGGACACTTCTCTGGCGCATGATCTCCAGCTTGCCAACGCGGATACCCTGGCGCAGCCGCAGCTCAAGGACGTACCTGCTACGATCGAACCGGCGGAAAAGCCCGCGGCGCCAGCCCCGAAAGTCTCCCAGCGCCACACGCCGTCCGAGATTCTGACGCCGAGCAGAAACCCGCGCCGTGTCGCGACGACGCCTCGTTCGACGCCGCAGCCGGTTGAGCCGGCTCCTGCGCCCGTCACGGCCAACGGCAACTCCGTAGCCGAAAGCAAAACGGGTTCTGAGCCCGCCATCGGCACGATAGCCAGCGGCTCCGAGATTTCGCTGTATTCGGGTCAGCGCGTCTGCACCAACACCTACGCAGTGGGCGATCGTTTCACGGCGAGCGTTGCGGAATCCGTGCAAGGCTCCAATGGAGTGGCGATTCCGGCCGGTGCAACCGCGGTAATCGAGCTGACGTCGCTCAAGCGGAGCGAGAACGCGAATGACAACATTACAATGGAGTTCGTTGTTCGCTCCATCGCGTTCAACGGCAAGACGTATCCTGTGAATTCCGAGGTTACTTCAGCGCAGGTCGAGAAGGTTCGCAACGGCAACGCGAGCAGCGACGCCAAGAAAGTTGCAACAGGTGCAGTGATTGGAGCCATCGCCGGACAGATCTTTGGCCACAGGACCAAGTCGACGGTGATTGGAGCAGCGACGGGCGCAGCAGCTGGCGCAGTAGTAGCTGGCGCGACCGGGAAGTACGACGGGTGCGTTCCAAACGGCGGTCGCATCTCGCTCAAGCTCAATCAGGCGATGGTGGTGCAGCAGTCGGTCTGATCGAAAAACTGTCATCAATAAAAAAGGCGCGCTCATCTGAGCGCGCCTTTTTGCATCGCTATGTAGTGTAGTTCCTGGCTATGCGGCGTCCGTAGTAAATGCCCACGCCGGTTCCGACCATGCTGACGATGAACGCAGTGGTGATCCCGACAGTTGCGCCAAGGGCCCAGCCCGCGTACCCGCCGACTGTCGCACCGATAAAGGAGAAAGCCTTTCCCATATCCAATGGACGAGTGCATGGCGGGATTGGCACTCCATGCTACGCCGCCGATTCTTCGGAGTAGATCCTGGCCCCGACCCACGCTGAGACAAGAAAGTTCACCAGTCCGATGATCGCGAATGACCACCAGAGTCCCGACGACATCATCCCCATGTGCAGATATCCCGACAGGAAGATGCCCGCGAGAAGCCAGAACAGGACGGCGACATAGACGGCCGTTTTCGCTCCGGGACCAAAACGCGGGCGAATCGCCGCGTA
>JALYKQ010000130.1 GCA_030774675.1 Gemmatimonadota bacterium | reverse complement strand
CAGGCGTCACCTGCACGCCATCCATGATCACGGCGAATTCGGCTTCCATGCCGATCGCCGCGAGCTGGATCCGCTCACGGGTGGATGACTTGTTCTCCGCTCCTTTCTTCTTGATCTGCTGCCCCATTCGCTCTTCTTACCCCAAGGTTCTTCATTCTTCCTGACTCGTTGCGACAACGAATGCGTCAACTCTGCACATCTCGCGGAATCGAAAGCACGTAACCAAGGTCCAGGTGCATGTGGTCCTCGGCGTATCCGCTCGGCGTTCCATAGGGCCGCGTCCAGATGCCCGGGAGCGTCTGCCGGGCGATCAAGCTGAATCGCTCGATCGCACTCCGGTTGTCCAGGTAGGTGTCGCCTATCCTATAGATGTTGGCGGCGGTCCCCCAGGCGTGCGGAGTTGCGTTCTTCGAAAACCGGTGAGACGGCGATCGGTAGCCTCCGTTCGCCGAGATATGGACCAGGGTCCCGACTGCTTCCCTGAACCTCTCCAGGCACACGGCCAACAAGGTTATTGCGCACGGAACGTACCGGGGGAAAGTCCGGAGCGGTGGGGCCTCACGAACGTCTACCTGGATGAACTCCCAGAGCAGGAAATTGGTGGCCAACTCGATCTTCATGGCCGAATCCCATGACGGGATCTCGTAAAAATAGCGGGGAAGCTGGCGCGCACGCCCCGTCGCGTCCTTCCAGTCCTCACCCGGCCGGAGCGCTTTTCGGTACTGCGGAGGGAGGGTGAGCCCGTCAACAACCCGAAGGGGGAAGTTTGGGGATTCATTCGTTCCGGCGTTCTCAGCGAAGCGGGCGGAGGAGCTCATTCATCCGTGGGGCCAAGGGTGAGGAACTCATAGATTGCGTGGGAGATCGCCGCAATTGCCTGCGAGCGACCGGAAGCGGCAGGATCCCATTCAGTAAGTATCACCAGAGCATAGGGTTTTCGTTTCGGGAGATACACGACCCCCGCATCGTGCGCGATGGTTGAGATCTCACCGGTCTTGTGCGCCACGCGCGCCCCTTTTGGCAGCCGGGCGGGAATGCCCTGGTTGAACTCCTGGCCGTGGAGAATGTCCATCATCCGGCGCGACAGCGCCGGCGAGAATGCCTTGCCCTCCGCGAGCATTACCAGGATCCTCAGGAGCCCGTCCGCGGTCACCCTGTTGTTGATGCCCTTCTCGAAGCCGAGCTCGTCCTCGACACCGCGCTTGAGCTCGATTCCGTCCTCGACGTCCAGCTCGCGCAGAGTCGCGTTGACGGCGGGCGCGCCGATCACGCCGAGCAGCAGATTGGTCGCCAGGTTGCTGCTGGTGGTGATCATGTGGTAGGCCAGCTCGTCGACGCGCATCATCTTTCCGATCGCGTTGTGCACGGCCGAATTGGAGTCGCGGCCCGACTCGACCCGGAACGGGATGTCCTCGACGACGCTCAGGAATCTGTTTCGGACGTGCACGCGCGAGTGCGGCAGGAGGTCGCCGCGGTCGATCGCAGCAAAAGCTCCGAGCAGAATCGGAACCTTGATGGTGCTGGCGGCGTGAAACCAGCGATCAGCGTGGTAGTGGAGCTCAAATCCTGTCTCGATGTCGTGTAGCGCCACCGCAATCGCCTTGGCGCCGGACTCTTTTTCGACCTTTTCGATTTCGCTTCGCAGCGCCCGCTCCCGCTTGGTCACGGGTATCTCCGTCTTCGTCACAGCGACGCTCAGGAGTATGCTACGCGAGGATCTGCTTTGGCGTAGGCGAGATCTGTAAGGAGATTGACCAGTACGAACACGACGCTGAGAAAGAGAACGGATCCCTGAATCGCCGGCAGATCGCGTCGCGTAATCGCATTGACTACGTACCGCCCGAGCCCCGGCCAGCTGAAGATCGTCTCGGTCAGGATGCTTCCGGTGAGGTAGTACCCGAAATCCAGTCCCAGAACCGTGATGATGGGAATCAGCGCATTCCGCAGCGCGTGACGCACGACCACTACTCGCTCAGTCAGGCCTTTCGCCCGCGCGGTGCGAACGAAGTCTCCTCCAAGAACATCGAGCATCGCCGATCTCGTGACGCGGGCGAGAAAAGCGATCGAGCGCGAGCCCAGCGCGAACGCTGGAAGAATGAGATACTTGATTCCACCATACCCCGAAGGCGGAAGCCATTTCAGCATCACGGCGAATATGAGGATCAGGATCAATCCGACCCAGTAAACCGGGAACGAAATCCCCAGGTACGCGATGCCGAGGCCGAGCCGGTCGAACCAGCCGCCGGGATTGCGCGCGCTGAGCACGCCGAGGGTGATGCCGAGGATCGAGGCGAGCAGCATCGCCGAGCCGGCGAGAAGCAACGTCTTGGGAAAGCGTTCCCGGATGTCCTGAATGATCGGCCGCTGGGTGATGTACGAATTGCCGAAGTCACCGCGCAGGACGCCGCCGGTGTAATGCGTGAACTGGCTCAGGAGCGGCTCGTCGAGGTGAAGCTCCTTTCTCAGCCGCGCGATCGTCTCGGGATCGGCCCGCTCGCCCACCATCTCCTGCACCGGATCGCCGGGAGCGACGTAGAGCAGGAGGAACACCACCACCAGGACTCCGAACAGCGTCGGAATCGACAGCGCGAGTCTTCTGACAATGAAAGACAGCACTTCTTTACTTACTGATAGTCACATCTGTCCAGCGCTGACCGTTGAAGACAGCGGGAACGGTGAAGCCTTTTATCCAGGGCTGTACCGCGTACAGATCCTTGTAGAAGAAAAGGTAGATCATCGGTGCGTTGTCGAACTCGACCTGATCGGCCTGGGTGTACAACGAATTGCGCTTGGCTTCGTCCTGCTCGCGGTGTGCCTGGTCAACGAGCGCGTCGAATTTCGGATTCGAGTAGAAGGAAATGTTGCCGCCCGGTCCCTTGTTTTTGCTGTGCAGCAGCGGATACAGAAAGTTTTCTGCGTCCGGGTAATCCGCCCACCATTCCTTGAGCGCGAGGTCGGTCTGGCCCTTGCGCGCGGCTTCACGCATCGACGACGCATCGCGCTGTACGATCTTCGCGCGGATTCCGGCCTCCGCCAGATTCGCCTGCAGCGTTTGGGAGATGCGCGGTGACTGGTCGGTCGTCGACGCCCAGAGCTCCACATCTATTCCATTGGGATGCCCGGCGGCGGCCAGAAGCTGCTTCGCCTTGGCGACATCGTGCGGATACGCCTTCCGATTCGCGTCCGCTCCGCCCAGAATCGGAGGAACGACGCCGTTGGCGACTGTTCCGCGTCCGGCCATCACCTGGCTGAGCATGGTGTTCACGTCAACGGCGTAGTTGAGAGCCTGACGGACGCGCACGTCCGAGAGCGGACCGCGCGTCGTGTTGATGCCGACGTACCAGAAGCGGAGCGCCGGCGCCGAGGTCAGCAGCTTCTTCTTTTCCGGATCCGCATCCCACGATTTCGAGGTCTGGTCGGGCACGTTTAGCACATCCACGTTTCCCGCCTCGAACTCGGCCGTCGCGGTGCTCATTTCGGGGATGATCCGGGCCGTCAGCGAATCCGTCTTCGGCGCGCCGTCGAAGTAGTCGGGGTTCTTCGTGAATCTCATGTAATCGTCGTGTCTCCACTCGACGAACTTCCAGGGTCCGGTACCGACTGGCTTCTGGCCGAAGTCGGCTGGCGGGTTCTCAGGGATGATCGAGGCCACTGGCATTGCCAACAGCTTCGGGAAGATCGCGAACGGCTCCTTCAGTGTGACTACGACAGTCGAATCATCCGGAGCCGCCAATCCGCTAACCGTTTTTGCCTTGCCGGCGGCATAGTCCTCGGCGCCGTTGACCGGATAGAGCGGCCAGCCGCGTCCGCCTTTCGTGGCAGGGTCGAGTACTCGCTGGAACGATGCGACCACATTCTTGGCGGAGAACGGCCGTCCGTCGTGGAACTTGACGCCGCTGTGCAGATGGAAAGTGTAAATCTTCCCGTCCGCGCTGACGTCCCACGATTTGGCCAGTCCGGGAACCACTTTCGCGTCGGGTGTAAAGCGCGTGAGCCCATCGAAGAGATACGAGACCACCCGTCCTGTTGGAACGTCTGTAGAGAGAGCGGGGTCCATCGATCTTGGATCGTAGGTGTCGCGCGAGTCGATGATGGTTCTGCGCAACGGAGCCGACTCGCCACCGCCGCCGCAGGCAAGAATCGCGGGTAAAACGAGGAGGAAGAGTCGCCGCATACGAGTGCTCTGACGGTTGACATGAAGGGGCAAAATACGAGAACTTTCGCG
>JALYKQ010000129.1 GCA_030774675.1 Gemmatimonadota bacterium | reverse complement strand
CGGAGAACCCACCAATGAAACGTTTCACTAGCCTGCCCACGCTGTTCTCGCTCTCTGCTCTCGTCGCTGTCGCGGCCTGCAGCAAAGATTCCAACAAGGCCGCTGACACCTCGGCGGTCAGCGATACGGTTCAGGTGGCGCCAACCACCGTCGCGTCGAGCACGACTTCAACGAGCAGCACGCACGCGAGTGGGGCCGCAATCGTACCGATCAACATCAATACGGCGACCGATGCCCAGATTCTCAAGATCCCAGGAGTGGGACCGCGGATGTTGCGCGAGTTCAAGGAATACCGCCCTTACACTTCTATTGAACAGTTCCGGCGCGAGATCGGGAAGTACGTCGACAAAGCCGAAGTCGCGCGTCTCGAGCAGTACATAGTCATCAAATAGGGCTCGCGCGCAACGCACCTAGACCTGGAGGAGATTCCCGATGTGCCGGAACATCAAGACGCTGGCCAACTTCGAGCCACCCGCGACCGGAGAAGAGGTACGAGCGTCGGCGCTTCAGTTCGTGCGGAAGCTGAGTGGCTCAACCCATCCGTCCCGCGCCAATGAAGAGGCGTTCAACCGGGCAGTCGATGAAGTGACCGCCGCCGCTGAGCGCCTCATCCAGTCTCTCGAGACTAAGGCGCCGCCGCGAAACCGCGAAGAAGAGATGCGGAAAGCGCGGGAGCGCACGCAGAAGCGTTTCGCATAACGGTTTGGCGGTCCTGGCTGTCGATTTGGGGGAAGCTCGTTCGACGTGTATGTAGAGACCCCGTCGAGCCGGTCTAAGGAGCCGGAACGGGCCTCGGAACCCGAACTGAGGAACACGACGATGCGATACATGGTGATAGTGAAGGCCAACAAGGACTCGGAAGCGGGCGTTCTTCCCGACGAGAAGCTCCTTGCCGACATGGGAAAGTTCAATGAGGAGTTGGTGAAAGCCGGCGTGCTGCTCGCCGCCGAAGGGCTCCAGCCCACCTCCAAGGGCGCACGAGTCAGATTTTCGGGAAACAAACGGACTGTGATCGACGGACCATTCTCCGAAACGAAAGAGCTCATTGCCGGATTCTGGCTCTTCCAGGTGAAGTCGCTGGAAGAGGCGATTGAATGGGTGAAGCGCAGCCCGAATCCGTTCCCCGGCGCTGATTCGGAGGTCGAGATCCGTCAGGTATTCGAGGCTGATGATTTCGGCGCGGAGTTCACTCCCGAGTTGAGGGCGCAGGAAGAGCGACTCGGCAAGCAGATGGCCGAAAACGCAAAGCGTTAGCGTAAACCGCACTATCGAAGCGGTCTGGAGGATCGAGTCCGCCAAGCTGATTGCCGGCATCGCGCGGATCGTGCGCGATGTCGGCGTCGCTGAGGATCTCGCTCAGGACGCACTGGTCGCCGCGCTCGAGCAGTGGCCGACGTCCGGTGTGCCGAACAATCCCGCCGCCTGGCTCATGGCAACCGCCAAGCATCGCGCGATCGACCAGCTGCGACGGAGCACGCTCCTCCAGCGCAAGCACGATCAGCTTGGTCACGAGCTGGAAACGCTGCAGGAAATGGCTGTGCCCGATCTCGACGCGGCAATTGACGATAATGTCGGCGACGACCTGTTGCGCCTCGTCTTCATATCCTGTCATCCCGTGCTCTCCACCGAAGCGCGCGTTGCGCTCACACTTCGACTGCTCGGCGGGCTGACGACGGATGAAATCGCCCGCGCTTTTCTCGTGTCCGAGCCAACGATCGCCCAGCGAATCGTACGCGCGAAACGGACCCTCGCCGACGCGCACGTTCCTTTCGAGGTCCCTCGTGGTACCGAGTTTTCCGCGCGTCTCTCCTCGGTGCTCCAGGTCATTTACCTTGTCTTCAACGAGGGATACGCCGCGACCGCCGGAGGCGGCTGGATGCGACCAGAGCTCTGTCAGGACGCACTCCGCCTGGGCCGCATATTGGCCGAGCTCGTGCCGGCAGAGCCTGAAGTCCAAGGCCTCGTCGCCCTGATGGAGGTTCAGGCGTCGCGATCCCGTACGCGCGTCGGTCCGTCCGGGGAGCCAGTGTTGCTCCTCGACTAGGATCGGGCGCGCTGGGATCACGTCCTGATCCGTCGGGGTCTCGCGGCACTGGCGCGCGCAGAGCAACTGGGCGGCGCACAAGGACCCTACGCTCTGCAGGCGGCGATCGCCGCCTGTCACGCGCGAGCGCGGACCGCAGAGGCAACGGACTGGACGCGAATCGCGGCGCTCTACGAGGCGCTCGCGGCTATTGCGCCGTCACCGATCGTGGAGCTCAATCGCGCTGTCGCGATCGGAATGGCCTTCGGTCCGGCAGCAGGTCTCGCGCTCGTCGATACCCTGACCGGGGAGCCGACCCTAAAGACTTACCATCTCCTGCCGAGCGTACGCGGAGACTTTCTCTCCAAGCTGGGGAGACTCGACGAGGCACGGAATGAGTTCGAGCGCGCTGCCTCGCTCACACGCAACGCGCGTGAGCGAGAGCTGTTGTTGGCGCGCGCCGCGGCCTGTGCGCGCGCGGAAGGCGAGCGAGCGAGCTCACGCTTCTGACTCTGGAGGGGTTGAGACGCCCTCAGTCTACTGGGTCGCGGCCGCCAAATCTCTTACCGCGACCGCAAGCGTACGGACTTTCGACGCATCAGGGGACGCGGTGGCGTTACCATCGAGCTGCATCGCAAGCTGAGTCAGCGCATCGCGTCGCTGTGCCCCCGAGGCGGTCTCGGCGCTGGTCAGCGCCTGTCGCACGGCGGTTATTCTGTCCGCCGCCAATCCGTTCGAGCGCTGGAGCTGATCGACGTACGCACGCGCCAACGCAAAAGTCGGCGGCCATACCAGCTTCGGCTGCCCTTGTGTATTCAGGTAGTCGAAATGCACGGACTTCGCGGCGTCGATTTCGTTCTGTGAGATGAAGGCGCTAGATGTCAGCTCGAAAATATCGAGACCCCGCGCGATTTCCGAGCTGACGATCACCCCGTTGTACCAGTAGGCAGACCACGATCCACCCATAGCCATTCTGGTCGAGTCGGCGGGGCCGCGATCGAAGAAGGCGATTTCCCTGGGGTGCGCGGCATCCGTCCAGTCAAAAACGGAGATCCCGCCCTGATACCATGCCTGCACCATCACGTCACGACCCGGAATTGGAATCAGCGAGCCGTTGTGCGCTACGCAATTCTCGAACGGGGTCTGGGGCGCGGGCATCTTGTAGTAGTTCTGAAATTGCATCTTCCCGTTTGCGATCGTGAAGATTGCGTCGGCGCCCCACTCTTTTTTGTCAGTGGCGCGGCACTTAGGCTGCCCGCCGCCGCCCCATTCATCCGAGAACAGGACCTTGGTGCCGTCGTTGTTGAAGGTCGCCGAGTGCCAGTACGAGAAGTTGGAGTCGGAGACCGCGGCGATCCGAACGGGATGCGCGGGATCACGAATGTCGAGGAGGAAGCCGTAGCCTTCGCAGGCGCCACCAGCCAGTCCGATGCCGGGATAGACGGTGATGTCGTGGCATTGCGTCGGACCAGGTCGAGGGCCGGTACCGCTCGGCTGCGGCCCGATCATCTTCGTGATGATCCCGGGAAGCGCAACGCGCAGCGCGGCGCTATCGGCCGCGGTCGGCGCCCCGGTTCCGTTGCGAGCCTTGACGATGCTGTCCAGTAGCGGAGTAATGAATTGCCGGGGCAGAACTCTTTCCGAGCCGAAAATGACACCGGTGTAGCCGCCCGTCGCCTTTGCCGTCGCGACAGCCTTCGCATTCGCTGCAATATCCTCCGGCGCCTCAGCATGCCGAACCGGCGCCACGAGGTCGTTGAAGATGCGCGGCGAGCTGACGATCGCAGCCTGCTCGGGATGGGCCAGCGGGACCTTGATCACTTCGATCCTGAACAGTGAGGAGTTCGGATCCTTGTCGGGCGTCAGGTTCACGCAGCCCGCAAGCTCGTTCGGCGAGCGCACGCCCGCGGAGCCGGAGATGTAGACATACACGTTGTTCGGGTCGTTGGGATCGACGAGCACCGAGTGGGTGTGTGACCCGCGGCAGGTTTGCACGTTGCCGACGTTTTTGGGATTGCTGATGTCGCTGATGTCGAAGATGCGGAGACCGCGGAGGCGATCCTTGCTGACGGTGTCTTTGACTCCTGTCGTTCCGCAGTCGAGACGTCCGCCAAGGCCCTCGCCGGAGACGAAGAGCAGATTCTTGTAGACCGACACGTCGCTCTGCGACGCCGGGCACACGTATGCCGTCTTGAGCGTCGGAGCACTGGGATTCGAGATGTCCCAAACCTGGTATCCATTGTAGCTGCCCTGAATCGCATACGGTCCGCTAAACGACAGGTCCGAGTTGGTCTGCCCGACAAATTTCTCTGACGGCGGAGTCTTGGACAGCACGTGAAGATTCCACGCCGCTTCCGCGGCATCCATCTTCCCGGCGCGAAGACCCACGCGCGGGTCGCGAATCGCCGAGCTCGATCTGGACACCGCCGGGGCGCACCCGGCGCTCAACAAGAGTGCGAGGACGAGCGACAAAATCGGGAAAGCCGTGGGTCGGACAGAAGTGCGGCGACCGTGAAACGCGAAAGCCATTGGGGAATCCTCTATGAAGCCAGGTGTTGGGTAGGAACGGTGAAGAAGAAAACAAAACCTCAGGAACGATATGATTACTGTGTCTCTACGCCGAGTGTAAGGGAGACGAGCATCTTCTCCATCCGCGCGATCTCGGTGGACTGATCGACATTGACGTCAGACGCGAACTTGAACACTGTCTCGTCCTGACCGGCGCCGTAGGAGTCGAACAAATCCTTCACCATCGAGACCGCGCCGCGATGGTGCTGGATCATGAAGGTGAGAAAGAGGCGGTCAAACTCAGCTCCCCTCGCCTGATCGAGCTGATTCATTTGAGCTGGGGTGAGCATTCCCGGCATCAACATGTCGTGCTCGACGCCGTTCATCATCATCCTCATCCCGGTGGGACGCGCTTCAGGCACGGGTTGAAGACGGTCACCGAGCCACCGCTGCATCGTTCCTATCTCGTCGTTCTGAGCGTTGATAATCCGTTCGGCCAGCCTGCGCACAGCAGCGCCGGCTTCGTGGGTCGGTGCCCAGTGGGCCATGACGATCGCCTGGGCATGGTGGCCGATCATTCCCGACATGAAATGGATATCCGCCTCGGTATACGGGTGACGAGCGCTATCGGCTCTCGCCTGTGCGATCGCGGAGGCAGAGCTCTTGGGGACCGCTTCCGGCTGGGCCGACATCCGCATCCCGCCGCCGGTAGCGGTGGTGCAGCCCGCGATGGCTGTCGCGCCAAACAGAGCGGCGATGATCCCGCGAGCGCGTCGAGCTGTCATTCCGATCGTTCTCCTGCTGAGCCGAGGTGCAGCTGTCGATGCCTTTTGGTACACCGAATAATACCGAATAGTACAACGCAGAAGAGTCTGACGGCCAACCAGACCACGCACGCGATTACGACATTAGTTTTGCATGATGCCACAGCGCACCGGTACTGCCACACTTCCCTTGCACGGCGGTAAAGCACCCCGCTGGCTCTTCGATCGGATGGCTGATCTGGCGCCGGCCATTGCAGAGGTCATCGTGGTCGAGCACGGCCAGTCCACGTTTCTGCAGCGGCTATCCGATCCGCACTGGTTTCAGGCTTTTGGATGCGTGCTGGGCTTCGACTGGCACTCGAGCGGCGTCACGACCACCGTCTGTGGAGCGTTGAAGGAAGGGCTGAGGCGGCGCGGCAACGAGCTGGGCATCCTGGTGGCGGGGGGAAAGGGTAAGGCCTCGCGTCGCACTCCGATGGAGCTGGTCGAGTACGGGCAGCGACTCGGGCTCGACGGCGCCCGGCTCGCCTACAGCAGTCGGATGGCCGCAAAGGTGGACTCTGCCGCGGTTCAGGACGGGTTCGGCATTTACCACCACAGTTTTTTCGTCACCAGCGAGGGGGAATGGGCAGTCGTGCAACAGGGAATGCGCGACAACGACGGTACCGCGCGACGGTACCACTGGCTCGGTTCGCAGGTGAAGGATTTCGTGAACGAGCCCCACGCAGCCGTCGCCAGTGATGCCCGCGGTGAAGCAGTACTGAACATGGTGGCGACGGAATCGTCCGGTGCCCGCAATGCATCAACCGAATTCGCGCGACTGGAGCCGAGGAGGGTCGACAGGGAGATAGCGCGCGTAATCACGATGGCGTTGCCGTCGCGCCATTGGGTTGATATCAGGCAGGATGTGAACCCCGCGCACCTGCGTAAGGTGCTGCTCTCGACCTACGAGGCGAACCCGAGCAGCTTCGAGGAGCTACTCGCGGTGCCGGGCGTTGGACCAAAAGCTGTTCGAGCACTGGCGCTCGTTGCTGACGTCGTCTATGGCTCGGCGGCGAGCATGCGGGATCCCGCGCGCTTCAGCTTTGCGCACGGTGGAAAAGACGGCCATCCCTACCCCGTCAATCGTGACGTGTACGACCATTCGATCGATTGGCTGCGCGAAGCGGTGACGAGGGCGCGCATCGGACATTCTGAACGGTTGAAGGCCCTCAAGCGGCTTGCCGAGTGGCAGTAATGGCCCCTGCTCTCGCGCAACACCGCCTTGCCCTCGGCGCTTGTCGGCGCTGCCGACTCAGCGCCGGAATTCGCCCGGTCGTTTCCCGGGCTTTAACTCCTCGTGCCATGCTCGTGGGGCAGGCACCTGGAAAGGTTGAATCGGCCGGAGGAGTACCCTTCTCAGGCCGGGCCGGACGGACTCTCTTCCGTTGGCTTGCGCGCGCCGGGATCGACGAAGCGACTGCGCGGGACACCATCTACATCTCTGCTGTGACGCGCTGTTATCCCGGACCCCACTCAAGCGGCAGAGGTGATCGGGTTCCCACCCGCGATGAGCAGTCGAGCTGCGCCGATTGGCTCGACAAGGAGCTGCGAATAATCCGGCCCGAGGTCCTGATTCCGGTTGGACGTCTTGCGATCGAGCGGTTTCTTTCTGATATCCCGCTGTCGGAACTGATTGGAACCAGGCAGTGCGTCGAGCACGTCGGAGGAACGTCAGTGGTCATTCCGCTTCCACATCCGTCCGGTGCGAGCAGCTGGATCCATCGGGGCGACAACAAGATCCTCTTAGATAGAGCGATAGTCCTGATCGGCGAGGCGCTCGACGGCCAGAGGCACGGCCGCATCCGGATCGGAATGTGACGAGCGTTTCCGACCCGCGATCGGCGTTCGTCGAGGCGGCCTGCGTCCCGCTCGACCGGGATCACGGCTCCGGTACGCTCGAGCAGGCGGAGGCAATTCTCGCCGATCACCCGGAAGTCGCAGCGAGCGACATCCATACTGCGGCAATTCTGGGCGACGATGCGGCCGTTCGCCGATACCTCGGACTCGACGAGTCCAAGGCGACCGAGAAAGCGGCGCCGCGCGGTTGGGATGCGCTCACCCACCTCTGTTTCTCGAGGTATCTGCGTCTGGATCCTGCGCGGTCCGTTGGTTTCGTGCGGGCGGCGACCGCGCTGCTCGACGCAGGCGCCAATCCCAACACAGGCTGGTTCGAGAACAACCATCAACCCCGTCCCGGATGGGAGAGCGCGCTTTACGGAGCTGCCGGGGTGGCTCACCACGCCGATCTGACGCGATTGCTGCTCGAGCGCGGCGGAGATCCTAACGACGAGGAGACGCCCTACCACGCCCCCGAGACTCACGATAATGCCGCTTTGAAGGCGCTGGTCGAGAGCGGCAAACTCAGCGAGGACAGCCTGAGGATGATCCTCCTGCGCAAGACAGATTGGCACGATCACGAGGGCGTCAAGTGGCTGCTCGAGCAGGGTGTCGATCCCAATCGAACCAGCCGGGGGGGGAAGACCGCGCTTCAGAACGCCGTGTTGAGGGATAACTCCATCGACACCATCGAGGTGCTGCTGGAGCATGGGGCCGATCCGACTCTGGTGGCGACGCGTCCCGACAGGTGGTCGACCAACCTTCCGGGTAAATCCGTGATCGCCATGGCTGCGCGGCGTGGGCGGAATGATGTGCTGGACCTGCTCGAGCGACGCGGCATTCCGATCGCGCTCGATGGCGTCGAGCGACTGATTGTGGCGTGCGCGAGGGATGATCGGGCGACTATCAGCGCCATCGCGCAAGGCGAACCAGGGCTGGTGAGCGAGCTCGTCGCGGAAGGTGGGAAGCTGCTCGCCGAATTCGCCGGCGTCGGCAACACTGAAGGAGCTCGGCAGCTCCTCGACCTTGGCGTGGATGTTAACGCCCTCTACGAGGGCGATTCGTATTTCGGCATCGCTAGGAACAGCACGGCACTGCATGTTGCTGCGTGGCGTGCGAATCACTCGACGGTGCAGCTTCTGATCGAGCGCGGAGCAGCTATTGACGCGCGGGACGCCAACGGACGGACGCCCCTGCAGCTCGCTGTGCGGGCGTGCGTGGCTTCGTACTGGATGGAAAGACGTTCGCCCGAGTCGGTCGAGGCGCTACTGCGTGCAGGAGCATCATCGGGCGATGTCCCGTTGCCAGTCGGCTACGCCCCGGTGGACGCGCTGTTCAAATCTCACCGCAAACAATCATAGGAGAGCTGACATGGATCGCCGCTCATTTTTGACCTCCCTCGGTCTCGCCGCCGCCGCCACACAGGTTGACTGCGCCTCGGCCGCGCGGAGCGCTGCTCCGACCCGCCGGCTGCGCCGCGTCGGGATCCAGCTATACACACTGCGCGACGACGCGCGACGCGACCTTGAGCGCACACTCGGTGACATCGCCGCGGCTGGTTACAAGGACGTCGAGCTGCTCGGAGGAATGAACAATTTTGGAATGTCTCCCGAGCGGTTACGCGCGATTCTCGACCGCAACGGTTTGCGCGCGCCGTCCACCCACATTGGCGGAGGCGATCTGAGCAACCTCGATCGCCAGTTCGCGGAGGCTGCCACGCTGGGGCACAAATACATCATCCTTGCCAGCATTCCCGGCGACCACCCCACCCTGGACGACTACAGACACTGGGCGGACCGGCTCAACGAAGCAGGCCGGTCGGCACGCACGCACGGGCTCTGGATCGGATTTCATAACGAAGCCCCGGATTTTCCTCCGATCAGTGGCCTGGTACCGTACGAAGTACTGGTGGACCGCACTGATCCCGATCTCGTCCGACTGCAGCTCGATACCGGCAACGCGGCGATGGGAGGCCGCGACCCTCTCGACTACATGAAGCGCTATGGCTCGCGGTACTGGCTCTTCCACATCAAGGATGCACCGCGGCTTGGCTCTCCTACCGACACCGAGCTGGGGAAAGGCGTGATCGACTTCAAGCGGTTGCTCGCCAGTATTGACCACATCGACGAGAAGTTTCTGTATGTCGAGCAGGAGACGTATCCCGGTGCTCCGCTGGATAGCGCCCGCCGCGACTACGAGTATCTGTCCAAGCTCGAATTCTGACGGGGCGGCACAGCGTCATCTCAACCATCTGCCAATGCGAAAGGGTGACAGATCGAACCCCGTTTTCCCTTTCGTCAGCAGATCCGCCTGAATCTCCCCGATGGCGCTCGCGAACTTGAATCCATGACCCGAGCAGGGGCTCGAGATGAGCACTTGGGGGAAGAATGGGTGAAAATCGATAATGAAGTCGTGGTCCGGTGTGTTGGTGAAGAGACACACATCACTCTCCCGCACCGGCGCTTCCGAGAGGCCCGGAAGAATCGGCCGTAGCGCGGCCCGCAGTGGATTCACCTCGGCTTCGTGCACGATTCGCTCGACGTCGTCCGGACCCGGCGCTGTCACGCCCGCGTGCATTACTGACGCCTTCACTCCTCTCGGAAGTCGAGGAAAGCCGTAACAGATCTCGTCCGCGCGATATTCGTAAGCGTAGATCGGAAAGCGCCCGTGCTCGTAGAGCGCCGGCGCATGGGACGGATCGAGCCAGAACACGCTCTGGCGCTCGATCATGAGCGGCAGCTCGAGGTCGGGTAGCAGCCGCCCCATCCACGCTCCCGCTGCCAGGACCAATCGATCGGCGGTGTACGCGTCCGAAGCACTCGCAACTCGCACTCCCTCGCCGTCGATATGCCAGTCGACCAGCGGTTCGTTGAAATGCACCTTCGCTCCTTCCTCTCTCGCGAGAGTCAGATGGGCGTTGTTGCAAGCTTCCGGATCGAGAAAGCCGGCGCGCGGGTCGAATACGGCCACCAAACTCTCGGCGAGTCGAAACGCCGGGAATCGCTCGTGCACCTCTTCTGAAGAAAGAATCGTATGAGGGAGGTGGTGCTCTGCAGCGCTCCGGAGAGTACCGGAAACAACGGCGCCATCGCGCGGACCGATCATGAGCCCGCCGGTAATCGTCATCAGTGAGCTGCCGCCGGTCCGCTCCTCCAGGTCCCGCCACAGCTCGTGCGCTCGCTGCACCAGCGGAACGTAGAGTGGATGCTCGAAATAGGTTTCGCGGATGATGCGGCTATCGCCGTGCGAGGACCCGCGCGTATGACCAGACGAGAACTGCTCCAGACCCAACACGCTCCAGCCGCGCTGCGCCAGGTGATACAGCGTGGCAGTGCCCATCGCGCCCAAGCCGACCACGATCGCGTTGTAATAGTGACTATTCATCGAGCTCCCCTCGCGGCGCAATCTAGGCGCAGTAGCTTCGATGCATGAGAGCACACCCGATCGTCGTGGCGGCGCGAGTTTAGGCTAATGCGCTCGAAGCGGCCACAAATCCCTGAGTTCGTCGTTCTTTCGCGAGAAGACGCGGAGCTCTACGAGCCCCGAGGCACGGAGATCTGCATTTCGATCTCCGATCCCGAGGCTTCGCCGGCCCGGATCGCGTCAGGCTTCGCGGCCGTGCTTCGATTGAACTTCGACGATGTCACGGAGCGCGGCGAGGCGTCCGATATTTTGTTTGCGGAGGACCACGCGGGCGAGATCAGGGAGTTTCTCGACTCGTGGCCAAACGCCGAGCGAGTGATGGTTCACTGCAACGCTGGTGTGAGTCGCTCACCCGGAGTCGCGCTCGGCTTGTGCGACCTGCGGGGATGGGCAACCGCGGCTCTCGAGCGCTCGCATCCCGGGTGGAACCGACTCGTACGAGCCGTGATTGCGGCGGGCGGAAAGGTTTAGATGACCGGCCTTTTATGGAGGGCGCGTGCGATCCAGTAAGATCACTGCTGACGTCCGCGCGTTTTTCACAACGTACTGCACCGCCTTCATTCGCCAGGATGCCCCGGCGATTGCAAGGCATTTCGCGGATCTGGTACACACCGCCAGCGATGACGGTCGCGCTGTGAGCGTTCGGGTGGCATCCGGGGATGATTGGCGTTCGACGATCGATCGGCTGCTCGAGATGTATCGCGCGATCGACGTGGGCTCGGTTGAAGCAACGGGTCTCGCGACCGACGCATTGTCGTCACGGCTGGTCCAGGCCCGCTTGCGCTGGGCCCTCTACGACAAGGCTGTCCGTCCCCTCTACGAGTTCGACGCGATGTACACGCTGGCGAGGCATTCCGAGACGTTTCGCATCATCGCCATCGCCCATAACGAGATCCCACATTACCGCGACTGTCTTGCGCGTGTTCGTTCCGCTACAGGACAAACAGGAGAACCATCGTGACCGAGAAGCAGGATTGGCTCGCAATCGTGGCCTCATCTCTCGATTGGGAGCAGGCGCATGCGAAGCTGGAGAATGTCGTCAAGGGGCTCGCTCCTCCACTGCGCGGAGAGCGGCCCGCCGGATATCCGCATTCGGTGTG
Organism: Gemmatimonadota bacterium; assembly: GCA_030774675.1. Classification (GTDB taxonomy): domain Bacteria; phylum Gemmatimonadota; class Gemmatimonadetes; order Gemmatimonadales; family Gemmatimonadaceae; genus UBA4720. Next base: position 2,418 of record JALYKQ010000129.1, on the reverse strand, counting down.
GGAGCTGATCGAGCACATTCGCATCACCCAGGCCGATCTGCTGGACTTTTGCCAGAGCCCCGACTACAAGGAAAAGCTCGAGTGGCCTCACGATTACTGGCCACCCAAGTCCAGTCCCTTGTCGCCAGAAGCGTGGGAGAAAAGCATCGCGGATTGTCGGCGCGACAGGGAGTCGCTCGCCCGATTCACGACAGAGTCGAAGATCGATCTGACCGAGATGATTCCGCGCGGAACGGGACAGACGTATCTTCGCACGATTCTGGTTGCAGTCGATCATGCTTCCTATCACATCGGCCAGATCGTGTCGGTGAGACGTCTTCTCGGCGCGTGGCCGGCCACTTGATGGCGTGGATTATTTCGAAGACAACCGGAAACTGGCAGCTGCAAAGGACGTATGGTAGCACGTAGGAACGAGGAGCCAGAAGTCGAGGCGACCTCAGGGACACGGCAACATCTCGCACGAACAATGCGGGTGAGAACGCGCTGAACGCCCGAGACAGACAGAGCGTGCTTCAGGCGGAAGGACCATGCATTGGGATCGTCGACACCCAACTTCGAAGCGCCGCGCGCGCGAGGAAACCTGACCGATGCCCTGCATCATGACGCTGTTGGCTCTCGCCGCACCGCGGCTCGTCGTAGCAGTGCTGTGGTTCTTCACCCACTGGTTCCGCGGCGTTTTCGACAACATCCTGTGGCCAATCGTTGGATTCGTCTTTCTGCCGACGACACTCCTCTGGTACTCGGTGGTGCACAACTGGTTCGGCGGACACTGGACGTTTTGGCCGGTAGCGGGACTGGTGCTGGCGCTGATGGTCGACCTCGGTCCGGTTAGCGGCCGGCGCATTACGAACAAGCGGTAGAGGTCGAGCACGAAAACGCGGAGACTGGAATGAACAACAAAAAGAAGGGCGCGCGAGCGGTGTACGGCACGGCCTACTCGCTCGGGGCCGTCGCGGTCTGTTCACTCGTATTTGCAGCCTGCGCCAGGACCGACGGCACCCAGACCGGCGCAGACACCACCGCTGGCGCCTCGTCCACCGCCGCATCATCCACCGCTGCACCGTCGATCGCTGCATCGGCAGCGTGTGCGGGGGACAACGGCGGAATAACGCTCCCCAGCGGATTTTGCGCGACGGTGTTTGCCGATACCATCGGACACGCAAGGCATATCGTCGTCAACTCGAATGGCGATGTTTATGTCAACACCTGGAGCGGCCCGTACTATCAGGGCGCAACGCATCCGGGGGGTTTCGTGGTGGCGTTGCGCGATACCAATAGCGATGGGAAGGCCGACATCGTTAAACGGTTCGGGCCTGACGCTCAGCACAGAAATGGCGGTGGCACCGGGATTGGCATCTATAACGGATCGCTCTATGTCGAAGAGGGCGACACCAACACAAAGAGAATCGTGCGCTATGCCATTTCGAGTGAGAGGATCATTCCAAACTCGACCGCTTCGGAGACGATCGTCGGTGGCCTGCCCGCCAACGGCGATCATCCGATGCATCCGTTCGTGATCGATGGCAGTGGCAACATATACATGGACGTCGGGTCCGCTACCAACTCGTGTCAGGTCAGGAACCGGACCCTGGAGTCGCCCGGAAAGAAGCCGTGCACCGAGCTTCAGACCCGAGCCGGCATCTGGCGCTACGACGCGAATAAGACGAATCAGCGCTTTTCTCCGGCGGAACGTTACGCGACCGGAATTCGGAACGCGGTGGGCGTTGCCTTCGATCCGAGTGGCCGGCTTTACTCCACGCAACACGGCCGCGACCAGTTGGCTGAAAACTGGCCCAAGCTTTACACGGCTGATCAGGGACAGAACCTTCCGGCCGAGGAGCTCCTCAAGATCGACCAGGGCGGTGATTACGGCTGGCCGTACTGCTACTACGACAGCGCTCAGAAGAAGCTCGTTCTCGCACCGGAGTACGGTGGCGACGGCGGGAAAGCCGTCGGCGAGTGCGCTTCAAAGAAGGGCGCGGAAGCTTTTTTCCCGGCGCACTGGGCCCCGGACGGACTGATGTTTTACTCCGGCTCCTTGTTTCCGGCGCACTACAACAGCGGTGCCTTCATCGCGTTTCATGGGTCGTGGAACCGGGCGCCGGGACCACAGCAGGGGTACAATGTGGTCTTTGTCCCCTACACGGGCGGAAAACCGGTCGGCCCGGCGAAGTATGAGATCTTCGCCGACGGTTTCGCGGGGGCGACCAAACAGCCGGATGCGGCGGCGCATCGTCCCACGGGCGTCGCGCAGGGACCCGATGGCGCACTCTACATCACGGACGACAAAGGTGGACGCGTCTGGCGTGTTGTCTACAACGGGACGACTGCACGGTAGCGTGGCGGTGACTGCGGGCGCGTAACGCCAGCCGACGCGTGTCGTCTAGATACTGAGTCGAGCGGCGGCCTCTCTTGGCC
>JALYKQ010000128.1 GCA_030774675.1 Gemmatimonadota bacterium | reverse complement strand
CGACGACAGCACTGGTCTGGATGATGTTCCTGCGCCTGCGTCTTCCGAATTGGTCTCCGTATCGCCAGGCAGCGAACTCGGGCCGCTGCGGTGCGCCGATGCGCACCAGCTCTATTCCTTCAGCCAGTCGTGCGAGTCCGATATGCTCAGTGGAGACGCGAAGTTTGGTGCCGCGAAAAGCGCGCTCGCATTCCTCGATCGCCTCCCACCGTTCTTCGAGAGGAGTGAGGTTCCAGCGCTCGCACTTGCGGCAGACCACCCAGAGTCTTCCTTTCGCGGCGTCGAATGCCAGCCTGCGACCGACCGGAAAATGCTCGACCGCCTCGTTGGCACCGAGCTCGCTATGGCAGAAAAGGCACGTCGAGTACATCGTCGTAATCTACGCTCGACTCGTAAGCGCACCGAAACTCTTCGGCCGAGGCCTCTTTTGTGCAAAGAGCCGACGGGATGAAAACTACAGAACGTCTGACTCTCAGGGGCCTGGTCTGGTGCTCCTGTGTGGTTGTGGGCGCTGCCTGCCGATCGTTTCCCTCGCGCGAACCGCCGCCGTCTCCGATAACTGGCAAGGCTTCGCACGAGGAAGAGCTCGCGCTGATTAGGGCCGATTCCGAGATGTTCGCCGCCGTCGTGCGGGTGCAGCTCGCCGGTAGCGATGAGAATTACCCATATCGTCTCGAACGGCTGCGATACGACCCGCGTCCTTATGGAACACGTTCCGGGTATCCGGAGAACTTCTCCGGCGTGCAGGGGATCGACCCTACACTGAGTTTTGCGCGGGCGGGAGAGTCCGCGATCGAGGAGCTGACCGATAATCGAAAGCAGATTCTGAAGATGAGCGGTGTCCGCGCGGGCGTTCCTGTCGCATATCCGCAGTGCGCCGGCGTTCGCGTCCCGGCGCCACCACCCTCGCGTGGAACGGGCTCAAGCCGATCGAAACGCACGGATGATGTGCACGCCGGATGTCCGAAAGTGGCAGAATACTATCTGACCGTTGGTCTTCCACTGCGCGGACATCCCGAAGGTCTCAGGAATGCGCGGGATACCCGGGGGCGGCGGGTGTCGATGCGAGGAGATGTATGGACCATCCTCGTCGACGAGCGGTCCGTCGGGCCTCAGGGATGGAGCTGGTCCCAGTACGCCTGGCTATTCAGGCGCAGTCGCGGGGGCGGATTGGATCTGGCCGCTACGATTCTGATTGGTGTGGTTGAGTAATGGGCGCCTTCAGGGATAGCGTCGCCCCGTCCGCCGCGGGACTTCGAATGGTTTGATCGGCAGCACCGCGTTGAGCTTGAAATCGATCGGATACTGTACGAGCTGCTCGATCTTGTGTCCCTCGAGCTCGGCGGGGCTGAACTCCATCGTTTTGACGACCGCAGTCGCCGCGTCGGCGAAATCCTTATAGGTAGCCTGCAGACATGTGATCGACTCCGGCTTGGCTCGGCCCGAGGTGTCGACGACGAATTGGACGAGCGCGGACCCCGATAGTCCGGCCAGCTTGGCGGTCCGCGGATAGACGAAATTCACCGATTTGGCGAGGGAGATCGGCTTTCCGGTGATTGGACCCAGGCGTTTGAGCTCGTTGTCGGTAAGCGTTTGCGCAGCAACGGCGCCTTTGGCGAGCAGATCGAGAAACTCCTCGATGCCGTCCTTGTCGGTGAGAACGGTTCGTGCCGCCCCTCCGGTGTCGGCGACGGTGAGTGCGTAGCCTATCGTGGCGGAATCAGCCGCATAAGGCTCGACCAGGATCGCGTTGCCGAGCACGTACCGGGTGTGGGCGGGCTTGTCGAGCTGCGAGAAGAGGGTCTCGTGCCAGGCCTTGACCGAGTCTGGGACGAGCTCGTCGCTGGTAAGCCGCGACGTGTCGAGCTGGCTGAAGAGTCGAACAGTGTGAGTGGACGAGACGTCGACGCGCGCGCGGAATCGTCCGAGCTTGATGCTTCTGACTTCGCGCCAGTTGGTCTGCGCGGTGAGGGGGGAAGAAAGCGTTGCCGGAACGGCGACAAAGAGTGTGAGGACTATGCGGGACAGAGTCTTACGCGACAGATTCATCGAGCCTCCTTCCGCGCGTGGCGCGGACACTTCAACGACTACAAGCTAAAGCAAAGTTCGCTGGCCCGCGCTGTTTTTGAGCTGGGCGAGCTTCCTGATCACCTCTTCGGGAAGGAACATGTCGTCGGAGATACTGGCGATCTCTTCGGCTTCGCGCCATGCGTCTTCGAGCTGCTTGAGCTCCCCTTCGAACGCTTGACGTTCTGCCTCCTCGTGTGACGCCATCTCGAAAGCGAGTCTCATCTCGTGAGGAATGAGCGTCAGCACCGTCCCCACGCCGTAGGTTCTCCAGGCTGCATGCGGAGATCTCGCCGCTCTGTCGAAAGGAGTATTTGGATCTTCATTCGTTGTCGCCAGCTTCACCGCCTCTTCCAATTGCGAACGGGTTGCTCCGGCGCGATTGAGGCGCGGCAGGATCTGGGCTGCAGCGTGCATTGCATTGTTTCCGCGCAGATCGGTGTAGGCGCGATCCTTGGAAGGAGCCCACCACATGACCCCCTCACCTGGATGTGGGCGGTGGGCAACGCGAAGTCCCCACGGCTCGCTGGCTGTCGGCGGGAGCAATACAGTGTGGTCGGCGTCGTCAATACTGACGGGAAGCGGCCGTCCCTTGTCGTCGCGAAGGAGTGCCAAGGCTCGCATTCGGTTGTAAAACATGGCGCCCCAAAGGCCAAGCCGGGGTATCTGCGCAGCTAGTCCAAACGAGACTCCCATCGTCACGCCGACGAACGGAATGATCCCGACTGCCGCCACCGTGGCTCCGGCAATCAGAAAGTTCTTCCTTCGCCTTCGCCCAAACTGATCCCCGTACCGCCAGGCGGCGAATTCAGGGCGGAGTGGCTTGCCGATGCGAACCAGCTCCAGGCCTTCACGCAGTCGTCCGAGCCCGATCTGATCGGTAGAAACGCGCAACTTTGTTTCGCGAAATGATCGCTCACACTGCTCGATCGCTTCCCACCGTTCTTCGATCGGGGTGAGATTCCATCTCTCGCATTTGCGACACACTGCCCAGAGGCGACCCTTCGCCGCGTCGAACGCGAGGCGCCGGCCCACCGGAAAGAACTCGATCGCCTCGTTGGCGCCGAGTGGTGAGTGACAGAAAATGCAAGTGGAATACATTGCTCGATCGCGGCGTGCTCCGCGCTAAAAGAGCGTCGGCTGCTGGGTACCTGTGCTCGCGCTCGGGGGATTGAAGCCAAAGTGGCGATACGCCTGCGCCGTGGCGACGCGTCCGCGCGGAGTCCGCTGCAGGAATCCGTTCTGAACCAGGAACGGCTCGTAGACTTCTTCGAGCGTCCCCGCGTCTTCACCGA
>JALYKQ010000127.1 GCA_030774675.1 Gemmatimonadota bacterium | reverse complement strand
GCCATGTTCTTGAACCCACCAGCATTCTCGTCAACCGCCGCGCCCGACGGGCTAAAACGGACCGGCTCGATGCGGAGGGCATGCTGCGCGTGCTTGCGGCCTATCTCCGGGGTGATCACCAAGCCTGCAGCATGGTGCGCGTGCCGACACCGGACGAGGAGGATGCCAAGCGCACGCACCGCGAGCGCGAGAAACTGGTGCAGGAGAGGCTGCGCATCGAAAACCGTATTGAAGCGCTGTTGTTCACCCAGGGCATCCGGAAAAGGCCCTCTCTTCGTTCATGGGAGCGCGATCTTGCTGTCCTGCGCACCGGTGATGGACGCGAGATACCGCGCCATCTTCGGGCCGAATTGGATCGCTTGCGCCGTCGGCTCGTTATGACCTTGGAGTTGATTCGGGAGGTCGAGGCCGAGCGCGATCAGGCGGCAAAAGCCAAGCCGCAGGATCAGGCCTGCCACAAGATAGCCGCTCTCTGTCGCATCCGGGGTATTGGCGAGAACTTCGCCGCCGTGCTCACGCGTGAGGTATTCTATCGTTCATTCGACAACCGCCGCCAGATCGCGAGCTACGTCGGCATCACACCAATGCCCTACCAGAGCGGCGGTATGGATCGCGATCGGCGCATCAGCCGGGCGGGAAACCCGCGCGCAAGGACGACTATGATCCAACTCGCATGGCTCTGGCTTCGCTACCAGCCTGGCAGCGAGCTGGCAGAGTGGTTCCGCGAGCGCGTCGGCACGTTGGCCGGGCGCACACGGCGGATCGCCATTGTGGCCATGGCGCGCAAGTTGTTGATCGCGCTCTGGCGCTACGCAGAGACGGGGGTAATACCGGCTGGCGCCGAGATCCGGGCGGAGACAACAGTCGCCGCATAGACAGACAGGAATTGCCACCGGCAGCATTCGCCGGCGGCGATACGGGGAGCGCGACCGTCTTCTTCTTTGGTGGCACAACGCCGCCGCGTTTCAGGTGGGTCGCGTCTCGCCGGGGCTACGCCTCGTGCATGAGGCATTATGGTGCGGGACCGTGCTCCGGGCCCGACCGCATGTAAGGTGACGCAGCCGTAGCTGCGAGACTCGATAGCCCCGGACCCAACGACGTGCCGAAGCACCGTCAATCAAGATCGGAGAAGCGAATGCCACAGACCCGTTGACAGCGGAGCCCTCATGTAAAGATGAGGCCCGGATCGGCCAGCAGGGCACGCTGACCCGCGTCTGGGCCAAGCGTGGAACGAGGCCCCGCGCGCCGCACGACCAACGCTACGACTGGGCCTACCTGTTCGGCGCGGCCTGTCCGCAACGTCGCGTCGCAGCGGGCCTGGTCATGCCGGCCGCCAACGCCGGGACCATGTCGCTGCATCTCACTGCTATCGGCTGCAAGGTGGCGGCAGGTAGCCACGCCGCTCTCGTCCTCGACGGCGCCGGCTATCATATTGCTGCCGCGCTTACGATCCCCGAAAACGTCACCCTTGTGCGTCTGCCACCCTACGCTCCTGAGCTCAATCCGATCGAAAACGTCTGGGAATATCTGCGCGGCAACAAACTCGCGATCACCGTCTTCGACGACTACGACGACATCGTCGATAAAGCCTGCGACGCATGGAACTTCTTTGAACAAGATCCAAAGCGCATCGCGTCAATCACCACACGAACATGGGCAACAGTCAATAGTTAGGGCCGTTGGTATAAGAGGTGGCGCCCGACACCGAAGACGTCCGATTATCGAGGTAGACCGGAAGTGACGGGCGCGATGTCGTTCGATCGCCTGTCATCGTCAATTGCTGGACGCAGAACGCGGACTATTCGATGACACCCGCCAAACGGTGTCCCCAACGTCGTCGGCGATCAGCAATCCGCCGGTCCGATCGACTGCCAAGCCAACCGGCCTTCCGCGCGCGTGATTGTTCGTGTCGAGGAAGCCAGTCACGACATCCTGCGCTGGGCCGCTTGGCTTTCCGCCGCTGAAAGGTACGAAGACCACCTTGTAGCCGTTGAGAGGCGTTCGATTCCAGCTTCCGTGTTCGCCCACGAACGCGCCGCCGCGGTAATCCGCGGGAAGATCGGTGCCTGTGTACATGGCTAAACCCAATGGCGCTACG
>JALYKQ010000126.1 GCA_030774675.1 Gemmatimonadota bacterium | reverse complement strand
GCGGTCTTTCCGACGCGGCGATCGAAGATCGCCTGGAAGTAATCCGCGTTGTCCTTGTTCATGCAGGCGCGGGTGGCCGGATGGAGCAGCCGCTTGTATTGCTCGATGTCCGATCCCGTAACTGCGGCGAGATAGGACTCGGCGAACCTGCGCTGTGACGACGTCAGGACAGTGGTCGCCGGGGCGTCTCCAAAGTGGAGTCCGTTCTGCGCGTTAAGCGGCAACGCCGCGGACGCGATGAGAATCGAGGCGAAAGCGAGTGATCTTCCGGTGCAGCGCATGGTCTCTCCTGGGTACCGAGAGAAGGACTGGCGGCCAGGTTCGCATGTCACATTTCCCACTATTTACACCCTGTCGACCGCCCACTCGGCTTGTTGCCCTCCCGAGTGAAAACGCGTCAATAGCATACCAACCAACCCACCGAACGAGCCTCGCGCCGAGGTACTGCGGTAATAGAATGCTGAGCACAGAAAAATGATTGCCGAGCTCATCTCGGACTTGAAGCGCTGGTCGGAGGCTGGTGTAGCTCGCGGCCGCAAACTCCTCCTCACGGCGGCGCGCCACGACAGCATCCGTAACCGGATTCTCGCCTTCGCGGTGGTGGCCACACTTCTGCCATCGGGTGTGACTATCTGGTTCGCGTACGCTCAAGCGCGCCATTGGCTGGAGCAGAAAATCAGGCAGGATCTCGTCTCGGAGAGCTCCCAGACGGCCCGTGCCACTGGCGTGTGGCTGCGCGAACAACTTTTCGATCTCCGCGTCTTTGCCGGTTCCGAGGTAGTTGTAAAAAGTCTCGATCGCGCGGCTGACGCGCGCAGTAGCGGCCCGGCCAACGCCCGTCTTCGCGATTACCTGGGCTCCCTGAATGCGCGGTTCCGCGATTACGGCCGACTAACGGTTGTCGATATTGGTGGGCGGGCGGTGGCGACGAGCAAAAGCGGAACGGCGAGGGTGGACCTGCCAGACGATTGGGCGGCGACGATCCGGACGGACAACCAGGTGGTCGGCCCTGCGTTCTGGGTTGCCAGGACAGGCAAGGCAAAGCTGCTTGCCGCCGTGCCCGTCAAGGCCGCGAACGGCAGACTCCTGGGTGCGGTTCTGGGTGAGCTCGATCTCACCCCGATGGAGGAATTGCTTCGCTCCCTGGCGTCTGATTCCGCCGGTGCGATCTACCTGGTGGCCTCGAACGGAGCACTCGTTACCAGCTCCAACGGGATCTCAGCGCAGCGGAAGGCCAGAATCCCGCGCCGCGCTCTCGATCTACTGCGCAGCGAGCAGGGTGGACTGTCGTTGTACACAAGCATTGACGGAAAGGAGGTCATCGGGGTCATCCAGGAAGTGCCCCAGGCCGACTGGTCGGTGTTGGCTGAGATTTCCAGCGACGCGGCGTTCCGTGAGTTGCGCCGGTTGCGAAATATCAGCTTGCTCTTCGTGGCGCTGCTGCTCCTCGTAGCGGGGTCCGCTGCCTATTTGCTGGGGAGATTCATGGTGAGGCCTCTCGACCGTTTGACGAAGGGCGTCGCCGAAGTCGCGGGAGGCGACCTGGAGGTGGACCTCCCCGCGGGCGGCGGGGCGGAGGTAGGCTATCTGACCACCGTGTTCAACCACATGGTGGCCCGGTTGCGCGAAGGAAGGCGTGAGCTCGATGCCATCCACACGACGCTGAAGAAGCAGAATGAGGAGCTCGAGCGGCTCTCGGTCACCGATGGCCTGACTGGTCTGGCAAATCATCGGTTCCTGATCCACCGGCTGATCCAGGAGGGAACGCGGGCAGACGCGAACGGCGGAGAGTTCGCCGTGCTGATGGCGGACGTCGATCACTTCAAGCAGTACAACGACGAATTCGGGCACCCGGCCGGCGACGAAGTGCTAAAGAGAGTTGCGAAGCTGCTGCGCCAATCGGTGAGGGAGACGGACTGCGCGGCACGGTATGGCGGAGAGGAGTTTGCCATAGTGATGCCGGAGACGTCGCCCGATGAGGCGTGCAAGATCGCACAGAAGATTGGAAGGCGGGTCGCCTCGGAGGGCTTTCCAGGCCGGAAGATCACGCTCAGCATCGGCGTGGCAGGGTTTCCCCGCGATGCCGACCTGCCCCACGCCGTCATCGCGGCGGCGGATAGGGCTCTGTATCAGGCGAAGCGAGAGGGCCGGAATCGAACCGTTCAGGCCCAGGCGAGACGGAAGACCGCTAGCTGATCACCGTCGCGCGACCAGACTCCGATTAATCCAGCCGCTCCGCCGGCGCTCGTCAGTAACCTTTATCCATTCGTCGTCGTGTGACAGGCCTGTGAGCGCCGCACCACCTTCCACGGCGAAGGCAATCGGAAAGTCAGCTCCTGGCCCGTCGCGAACGTTTCCGGGGAGAGTCACCTTCAGGCGAATGGGGACGGCGAACGGTGTTTCGGTCCTCCGGACAGCCGGAAGCCGGTTGGCGGCGACCAATCGGGCTCGGGCTGCCAATGCCAGCGTTTTGGCCTGACCCGCGAGGTAAAGCGCTCCCCCGAAATTCTCGTTGTCGAACGCTTCGGAGCTCTGGCTGAGGAGGCGTGTTGCCTGCTGGGCATCCGGATGCTGTGCCGGCGCGATCGATTTCAGTGACTGGAGGGCGACCTCGGCCTCGGCCATTCCGGAGGCAGCTTCCGCTCTCCCGTTCGCCGTTTGCACCTGACCTCTCGCCTGGACGACGGCCGTGCGCATCTCCTCCAGACGCGCCTGCAAGTCGTCGATCTGCGCTTCCTTCTCGAGGAGCTTCAACTCCAGAATCGCAACACGCTTGCTGAGGGATGAATCTGCGACGGAGGTGCTGTCGGTCGCTGTGCTGGTAGAACTATCGCGCGCTACGGCTGTCACCGGTGCCGGGGTTGCTGAAGGAGGATTCGGCTTTGCCGACGAGCAGGCGGAAATCAGAAATGCCGCTGTCGAGAACAAAAAGGCCAATCGGGAATCAGATATCATATGCAGCGGACTTGGGTACACGAGCGTGGGATAATCTAATGTACACTGAGAGGGCCTGGCTCTGCCTGCGTCCGGTGAACTTTCCGGGTCCGCCCTGGGTGTCCCAGTCATCCGGTTAAGTCGTTGTTGGGCAATCAGTTAAGATTAGAAGTTCAGCTTGCTTGGTGCGGCTCCGGACGTTAGATTTGGAAGGTCTGTGGAAGGCGCAATTCGGTCGAATTCAAAGCTCGGTAGAACTCAGAATTTCGCGTGTCTTCGGCAGCTTCAAAACAGAAATCCACCGGTAAGTCATGGCGAAGACAGCTACAGAAATCAGCACGTCGAAGTACGACGCTGGTCAGATACAGGTACTCAAAGGTCTCGAGGCAGTGCGCAAGCGTCCCGGAATGTACATCGGGTCGACGTCCTCGAGAGGTCTCCACCACCTGGTTTACGAAGTAGTCGACAACTCGATCGATGAAGCGCTGGCGGGTCACGCCACGAAAGTCGATGTGACGATCCACGCCGACGACTCGATCACCGTCGTTGACGATGGCCGCGGAATCCCGGTCGACATCCATCCAATCGAGAAGATCCCCGGCGTCGAGCTGGC
>JALYKQ010000125.1 GCA_030774675.1 Gemmatimonadota bacterium | reverse complement strand
TGGCAGGCCGACAAGCGCTTCAAACCCGCTATGAAGCCAGCAGCACGGACGCGAATTGCGAAGGGATGGGTGCGGGCATTGGGCCGGGCGAAGGCGTGGGAACTTGCGGCTGAGGAAAAGCGTTAGGTCGACTGCAGTATGTCGTTAGGTCTCGAGAGCGGCAAAGTTCGAGTAGTGTCATACGATCCCGCCTGGCCCGAGCTCTTCGAGATCGAGAGCGAGCGGCTCCAGGGCGTCTTCGCGGATGCGCGTCTGTCATTGGTTCTCGAGCATACCGGAAGTACGGCAGTACCAGGGCTGGCAGCGAAACCCATTCTTGATATCCTGGCCGGATACCCCAAAGGCGCAAAGATTGACACCTACGTGGAGGCGCTCGTCGCGGCGGGCTATGTGCACCGCGGAGAGCAGGAAATCCCGGGTCGCGAGTTCTTTCGCCGGGGAAATCCGCGCGCGTACCATGTCCACCTGGTTGAAATCGGAAGTCCGTTCTGGCAGGATCATCTCGTGTTTCGGGACCGGCTTCGCGCCGACTCCTCGTTACGCGACGCTTATGCAGACTTGAAGCGTGATCTTGCCTGGCGGTACGCTACCGATCGAGAGGCGTATATCACTGCCAAGGGACCATTCGTGCAGCAGGTCTTGGCTCTTCCGCTCCGTCAGTGAGGCCGTATGAAGCGTCTGATGAATCGACAGACAATCGTATCGTGCGCTTTTTTCATTTGCGTCGGCTACGCCGACGTCAGCGCCCAGGGTGCGCTCGGGGTGTTCGACTCCCAAACTGACGTCGGGCGCGCACGACGTTCGGGCTCCGCGACATACGACCCGCAGCGCCAGGAGTATCTGCTCGCAGGGTCGGGTCAGAACATGTGGAATGACCGCGACGCCTTTCACTTCGTATGGAAGCGGATGACGGGCAACTTTATTCTCTCCGCGCGGGCCCGCTTCCTCGGCGCGGGGGTCGAGGAACATCGGAAGATCGGCTGGACCGTTCGGCCGTCGCTCGAGACCAACAGCGCACACGTGACCGCGGCCTTGCACGGCAACGGACTCATGGCGCTCCAATTCCGTCGAGCGAGCGGCGGGATCACGGAGGAGGACAAGGCGCACGATAGCCTGCCAGACCCCGACGCGGTGATCCAGCTCGAGCGGCGCGACGGGGTCTACATCATGTCGGTTGCGCGATTTGGCGACACGCTCGTCACCCGGCAGCTCGCGGACCTGACGCTCCCGGATACGGTATACGTAGGCCTGTTCGTGTGCGCGCACAACGATACAGTCACGGAGCGGGCCGCGTTCACCAACGTGCGCATGACGATCCCGGCCAAGGGGGATTTCGTCCCCTATCGCGATTACATCGGCAGCAGCCTCGAGATTCTCGATGTCGCGACCGGGAACGCGACGATCGTGCATCGGTACCGTGGATCATTTCAGGCGCCCAACTGGACGCGCGATGGCAAGGCGTTGATCTACGCCCAGGGAGGCCGCCTTTACCGCTTTGATCTTGCATCGCGCGCGACCGAGGCGATCAACACGGGATTCGCGACGCGCAACAACAACGATCACGTGCTCTCCTTCGACGGCCGAATGATGGCGATCAGCCACCATGCGCTGGAGGATAGCGGCGCCTCTATCATCTATACCGTACGGACGACCGGCGGCACACCAAAGCGTGTGACCGCCAAAGGCCCGTCATACCTGCATGGCTGGTCGCCCGACGGACGGTGGCTGGTGTACACCGGCATTCGAGGCGACGAGCTGGACGTCTATAAAATTCCGGTAGCGGGCGGCAACGAGATTCGCCTCACTTCCGCGCCGGGTCTGGACGACGGGCCGGAGTTCACGCCGGACGGCGCGTACATCTACTTCAACTCGTCGCGAAGCGGACGGATGCAGATCTGGCGGATGCGGCCCGATGGGAGCAAGCAGCAACGAGTCACGAACGACGGCTTCAACAACTGGTTCCCGCACATCTCGCCGGACGGCAAGTGGATAGCATACCTGTCCTTTCCGGCCGATGTTGCCGCGGACGATCATCCGTTCTACAAGCACGTGCTGATTCGATTGATGCCGGTCGCTGGCGGCCCCGCGCGAGTCATCGCCTATGTATACGGCGGCCAGGGGACGATCAACGTCCCATCGTGGTCGCCTGATGGAACCCGACTGGCGTTCGTGAGCAGCTCGACTATGCCATAGGCCGAAGACTCAGGCTCCCGCGGCAATGGCGAGCTCTTCCTCGTTCATCTCGGCCAGAATATCCGCGAACAGGGGTGTACTGAGGTACCGCTCGCCTGTGTCGGGAAGCATGCAGAGAACCGTCGCGCCCTTTGGTGCGTCGGAGCAGACCTCGAGTGCCGCGGCAAACGTGGCGCCCGCAGAAGTCCCCACGAAAATGCCTTCCTTCTGAGCGAGCTGCCGGCTCGACTGCATCGCCAGCGGCCCCGCTATAGTAATGACGCGATCGACGAGGTGCATGTCCAGCGCATCGCCCGTGAGCTTGGGGATGAAGTCGGGACTCCAGCCCTGAATCGGGTGCGGCTTCCAGGATGGGTGTCTGGCCGCTGGTGAGCCGTCGGAGTTCCTCTCCTGCGGCGTTTTGCTGGTGAGCATCGGGGCATCAGCAGGCTCGCATACAACAACCTTCACCTCCGGCCGTTCCTTCGCGAGCACTCGTCCGACTCCTTTGAGAGTGCCGCCGGTTCCGAACCCCGTCACCCAGTAGTCCAAGCGCTCACCCGCGAAATCGGCAATGATCTCTCTGGCGGTGGTTCGCGAATGGAAGTCAGCATTCGCTTCATTCTCGAATTGTCGCGTATAGAACCATCCCTTCTTCTTCGCAAGCTCGATCGTTTTTCGCACCATCCCGGTCGCGCCCTCGGCGGCGGGCGTTAGAATGACCTTGGCTCCGAGGAAGCGCATCAGCCGGCGTCGCTCGATACTGAAGGACTCGGCCATCGTAACCACGAGCGGATAACCCTTCTGCGCACAGACCATCGCCAGTCCAATGCCGGTATTACCGCTCGTCGCTTCGACGACGGTCTGTCCAGGCTTGAGCGCGCCCGATCGCTCCGCGTCCTCGATGACGCCAAGTGCGAGCCGATCCTTCACTGAACCAAGCGGATTGAACGCTTCGATCTTGACGTAGAGATTGACGTTTGGCGGCGCCAGCTTGCCGATTTTGACGACAGGGGTGTTGCCGACAGTCTCGAGGATGTTCGCGAATTTTGTCATGTGTTTTTCGTTTGTTCGTTGTTTGTATCGGCACTGTCCCTGTGGCCCACGTATTATATCCCAATGACCGCTGCAGGAGTTTGGCTATGAAGAAGAGAATACGACGGCCCTCGAAAACCTCAGCCGCGAAGTCATCCACGCGAAAGACTTCCCGTAAATCCCGGCCGAGCCATGTGCCGACGAAAGGCCTTTACGGATGGATTACGCACACGGAGCTCGCGAGCTCCGATCCGATTGCAACGAAGGCGTGGTGCGCCGAGGTCCTGGGCTGGACTTTCAAGCCGACACTTCAAATGCCCGACGGCGGTGAGTACCACCTGTTCGCCTACTCCGACAAAGGCGGTGGGGGAATCCGCCAAACCAACCCGTCAGAGACGCCGGGAAGCAGCTTCACCGTCCATGTGGCAGATATTCGGGCGGCGTTCGAAAAGGCGCTGCGCGAGGGAGCCGAGGAGATTCTTCCGCCCACACCGGTGATGCCGGGTGTGACCATCGCAGTCGTACGGGCGCCGGGCGGAGTTCCAGTCGGCCTCTCGGGTCCATAGTCGCTAGGCAGGCTGCTTTTTCTGTCCCGCCATCGGTCTCACTGATGCAACGATTGCATCCGCGATCTCGTCCTCGACCGCAAAGATGTCCTTGACGTTACGGTCGTAGACATCGGCCCACTGCATCACGTCATCTTCGGTGCTACTCAGGCGCGCGGTGACGCGCAGTCTGTCGCCGACACGCTCGACGGTCCCTTCGAGCACGAGTCGAGCTTCCACCCATGCGGTGCTGGCCGTGTCGCTGCGGCGTTTTACTGAGCGCGGCCGACCGGGCGCCAGCACCCGGAGGCCGGCAGTCTTCATCAGTTTTCCCGCAACGGCGTTCGTTACGCCTGTCGCGAGGTAAGCGTTGCTGGAGTCCGCGGCGAGATTCACGAACGGTAACACCGCGATGACACCGAGGTTGGGCGCCGTTGCCCCGACACCGGACTCGGCCGCCGCGGTGTTGGGATGCGTGTGCGTGTAGATCCCCGCGCTCACCGCAACCGCGCCGATCAGGGCGAGCGCACCAATCACTGCTCGGCGCGCGACACGACTACTGCGCCCAACCATCATTGGTCCCGACCTAAGGAACGATCCACTGATCGTCTCCGGATCTTCAAGTGCCTCGACCAGCTCGGCCGCCGTTTGCGGGCGATCAGCCGGATCGATCGCCAGACATCGCGCAACCAATCGCTCGAGCCCAGCCGGCACATCCTTGCGCACCGTCGAGAGGCGTTGGGGCGGCAGTGTCAATCTCGCCGTGAGCATTTCGCGTGGATTGAGGTGCGCGAACGGTGCCGCGCCAGCGAGCATCTCGTACGCGGTGACGCCGAGCGAATAAATATCCGCGCGCCCATCGATTTCCGGATCACCGGCGGCCTGTTCCGGTGCCATGTACAGGATGGTGCCGAGCGACATTCCGGTATTGGTGAGGCCACCATTGCCCTTCTCGCCCGATCGGCGCGCTGATGACAACGCTTTCGAGACGCCGAAATCCGTGACGGTCGCGGAGCCGGAAGAGAGAAGGATGTTGCCGGGCTTGATGTCGCGGTGGACGACATTGCGCTCGTGCGCAAACGCGAGAGCGCGTGCTATGTCTTTCAGAATGCCGATCGCCTCCCGGACCCCAACAGTGTGGCGGCGGCGGAGCGTGATATCGAGCGATTCGCCATCGACGTACGGCATCACGAAATACGGAATGCCATCGAGGTCACCCGCCTTCAAAATCGGAACGATGTGCGGATGCTGGAGCCGGGCTACTGTAAGGATCTCTCGGCGGAATCTTTCCGCGGATACGCTCGCCGCGAGCTCCGGTGGCAGGATCTTGATGACGACCTTCCGTCCCAGGTCGTGATCCTCGCCCACGAAGACCTGCGCCATGCCGCCACCGACGAGCTCGCGCTCGATGGTGTAGGATCCGCCCAGAGCGGAGAGGAGGCGTTCGGAGATCGATGACATGGAGACGGAAAATTGAGCAATTGGGGGGAGCACCTATTAGATAGTGGCCAGGAGTGGAAGGTTGGCAAGAAATGCCGGAATCTCTGTCAGAGGGGTTAACGCCGAGCCCGACTCGAGCGTCTACTCTTCAGACGTCCGGCTAAGGATGAGGCAGGCATGGGAATCACAAAACTGGTTGCAGTTGCCGCGGCGCTACTTGGTGTCGCACCGATCGGCACATTCGCGCAGAGCTCCGGTGCGAAGCTTCCGATCAAGACGGTCATCGCGCGTTCCGACGTCCGCGAGCTTCCCGCAGATCAACAGATAATCCAGGCGTTGAATCGACTGACCTTCGGACCAAGGCCAGGCGATGCGCTCAAAGTGCGCTCGATCGGTCTCGACAAGTGGATCGACCAGCAGCTTCATCCCGAAAAGATCAACGACTCAGCGATCGATCGGTTCGTCGCGGGGTATCCGGCGATCAATCAGGATCAGGACGACCTGCTCGCGCAGTATATCCAACAACAGCGCGAGAAGCGCGACGTGAAACGCGAGAGAGCGGACAGCACACGCGTGATGACGGCAGGCGACAGCATGGCGCTACGGCAACAGCTCCAGCAGCGCGGCAATCTCACCAGACAGGTCGTCACCCAGCTTCAGTCGTCGCGCGTTGCGCGCGCGGTGGCGAGTGAGAGACAGCTTCAGGAAGTGATGACCGACTTCTGGGAGAACCACTTCAACATCTACGCGCAGAAAGGCGGACCCGAGCCTTACTACCTGCGAGACTTCGATCAGAACGTCATCCGTCCGCGCACGCTCGGCAAATTTCGCGACCTGCTCGAGGCAGTCGCGCAGAGCCCGGCGATGCTGTTCTATCTGGACAACGCGCGCAGCATGGCCGACAGCACTCGCCCGACCCTGAACCCGCGTGGAGGGCCCGGCGGAATCCGCGTCCTACCAATGCGGAGAGGCGGCCTTGGCGCAATGAGAGGTGCGATGCGCACCGCCGAGCAGATGCAGCGGCAACAACAGCAACAACAGCAGCAGCGGAAGCAGCAGGGCTTGAACGAGAATTACGGACGGGAGCTGCTGGAGCTCCACACCCTGGGCGTGGATGGCGGCTACACCCAGCAGGACGTGATCAACGTCGCGCGCGCATTCACCGGTTGGACGATCAAGCCTCCAGCACAGGGTGGCGGATTCATCTTCCGG
This sequence comes from Gemmatimonadota bacterium, assembly GCA_030774675.1. Lineage (GTDB taxonomy): Bacteria > Gemmatimonadota > Gemmatimonadetes > Gemmatimonadales > Gemmatimonadaceae > UBA4720. The sequence continues at coordinate 2,312 of JALYKQ010000125.1, read as the reverse complement.
CCGCAGGTGCACGACGCCGGCGAGAAGATCGTGCTCGGCCACAAGCTCGCGGCCGGACGCGGGATGGAAGACGCCGAGGATGTACTCGACATCCTGACCAAGAGCCCGGCGACGGCGCGCTTCATCTCGTTCAAGCTGGCGCGCAGGTTCGTCAGCGATTCGCCGTCCAAGGCGCTGGTCGATCACGCCGCGCAGGTCTATCTAAGGACAGACGGCGACATTCGTGAAGTGCTGAGAGCGATCATCACCTCGCCCGAGTTTTTCTCGCAGCAGGCGTTTCGTAGCAAGGTGAAGTCACCGTTTGAGGTCGTTGTGAGCGCAATGCGCGCGCTCAATGCAGCGCCCGACAGCACACCACGAAGCGCGCAGGTGATCGCGTTTCTCGGACAACCGATCTTCGGACACCAGGCTCCGAACGGGTGGCCGGAAACCGGCGAGTCGTGGATGAACACCGGTGCGATCCTCAATCGCATCAACTTCGGCATGGCTGTGGCGGCCGGACGACTGCCCGGTGTTGACATTCGCGCGCTGCCGGCGCTCGACACGATCCGGTCCGCGCCGCGCGACAGGCAGGTAGACGTCGTGGTCGCGACGATCCTGAACGGGATGGTTTCGCCCGACACGCGGGCGGTACTGGTCTCGGGCGAGCATCCTCTGCTCGCCAACGGCGCGGGCGGGAGCGCGATTCAGGACATGTCACCGGCCGAGCCCGCATCCGAGAACACGGCGATGGCCGGCCAAGAAATGGATGATGGCGCCAATGCCCGTAATCCCGCTCGCGTCAGAGCCAATCAGAACGCGGGGGACAAACGTGCCGCACTGCAGGGACGCGGGTTCGCGAACATCCCGCAGCTCTCAGGCTTGCCGCAGATCGTCGGCCTCGCGCTCGGCTCGCCCGAGTTTCAGCGGCATTAGGGGGGAAAGATGGAACGCAGAGCATTCGTGAAATCGGGCGCGCTGGCGCTCGTGACGATGGGATTGAGCCCGACCTTCCTTCGCCGAACAGCGTTCGGGATGGATCTGTCCAACGCGCCGAAGGGGAAGGTTCTGATCTGCCTTTTTCAGCGCGGTGCCGCGGACGCGCTCAACATCGTCGTCCCTCACGGGGAGCGAGCGTACTACGCGATGCGTCCCACCATCGCGATCCCGCGGCCATCGCTCAATGTTGCCAACGGGGCTATCGACCTGGATGGCTTCTTCGGACTTCACCCGGCTCTCGCGCCGCTCAAGCCGCTTTACGATCGCGGGTTACTGGCATCCGTGCACGCAGTGGGAAGCCCGAGTACCACGCGCTCGCACTTCGACGCGCAGGACTACATGGAGACCGGCACTCCCGACATCAAGGGAACGACGGACGGCTGGCTCAATCGCTACCTCGCGGTCAAGGGAACGTGCGACGAGTGCAATCTCGCGAAGACTCCGTTCCGCGCGGTCTCACTGACGCCGCAAACGCCGCGCATTCTGGAAGGCCCGAGTGCTACGGTTGCGATGAACAGCCTCGACGAGTTCAGCGTGCGCGCGACGGGTAATTCCGCCGAGCGTCTGGAGGCTTTGTATCGCACCGGCTCCGCTGATCTGGTGCATGGGACTGGCGCTGAAATGTTCGACGCGGTCAAAATGCTCCGCGCCGCGAATCCACAGAAATATCTGCCGCGGAACGGCGCCGAGTATCCGCGCTCGCAATTCGGGCAACGGCTGCTCCAGATTGCGCAGCTGGTCAAAGCCAACGTTGGGCTCGAGATCGCGTTCGCGGATGTCGGCGGCTGGGATACCCACGTGAACCAGGGATCGTCGACGGGACAGCTGGCGCAGCGTCTCGACGATTTCTCGCGCTCGATCGCCGCGCTGGTCGCCGACCTGGGCGACAGGATGGACGACGTCGTGATCATGACCATGTCCGAGTTCGGCCGGATGGCCCGGGAGAACGGGAATCGCGGCACCGATCACGGCCACGCCGGCGCGTTGTTCGTGATCGGAGGCCACGTGAAGGGCGGCAGGGTGCACGGGAAGTGGCCGGGCCTGGAGCCGGAGCAGCTGTACGAAGGCCGTGATCTCGCGCTTACGACCGACTTCCGGTCAGTCTTCGCCGAGGTCGTGTCGAATCACTTGGGAGCTCGCGCGAGTGAGAAGATCTTCCCCGGTTTCGCTGCGTCACCGCGAGATTTTCTCGGCGTCGTTTGAGTTTCCTATAGATCTCTGTTTGGGTCGAGGCGAGGTGTCCTCTACGTCGGCTAGCTCGCTTACACGCTGCGAGCCCGTCAGCCCACTCGCGGCTGGCGCTCGCGAGCGGGCACCCAGCCGGTCTCTTGCTA
>JALYKQ010000124.1 GCA_030774675.1 Gemmatimonadota bacterium | reverse complement strand
GTCGTCAACGCATTGATGACGGCAACAGTTTACCAGGCACTACGTCGTTTTCCAAACAGATTGTCTCGACAGCGTCGTCACGTATACTCGGGCGATGCCGAAGCTGTGGAACGAGACGATCGAGGAGCACCGTCGGGCCGTGCGCGAGGCGACTCTGGACACCACCGCAGCGCTGCTGGCCGAGCACGGGCTGCGCTCGGTGACGATGTCGCAGATCGCCAAGGCAACCGGTATCGGACGTGCGACGCTGTACAAGTACTTCCCGGACATCGAAGCGATCCTGGTCGCCTGGCACGAACGTCACGTCACGAGCCACCTCGAACATCTCGCCGCACTCCGAGACCAAGCTGGCGGCGCTGGCGAGAGGCTCGAAGCTGTGCTCGAGGCCTACGCGCTCATTCGGCACAAGCGCCACGCCACCGAACTGGAAGCGCTCCTGCATCGAGACGAGCACGTCGGCCAGGCGCGACAGCACCTCAGCGTCCTCATCCGAGACCTGCTGATCGAGGGCGCAAAGGCCGGCGAAGTCCGGGATGATGTCGCGCCTAACGAGCTTGCGAGCTACTGCCTCCACGCCCTCACAGCAGCCGGCAGCCTGCCGTCCAAGGCCGCGGTCCGCCGGCTCGTCACGGTCACTCTGGCTGGGTTGCGCCCCCGGCGCTGACTCGTTCTGATGACAGCGGAGCTCGAAGCCTTCTTCAGGGCTTAGAGCTCCAGGGTTCACTTAGACCACAGCGGCGAGAGGCCGGCGACCGATCCGACGGGTTCCGACGCCTGGGACGCCAGATATTGTCCCTATCCGGATCGGCGTGCTGCGCGACTACTGCCGTTGACCAAGCCGCGCGTGATGGCGGCGGGCGGGGGTCGTTGTCTCAGCCGTCAACTGGCCGCGGACACAAAACGGACACATCAGAAACGACACGCGCGACGTCTCGCGACGCATCGCGGTCGGTGGAACGAGCTCGATTTGCAGGAGAAAGTGCGTCGCGAGTGATCGCCCGTGTACGCGAGTGACGCCCCGAAACCTCATGGTAAGGAGGGGGTCGACGGTTCGAGTCCGTCAGAGGGCTTCTCTTTTCCTCCTGCCTAGATGCTGTTTGCGTTGTCGCGGTGGGCGACGGTTGGCGATTTCGACGTCCACCCAGCGTCCACCAACGTCCACCGCTCCATCTCGGGAGCGTTGAGGTCGAGGAGCCGGATCGCGTGCTCACGCCCGTCGCGCGCGAGATGACCGTAGTGACAGTCGGCTAGTGAGCCAGCGTTGCCGCCGGCAGGCGCCAAACTTGAGTCCCTTATTGCAACTTTGAGCTCGCCTCGTCTTGTTGACGCGCGCGCGAGAGAGACTCGCCTCGTCTTTTGTTGACGCGCGCGCGAGAGAGAAAGGACTTGCAGGTCGCTTTCAGCGGCGCTCTCCTTCCTTCCTGCGGCAGCTCACCCCAGGTTGAGCCAGTGCCGCGTCCGCGGATAGAGCTACGGTCGTGAAGGGCGTCAAAACCCGAATTCTGCGCCGAACCGGGGTTTCGACACCCTTCAGGATCAATCTGCGTGCGCCCGGGCTTGTTTGCGGGCCTCTGGGCTCCCGGAACGTCGATACTTTCGGCCCGACAACCCAAAAGGGAGAGACGGTATGAGTACGACCGCGATCATTTTGATTGTCGTTGCAGTGATCGTCGTTTTGGCCGCTGTGGCGTTCGTCGCGCGGCGCCAGCGTGCGCGGCAGCTCGACCAGAAGCGTGTCGAAGCTCGCGAGCACCGCGAGCAGGCGGACACGAGCGGCCGGAAGGCGGAGCAGGCACGGCTTGCAGCTGAGGAGCAGACAGACCGCGCACGTAAGGAACAGACCGCAGCCGAGGAGCATCGGCAGCAGGCACAGGAGATCGACCCGGACGTCGAGGACTGACCTCTAGACGTGGCGACGTCCCCGAGCGAGACGGAGTCGTCAGGTACGAGTAGCAGGCGACACGACTGCTCGACACGTACCTCGCGCGGGACACCTCCCGGGACGAAAGAGTCTGAGATAGGCAAACGACCAAAGCAGGCATGATCTCCCGGAAGGCGCGGGAGAGCCAAGCCACTGAGAGACTGCCGCCCCAAGCGGCCGGTCGATGCGAATGACAGACTTTTCGTACGCCACGGGTTGGAACCAGGTTCGTCTCGACGGCGCGCTGCAGAAGCTCGCGAACCACAGTTACGGCTCGTGGCTGCTCGGGATCGTCGCGGCGGGCCTGCTCGCCTATGCCGTCTTCTGCCTGTTCGAGGCGCGCTACCGCAAAGTCTGACCGAACTACGTCGTGCGCGCGATCACGCTTCAGCGCGCACCCCCACCAACCCGCTCATAAGAGCGTGCCCTCGCCCACTTGCTCGTTGAGCGCGCCTGCGGCGAGCGAGCACGAGTCACACCGCCAGAGTTCGGCCGTGCGACGGCCGGCGGCCGCGCTGGCCTCGGATGGCAGGAAGCGCGGGCTCGCGCCGCACGACTCGTCCTATCTGCCATCGCGGACTGGACCGTAAGCTCTGTCCGTACCGAGGCTGGTTCTGTTTTCCTGCCGCTCGGGCTCGATACGAGCGGCATCTCTGCGGCACTTGCCCTGCTTTCGCGAAAGCAGGTCGCGATCGCCGTGCTTCGCGCGGCACGCAAGCCGCTGGCACCCACTCGCCCTTACGTGTCAAACCGCTTGATGTGCAGGAGGTTGTGCTATTGTGAGCTTGTAGCATTTAACACGAAGCGCTTGCGATTTGAAGTCCGGGCAGCGCGACTCCCGCAGTCGGTAGTGCGGGAAACCACCATTGAAGGAGCCTTTTGATGGGTACAGCAGTCAGTCTTCTGATGATCGCCGCCGGTGCGATCATGGTTTGGGCGGTCAACACGACCGTGTCGGGTCTCAGCATCCACACCGTCGGGATCATCCTGATCGTGGTCGGTGCCGTAGGGCTCGTGCTCTCGATCATCTTCTGGTCGAGCTGGGGTGGTTTCAGCGGCGCCAACGCCCGACGTGAAGGCAGCAGCAGCACAACCGTCGTCGAACGCTGATCGTTTCTGCAATCCCGAGACAACGAAGAAACGGAGGCCAAATGTCGATCTTGCTGATCTTGATCATTGTGCTAGTCGTCCTCGCACTGGGCGGATTCGGCTATAGCAGGCGCTAGGAGTATCCACTCGTATCTCGACGAGGTTGGGGCCGCAAGGGTCCCAACTTCGCTTTGCCGCCAGACTGACTCCCCGCAAAAGGGACGGCGGCTGCGCCAGCGGCCACGTCGGTCCGGGTGAACCGCGATTACACCAACC
>JALYKQ010000123.1 GCA_030774675.1 Gemmatimonadota bacterium | reverse complement strand
GACTGAGAAAGGGCCTGGGATACCTCGTTGCTTCGGCGCGTTGGAACTCTTCGTGTGCGTCATAAACGAAGGGCAGGCGAAGATTCCGTGCCAGAGCCCACCCCAGCGGCAGGAGGTAGATGTCGTGAACGACCAGAAGAGAAACGCCTTCGAAGAGCCTACGGCGTTCGCGCCACACTTTCCCTGCAAACTGCGCCAGCGCGACGAAGGTCCGCCAGCCGCCTCCGCTTGGCGCGGCAACGGCAAATCGAGTCAGATCGTCGCGCGGGCGGGATCGCTCGGCTTGCGCCGGCGTTGTTCGGCGGTCCCAGGCGACGATCTGCGCCGGGATCCCAGCATCCTCGAGCAAGCCGATCTCAAACGCCACTCGAGCATCGGGTCCGTAGTGGTTGTCGAGGAGCATCGAAATGCGAATGGGCTCGTCTTCGCGATGAGCAGCAGGAAGTTCGGATGCAGGGGGAGTCACAGGATGAACTGTCTATAGCGTCGCGAGCGAATATTCATAGAAGTGCGCGCCGTGGCTGTCAGAGAGGGCTCCGCGCTTCAGGCTCGCAACCACGCCACCGCGCTGATTCAAATCGCCTGGATCCGCGTTGGCCGGTGTTCACAGCCAGACGATCGTTTTTCCAGTGCTCGATCATACGCGGCGAAGAGCGCGCGCTCCGAGAGTTTCCACGACAACTCGTGCTCCATGCGTCGGCGGCCGAACTCGCCCATCGCCGCCCGCCGCTGGGGATCATCGAGGAGCTCGTCGATCCGGGCCGCGAAAGCTTCGCTGTCATTCGACGGAACGAAAACCGCCGCCTCACCGGCGGTGAAACGAGACTCGGGCAGATCACAAGCGACGATCGGGCAGGACATCGCCATGTACTCCCCCACCTTTATGAGGGTCGATACATCGTTGATCGGGCTGCTCGGTTCGGGCGAGAGACAAACGTCTGCCGTCGAAAGCACGCGGATGACATCGTGGTCACCTCGCCAGCCGAGGAACTCGATCATGTTGCCGAGCTCGAGTTTGTCCGCGAGGTCGCGGACATCAGAGAGGGCATCGCCGTCTCCTACGAAGACGGCTCGCCAATCCGTCCTGCGCCGCCGCAGACTGGACAACGCGTGCAGCGCCTGGCCGACCCCATCTTGCTCGCTTATAAGTCCGACGTACGCGAGGAGAAACGGCCGCTCCGCCTTCAGGTCAGGGTCCGGCTCCACGCGGGTGAATTTCGTTAGATCAGGTGCATTACGCACCACGAAGACATCACTGGGCGCCTTGTGGCCGCGGTCGAACGCCACCTGACGGTACGACTCGTTGGTGCACAGGACGACATCCGCGAGCGCAAACGTGAGCCGCTCACAAAGGAGAGCCGTGGCGTACAGCGGATCGCGGCGCCCGAACCTCGAGAGGTAAAGCTCCGGCACGAGGTCGTGATGGTCGAAGATGAACGCTGCGCCTTTACGGCGGAGCGGCAAGGCAGCAACAAACAGCAGGTCAGGCGGGTTGCAGGCATGCACCACGTCGAAGCGCGCGTGGCGGCCGAGGCGACTGACGAGGCGGCTGATGCGCGCGAACGCGGTCGAGTACTCGCGGAGGTAGCCGACGCCGCCGTCGGCCGGTCGCAAGGCGAAGCGGTGAAGATCAATGTCCTCAATCCGTTCGTAGGGCAAGAAATCGGCGTGTCTTCCCTGCGGACACACGACAGTGACCTTGTAACCAACCGTTCTCAGCGCACACGCCTCCTGCCACACGCGCCGGTCACTAGGTACCGATGAGTTCTCGCTCAAGACCAGGACGCCCGGCGGGCGCGAACTGTCGAGTTTGCTAGCCAAAGGATCGCGACGAGTGTAGAGGTAGCCTCAAACCGCACCAAACCTCATCTATACGTCGATAGCCGCTTTCTCGTGGATGACGCGCAGCGAGGTGCAGGCGAGATCAGACGCCGAAAACCGCTGGAACTGCGGAGCGATACGCAGTCCAGTAAGCGTCGTCGAGGCCTCGTCAAAGCTCATTAGCTCCAACCTGTTGTCTTCGAATAGGGCGATCCATTCGGAGCGCTGTACACGATTAAAGTATTGAACTTGGTTCTCAAACAGTGACTTCCAGACTCTTTCCGAGTATGCGAGATATTGTTTCTGATGAGACGACGAATCGAGATATGCGAGATGGTCACCTATGTCGATAGTATGGAATGAATATCCACCGGGCTTGAGTACTCGGGCCATGTTTTTCATAAATGTTGGGAGAATGCCGAGCTTTACGTGTTCTAAGACAGCACAGCTCACGATAAAGTCAAAGGACTCATCTGCAAGACATTGAAGAGCGCCTTCCTCATCGACCACGTATTGAAAGCCTAGTAATTCGTATGCTTCGTCGAACGACTGAGCACGAAGCAAGCGAGCGAGCTCACTACGCGCGCGCCTCGACTGCACGCGACTCACGCCTAAGTCAGAATCGATATAGCGACCGAGTTGAGCTAGGTAATGCTTATATGCGGAGAACTGCCGATTGTCCCAGACATCGATAAGCGTCGCATTAACATCGTAGAACAGGCGCAGGACAGTCGCTTCCCAGTGAACCCAGCCCGTTCCAATCTCAAGCACGTTTCCGCCGTCTCGAAGTAGGTGATGTTCGCGGCATAATTCGAGAACACGACGGGCTCTGGTGAGATAGGGAGA
>JALYKQ010000122.1 GCA_030774675.1 Gemmatimonadota bacterium | reverse complement strand
TCGCCGGAGCGAATCACGGTTGCCTGATCGTCGGCATCACTACCGTGGATGTCCGCAACGCGCCACAGCTCCTTGTAGTAACGATTGGCGGCGCCACGCAGTCGGTCGCGCCGCACTTTGAGCGTGGCCGCTATCTCGCGTGACCCGCTCGCATACTCTCGAGGCATCGCCTGAACTGCGCTATCGATGACAGGATCGGTGATTCTCTGCATCAGGCTCGTGGCGACCGAATCCCAGGCCGCCTTGTCCAGGCTTCCGAGCAGCCGGCGGTCGAATTCGCCGGCGTTGGCAAACAACGCTGCCGGACTTGGATACTTCCCGGAGAAAGTCACCAGGCTCGGCACCATGAAACGCGCGAGACCGAGCAGCGCACCCTCGTACGATACGAACACCTTGTCGCGATCGCGCGGTATGGGCTCCCACGGTGCATTATCGTTCTTTCCGAGACGGGCCCATTTCCACTGATCCGGATGCCGGTCGTTGTCGCCGAGCAGCAGATCCATCAGGCGGGCCGTCAGCAGGGTACGCGCGTCGACCTGGTTCTCGGAATCCTTGTTGATTGCCTCGAGCAGCTCCTCGCTGTCGATGATCTTGTCCGCGTCAGCGAAGGCTGCGCCCTTCTTCGGAACACTGGGATATTCCTCAACCATGCCCAGGACGCCGCCGAAGACTTTCCTGAACTCGCCGAGGAGTGGATCGTCCGGCATCAGGTACAATCTGGGCGATGCGTGCAGCACATCGACGACGGCGAGTAGCGGCGCCGCGGCGATCGCGCCCGTCGGATGCGATGCGCTTCCCTCGTCGCGGACGATGTACCAGATAATGGTGCCCTTGTAGTCGCCGGTGAGGAAGAGGTTTGTCTTGCGCACCTGACGGAAGACGTACTCAGAGCTGTCCGGCGCCACGAAGCGCAGCGACTTGGCCTGCATGCCGCCCCCTTCCTTCGTCGGAACGAGACCGCCGTGAAAAGTCTTCAGGTCCAGAACAGGCACCTTGATCGGTGTCGTCCACTCGTTGCGGTAGTTGTCACCGAGCAGAAAGCGGTGCAGGCCGCCGGCACCATAGATGTCGCCCGCGACGACGACGACGCTGTCGCTGCCCACGGTCACGGCGGACGTGCTCTGCGCCCAGGCAAAAGAGGGCGAGATCGCCAGCAGCATCGCTGCCAGCCCAAGGCCTGCGCTGGCAAGCGACATGGCAGCGCTTCGCGCCATTCTTCCTTGGCGGGGCATTACGGTCGCCAGCGGTAGAGCGTAATCGCCGCCGGCTTGTTCTTCGCCTCGTCGCTCACGATCAGAATCCCGTCCGCTGTTATGGCCACTCCTTCAGCCTGCTGATGACCTTTTGGAAGCGGCTCGGAGCGAACCACCTGGCCGCCAGGCGTGATCTCCACAATCCCTTGTTCCCGGGAGCCGATCAGCACGTAGTTTTTTGTGGTCGGGTCGATTGCCATGTCCGAGGGCTGAAACTTTTTCCAGCCGTTTGTTGCGATTACCTCCCCCATTGGGACAGTCATCACGGACATGATAGAAGAGTCCGTTATCGGCAGCGGCAGGCGGTAGATCACGAGCTGGTCCTTCAGGTCTTTCGACTTGACGTTTTTGCACGCCAACAGAAGGCGCGAGCTGTCGGCCTCGAACGCCAGGCTCTCGAATTCGCATTCGTGTCCCAGTCGAGTATCGAACTTGGTGTAGGGCACATGCTGGCCGTTCTCGCCGTCCTTAAACCGGAAGAGAACTCCTTTGCTCTCGAGCAAGTAGATGTCCGTACCGGCAATCGTAATGCTTTCGAAGTCCCCGTGAGGATCGCCATCCAGCTTGAACTGCTTCAGCATGATGCCCGTTTTCGGATCGATCTCGTAGACCACGCCGACTTCGTCGTCATGCGCCAGCACGTGGCCATTGGTCGTCAGTGCGAGACCGGAAATTTCCCGCAGCTCCGGCGGCATGATCCACATCGCGAGAGGCGCGGAACTGCTCTGGTTGGCATCGGCCGCTGCGATTCGCTGCGAGAGCTGCTGCTTCCGCGCGAGCTCCAGGGCGCGCACCTGCGCCGCCTTCGCCTCCGGCGTCTGCCGGCACGCCGCGGCAGGAGCGAGAACGGACAGCAGCAACGCCAGGCCGCCGGCGATCCTCATGACGTCACGCTCTCTTTTCCTCGACAGGCTCGCCCGTCTCGATGTTGGCCGTGTCTATCAAGCCTTCGCCAGCCTGGTGAACACCGGTGAGCAGGTCGTCGCGGGGAACGGTCTTCTTCAGGCGGATGAGGTAGTAGATCTCCGAAGGCCTGCCGACGTTGGTGATGACTTCGTCGAGCTTGAACCGCTTCGTCATCTTGTTGAGGACCGACTCCATGCGCTGCTGTAGCTCCGGCACATGATAAGTGGTGATACTCAACACCGCGTTATAGCGGGGCTTCTTGTTCTTCTTGCCGATTGCGTCACGCACTCTGTCGAACCGATCCGCCAGAGCGTCCGCCTTGGCGGGAGTGAGCGAAAGGATCAGGTCTCGATCAGGAATCTCATGATCCCCAGTCTCGCTCGCCAGCGTGTGCAGCGGTGCCGCCCACTGCGAGGAGGCCGAAGGCGTCAGGGCATTCCGGCCATAGTCGTAACGCCAGGTGATGAGGTGAACGAGATTGAAGACGATCGAGATCAGCGCCCCGACCGCGAGAGCCTGCACTCCCGCCGCGAACCCGACCACGATGCTCAGAAATATATAAACGACATCCCGGGTGTCACGCAGCGTCGTTCGGAATCGCACCGCAGCCATGACACCAGCGAGACTGAATGCAAGGGCAAGGCTGTTCTGAACGATGAAGACGATGCCCGCGACAACCAGCGGCAGGAAGATCAGCGTCTGCACGACCGCCTGGTTGTGTCCCGGTATCGGTCGCGCGGACATATAGACCCACGTCACCGGAAGCATCAAGGCGAGCGTCCCGAGGAGAATGACGATGGTCGTTATCGCGAGGTCGGCGAGAGAGCCGGCGCCAAATCTTACGGGCGCGCTGGGACTGGCGTTCAGCGCGTCCGTCAGAACCGTTGGACCTTCGGACACCTCGCCCAGGCCCCTGGCCGCAAGCCGCTGCACGACGACCGGGAAGAAATACGCAAGAATGAGAACGATGATCGCCAGGATCCCATAGTACGCGAGCAGGCGTCGCATGGGTTTTTCCGACTTCATTGTTACGACGTCGATCATCTGCTTTAGTACGGGCATGTCGGCCCTCCGTGCAAAATGGACGCCTGAGCTGGAGCGATTCCGCCCGGCTAGGTGCAATCTCCCCAATGGGGCCGGCTTGAGTCTGGCTGTGTAACCCGCGACTTTACAAGGCTATGCCGGAAGAATCCCTGATCGTACGCGGCGCCCGCGAGCACAACCTCCGAAACATCGACGTCACCATCCCGCGCGACCGCCTGACGGTCATCACGGGACTGTCGGGTTCGGGAAAGTCGTCGCTTGCGTTCGATACCATATATGCTGAAGGTCAGCGCCGCTACGTCGAATCCCTGTCTGCCTACGCCCGCCAGTTCCTCGGGCTCATGGAGAAGCCCGACGTCGATTCGATCGAAGGACTCTCCCCCGCGATCTCAATCGAGCAGAAATCGGCCGGTCACAACCCGAGGTCGACCGTGGGGACGGTCACCGAGATCTACGACTATCTCCGTTTGCTCTACGCCCGCGCCGGAACCCCGCACTGCCCCAACTGCGGGCGCCCCGTCGAGCGTCAGAGCGCGGGACAGATTGCCGATTCCATTCTCACCTGGCCGGAGGGTTCGAAGATCGAGATTCTCGCACCGCTCGTGCGCGGCCGGAAAGGTGAGTTCCGCGAGCTGTTCGAGGCTGCCAGGAAGCAGGGATTCGTGCGCGCGATCGTCGATGGCGAGCTGATCGAGGTCGCTGAACCACCCAAGCTCAACCGGCGTATGAACCACACGATCTCGGTCATCGTCGACCGCCTTGTCGTGCGCTCCGAAGACCGTGGACGCCTCAACGATTCGGTCGAAACGGCGCTCAAGCTGGCAGAAGGCCTCGTCGAGGTTCAGCGCGTCGATGATCGCAGCATCCATCTCTTCTCCGAGAAGTACGGCTGCCCCGAATGTGGCATCTCGCTTCCCGAGCTGGAGCCACGTCACTTCTCGTTCAACTCGCCCTTCGGCGCCTGCCCGGCCTGCGGCGGACTCGGCTCCCGCCGCGAGGTCAGCGAAGAGCTGATGCTGGGGGATCCAAGCATCACCATCCTCGAGGGCGTGGTGCTGCCCTGGGGCGAGCCCGATGGCTACCTGAAGAAAGTCATTCTTCCCGGGCTGGCGAAGCAGTTCGGGTTCAACCTGAACGATCCGTGGGGGAAGCTCGCTCCCGAAGTCCAGGAAAAGCTTCTCTATGGTACTGGAGGGAAGGGCGGGCGCCGCACCGACAACTCGGGCACCAACTGGGAAGGAATCATCTCCAATATTCAGCGCCGCTACGACGAGACGGAATCGGACTCCGTTCGCCTCCAGCTCGAGGAGTACATGCAGCCGCGCGCCTGCACCACTTGCGGTGGTCGGAGGCTGAAGCCCGAGTCGCTGGCTGTGACGCTGGCCGGACAGAATATCGGCGATCTCGTCCAGCTCTCCATCACCGACGCACTCCAGTTCTTCGAGAGTGTCCCGGTCCGCACCAACGGCCGGCCTGGCCTGGATCCGGAGATTGCCGCGCCGATCCTCAAGGAAGTGCGCGAGCGGCTCCGTTTCCTGAATGACGTCGGCCTCGAGTACCTGACGCTCGGACGCTCCGCGGAATCTCTGTCCGGTGGTGAGGCCCAGCGCATACGGCTCGCAACCCAGATCGGGTCGCGCCTCGTCGGCGTGCTCTACATACTGGATGAACCGTCGATCGGCCTTCACCAGCGCGACAACGCGCGACTGCTCAACACCCTTCGCCAGCTCCGCGACCTCGGCAACACCGTCATAGTCGTCGAGCACGATGAGGAGACGATGCAAGCCGCCGATCACCTTATCGATCTCGGTCCCGGCGCCGGCAAGCACGGCGGCCTCGTGATCGCCGAAGGCACCGTCAATCAGGTTCGCGACAACCCGGAGTCGATCACCGGGCGGTACCTGCGTGGGGAGCTCGAGATCCCAATTCCCGAAGTGCGTCGTCGCATGAACCCCGGTCGCGTCATTCGCATTGAGGGAGCCCGGGAGCACAACCTCCGGAACCTCGATGTCGAGATACCACTCGGACTTTTCGTCGCGGTGACGGGAGTGTCGGGCAGCGGCAAGTCGACGCTCATCGAAGACATCCTCCACCGGGCGATGGCGAGGCATTTCTACCGCGCTCGCGTCATACCGGGGTCCCACAAACGAATCACCGGCTTCGAGCACCTCGACAAGGTCATCGACATCGACCAGAGCCCGATCGGCCGCACCCCCCGCTCGAACCCGGCGACCTACACCGGGCTCTTCACCCCCATCCGCGAGCTGTTCGCCGAGCTGCCAGAAGCCAAAATCCGCGGCTACGGACCGGGAAGGTTTTCCTTCAACGTGAAGGGCGGCCGCTGCGAAGCGTGCGAGGGAGATGGGCTCGTCAAGATCGAGATGCATTTCCTGCCCGACGTCTACGTACCCTGCGACGTCTGCAAGGGGAAGCGGTACAACCGCGAGACCCTGGAAGTTCGTTTCCGCGGCCTCAGCATTGCCGACGTGCTCGAGCAGACGGTGGAAGATGCACTGGCCTTCTTCGAGAACCAGCCGCGAGTGCGACAGAAGCTCCAGACTCTCTTCGACGTCGGGCTCGGCTACATCCACCTCGGGCAATCCGCGACTACGTTGTCGGGAGGAGAGGCCCAAAGGGTCAAACTCGCCGCCGAGCTGTCCAAGCGGGATACTGGGCGCACCTTCTACATCCTTGATGAGCCGACGACCGGTCTTCATTTCGAGGACGTGCGGATGCTCATGACCGTGCTGCACCGGCTTGTCGATCGTGGGAACACGGTGCTGGTGATTGAGCACAACCTCGATGTCATCAAGACCGCCGACTGGATCATCGACCTGGGTCCCGAAGGTGGGCTCCGCGGCGGCGATGTCGTGGCCGCGGGAACGCCTGAGGACGTCGCAGATGTCGGGGCGTCCTACACTGGGCAGTACCTGCGAACGATGCTGGGACGGAGGCGGGAAGCGGGAAGCGGGAAGCGGGAATCGGGAATCGGGAAGCGGGCACGCGCAACGGCCACCGGCTAGCTGGCGGCTCTGCTCTTTCTTCCTGACCTCCCGCCTCC
>JALYKQ010000121.1 GCA_030774675.1 Gemmatimonadota bacterium | reverse complement strand
GGTCTGCGATTCGCTCTAGATTGCGCCCGACCAGCAGCAGCTCGAGTGAAGGCGTGATGGTCTTGGGGTCGGCCATCATGTGGGTCAGCAGCACGCGAAATACGGAGTCGTGCAGCGAGTCGACGACATCATCGTCCCGGCAGACTTTCCTCCCGAGCGCACCATCCGCACGAATGAAAGCATCGAGCGAATCGCCGAGCATCTTCCGGGCGCGACGCGCCATGTCCTCTATCTCGGGAATAGTGATCTTAACCCTCGGCTGATCCGCCAGCCTGATCGCGCTCTCGGCGATGTTGACGGCGTGATCCCCCACGCGCTCGAGGTCGTTCGATACCTTGATCGCTCCGATGATGAAGCGGAGATCGCGCGCCATGGGTTGCTGAAGAGCCAGCAGTTCGACGGCTGCCTGCTCGACCTCGATCTCGAGCTTGTTGATCTCCACATCGCCCTCGATCACAAGATTGGCTTTCTCCCGATCGCGGCCGAGCAGCGCTTCCACCGCGAGATCGGTGCGCTCTTCGGCCTTTGCGGACATCGCGAGCAGCTGCTCCTTCAGCGAGCCAAGCTGGTCGTGAAAATGCCGAAATCCCGTAACTGAGGCCGTGGTAGCTTCAGCTGTCATCCGAACCTCCCGGTGATGTATGCCTCGGTTCGCGTCTCACGGGGCCGAGTGAAGATCTGCTCTGTCGGTCCGAACTCGACGAGCTCACCGACGTAGAAGAAAGCGGTGTGATCGGAGGCGCGCGCGGCTTGTTGCAGATTGTGTGTGACAATGATGATGGTCAACTCCTGCTTGAGCTCGTACAGCAACTCTTCAATTTTTTGGGTCGAGCTTGGATCGAGCGCGCTGGCGGGCTCGTCGAGCAGCAGGACTTCCGGCTGGTTCGCCAAGGCGCGGGCGATGCAGACTCTCTGCTGCTGGCCGCCCGACAATCCGAGCGCGCTGGTGCGCAATCTATCCTTGACCTCCTCCCATAGCGCGGCCCTGCGGAGGGAGCGCTCGACGATTTCGTCGAGAGTTCCCTCGCTCCCGGTACCGTTGATCCGTGGGCCGTAGGCGACGTTCTCGTAGATCGACTTCGGAAATGGATTCCATCGCTGGAACACCATCCCGACCCGCTGACGGAGCGCGACGACGTCCAGCCCTTTGTCGAAGATGCTCTGGCCGTCGAGGCACATGTCGCCCTCGTGGCGAATTCCCGGGATCAGATCATTGAGGCGGTTGATCGAGCGAAGGAAGGTCGATTTGCCGCAGCCCGATGGACCGATGAGAGCCGTCACGGCGCGCGGCGGAACTGCCATCTGGATTTGCTTGAGCGCCTGCTTCTTCCCGTACCAGAAAGAAAAGTCCCGCGCTTCGATCGTCCCGATCTCTGGGGCCACTGTGGCAATGGGCTCCTGCACGCTAACCGCGGTCATCCGAACCGGCCGGTGATGTAGGCCTCAGTGCGCGGGTCTGTCGGGGTAGTAAAGAGCTCCTTGGTCGCAGCGAATTCGATCAGCTCCCCCACCAGCAGAAACACGGTGCGGTCGGACACTCTCGCGGCCTGCTGCATGTTGTGGGTGACGATTACCACCGTCATGGTTTGCCGCAGCTGGTACACCAGCTCTTCCACCTTCTGGGTGCTGAGAGGATCGAGGGAAGCAGTCGGCTCATCGAGGAGCAGTACCCGGGGGCGAGTCGCCAGCGCCCGGGCGATGCAGAGCCGCTGCTGCTGTCCGCCGGAGATTCCCATTGCGCTCTCGTCCAGCCGGTCCTTCACCTCGTCCCAGAGCCCGGCACGGTGGAGTGCCTCTTCGACGATCTCATCCTCGGCCTGATCTGCCCTTCGATTCTTGGAGTCAACGCGCAGCCCCGCCGCGACGTTCGCCTTGATCGACATCGTCGGAAATGGCGTCGGCCGCTGAAATACCATCCCGACGTGTCGGCGGACCGCTGTGGCGTTGGTCCCTTCACCGTAGATCGAGCTGCCGAGTATCTCAACCACGCCCTCGACGCGCGCGTTCGGTACCGTCTCGTGCATCCGGTTCAGGCAGCGGAGGAGTGTGGACTTGCCGCAGCCCGACGGGCCGATGATCGCCGTCACGGCCTGTTGGGGAATCGCGACCGAGACATCCTTGATCGCGGGTGTCTCGCCGAAAAATGCGGTGAGATTTCTGGTGATGATGCACGGCTTTCCCGGCTCCGCCGTTTCCGCCCGCAACGCCGCCACCGGCGGCCGGGGCACTGTCACGTGCGGCATCACTCGCGCTCCCCGCGCGATTTCAATCGACTGGAGCACCGAATCTGGACCTGGTAACGAAGCGGGCGGCAAGGCTGATCACGAACACCATCGAGATCAACACCAGCGCGCCGGCCCATGCCTGCGCGTGCCATTCGTCGTAGGCGCTGATGGCGTAAGCAAAGATCTGAAGCGGAAGCGCGGCGATCGGCTCCCGCAGCGAGGTCGACCAGAACTGATTGCCGAACGCCGTGAAAAGTAAGGGCGCCGTCTCGCCGGCGACTCTCGCCACGGCAACGAGAGCTCCGGTTGCGATACCAGCCAGTGCAGTTCGCAGAACGATCGAAATCGACGTTCGCCACCGCGGATAACCCAGCGCCAGCGCTGCTTCGCGCAGCGAGATGGGAACTACGCGCAGCATCTCTTCGGTGGTCCGGGTAACGAGCGGAATCATCATGGCTCCGAGAGCCGCTCCGCCGGCGAGCGCCGAGAAATGACCTGCCGGCCGCACCAGAACCTCCCAGGCGAAGATTCCCATCACGATCGATGGCAGCCCGTTCAGTACATCCGACAGGAACCTGACCGAGTGCGCGATCGGCGTGATGCGCTTCTCGGACAGATAGATGCCCGCGCCGATTCCGATCGGAAGACCGATCGCACATGCAATTCCGATCAGCGTCAGCGTGCCGACGATTGCGTTCGCCATGCCGCCGCCCGCTTCGCCCACCGGCTGCGGCATGTTGGTGAAGAACGCGAGCGACAGCGAAGCAGCCCCTTTCTTTAAGAGGTGCCAGAGAATGAGCAGCAGCGGGAGCGTCGCCAGCACCGCGGAGATATAGGTCAGTCCGATCATGCCACCACTTATCAGGTGCCGCGCCCGACGCGTCATCACGAGACCCGTCCCCTCGATACCTGCCACACCAGCCAGCGGGCGACGGCGTTCACAATGAGGGTGATGATGAAGAGGATAGCTCCGACGGCCATCAGGGCTGAGAGATGCAGGTCGTTCGTGGCCTCGCTGAACTGGTTGGCGATAAGCGATGCCATCGTGTAACCTGGCGCGAACAGCGATGCGGAGATTTCCGCGCGGTTTCCGATGACCATCGTCACTGCCATGGTCTCGCCCAGGGCCCTGCCGAGGCCCAGCATGATGCCGCCGATGATCCCTGATTTGGCGTAGGGGACGACGGCGTCGCGGATCATCTCCCACCGGGTCGCTCCCAGCGCGAGGGCCGCCTCGCGTTGTGATCTCGGCACCGCCATCAGCACTTCCCGGGAGACCGCCGAGATGTACGGCAGGGCCATTATCGCGAGAATGATCCCGGCGGCCAACATGCTCGGCCCGTACGCCGGCCCGGAGAAAAAGGGAGTCGCCCCCAAGTGAAGCCGATCGCGGAGGAACGGCATTACGTGCTCGCGGAGCATGGGGAGCAAAACGAAAATCCCCCACAACCCGTAGACTACGCTGGGAACCGCGGCGAGGAGATCGACCAGAAATCCGATCGGCTGCCGAAGCCAGACCGGAGAAAACTCCGAGAGAAAAATCGCCACGCCAATTGCGAGCGGCGTAGCGATGATGAGCGCGACAGCCGACGACACGAGAGTCCCGTACAGCGCCGGCGCCGCGCCGAAATGCCCGGCGCGGACATCCCAGTCGCTCGATGTGACGATTGAAAGGCCGAGCTTCGCGAAAGCCGGCCACGCGGCGGCGAAAATTGCGATTGCGATCGCGATCACGAGTGCGGGCACTACTAGCGCGCACGCTGTAGTGACTATCTCGTAGATTGTATCGCCGATCGCTGCGTCGTGGACGCGAAGACGGCGGCGATCCTTGTGTACGGCCTCCGTCGATAACGCGGTCACTGCGTGCCGGCTAGATCGATGGTCTTGAGCCTGTCCCGGACTGTGGCCGCCATTTCACTGGGCAGCGGCGCGTAGTCAAGCGGCCCCGCCAACTTCTCACCGTCGGTCAGAGCCCAGTTGAGGAAGTCGACGAGCTTTTTCCCTTTGAGGGCATCCTTTTGTTTTTGATAGGCCAGAATCCAGGTGAAGGAGGAGATCGGATATGAATCCGCGCCCGGGGCATCGACGATGGAGATCCGGTAGTCGGTGTTGGGAGGTAGAGCCTTCGCGGCGCCCGCAGCCGCGGCAGTGACAGCTGCAACAGATGCCACGATGAACTGGCCCGCCTTATTCCTTATTGCCGCCACCGGCAGGTTGTTCTGCTTCGCGTAGGCCAGCTCGACGTAACCGATGGCGCCCGGCGTCTGCTTTACCTGGCCCGCGACGCCCTCGTTGCCCTTGGCGCCAAGCCCAACCGGCCACTTTACCTCCTTCCCCTTGCCGACTGCTGTCTTCCACGCCAGAACCGAGGTGGTCAGATAGTCAGTGAAGATGTAGGTCGTGCCGCTGCCGTCCGATCGATGCACAACGAGTATGTCCTGGCCCGGCAGAGCAACACCGGGATTCAGCGACGCAAGGCGGGTGTCGTTCCACTTCTTTATGCGGCCCATGAAAATGTCGGCGATCGCTTCGGGAGTGAACTTCAGAACCGTGGTCACTCCGGGAAGGTTGTATGTGATGACGTCGGCGCCGAGTACGGTCGGGATGTGTAGGACGGGGCCACCCTTAGCCTTCGCCAGCTCTTCGTCAGACATCGGACTGTCGGAGGCGCCGAAGTCTACCGTCTGCTCCGAGAGCTGTCTGATGCCGCCCCCAGAGCCGATCGACTGGTAGTTGATCCTGACACCCGTACGGTTGGCGTACTCTGAGAACCACTTGGAATAGAGAGGATAGGGGAATGTCGCGCCCGCCCCGGTCAGATCGACCGACTGGCTGGAAGAGCTGGCAGTCGAGGACGACGTGGTGGACTGATTAGCGTTTTCCCTTGCGCACGCTACTGCGAACATCATGAGCGCGGCAACGTTGAGGGCTCTCACTCGATCGCTCCTTGGTTTCTGTTTTTCGGGGGCTTTTCTGTACGGTAAGGAAAAATAGAACCGCCGCCGGTGGGTCACGACGAACGTCAGGTAACGACATCGTCACGAACCTCCGGCGGCGGAACCGAACTAGCCTCTCGATGAGCGAGCCCGCAAAACCCTTAGAAGTTCGCGACCAAGTGCAGGAAATAGGTCCTCGTTGCCGCCGCGATCGCTCCGGAGTGAGGAGTCTGCTCCTGATAGTCGAGGGCCAGCGCCGTCTTCTTGTTGAGGTCCCAGGTCAGGCCGCCAATTACGGTATTGATGTAGGCGTCCGTGGCGGTGTTCGGCTTGAAGCGGTCCCACCGGGCGATTACTCCGAGGGGGAAGGCGGACTCGGCGTTCAATAGCTGGAAGGGCTTTGCGGTTACGAATCCCGCGATGAGACGGCCGGTGCTGTCGATCTCGGTGCGCGGAGATAACGCTGCGTTGGCACCGCCCTCCCTCGCATCCTTCCGGGTATCCCACTCCGCCCCAATTGAGAGACGCGGATCACGAACGCCCGCGAAGATGCCGGCTCTCGTGCGTGGCAGCGATGAGCCTACAGGGCCGATCTGTCCGGCTCCGCCGGCCGCGAACTGGCTTCCGGTCGCTCCGACGTATGTCCACCCTGTTAGCGCAAAGGTTTTGACGACCTTGTTGCTCGATCCCGAGAACGGGGTGAGCGATAGGCGCGCTGCGTAATCCTTGAAGCGATCGGTCTCGCGGGATGTGTAGCCTGGCCCGTTCACGATCGTAGCGTAGAGCTCGCCGAACTTGTTCGGAAAGGTGAGGAGCGTAGCGACGCCGGCGTCAGCAGAGGAGAAAAAGCCGGCGCGCTCGACCGGTGACTGCGAAATCCAGCGCGGCCAGAACGATTCGGCGTGGTCGATCACGACGTTGTGGAGCAGCCCGCCACGCACGAGCCCGTTCCACCCGGTCGCGTTCTTGAGGTAGTCGTACTGGAGGTAGGCGTACTTGGCGCGAATCACCCAGCCGCGATAGAACGCGTCGCTTGGCGCAGTCGTCTGCTGGAAAACATCCGCCGTGATGCGAATGCTGGCGCGCTCACCGGCCGGCATCCTGAAGGTGAGATAGGCGCGCTCGATATCGAACTTGTTCGTCGACTTGGCTGCGCCGGCATCCCCACGATACTGGAAATTCGCGTACAGGACTCCCGAGAAATCAACGGGAATCGATACACTGGCCTGGGGTGGCGGAACGGGGGCCGGTTTAGTGGTGTCGGCAGCAGGCGCTGGTTTGGTCGTGTCGGCGGGCTGCTGCGCAAAAAGAGCGACAGGCGCCAACACGCCCGCGAGAAGAAAGGTAAGCGTTCGCCTCATCGAGCAGCTCCGACGTTGGTGTTGCCACCAACCTTGATGGTTTTCAACCTGGTTTGAAGCCGCCAGCATTTTGATCACTATGACTCCGTGAGAGGAAGTTTGACGCGCTTGAAGGTCTCCCACCCACGTCACGAATAGTCACGCTGTATGTAAAGGATTCGTCACGACTGGAAGGCGTCTGTCTCGTCAGGGAAGAAGATTTCGATCGTGGTGCCTGCTCCAACGATGCTGTCCGCCCGCACCGATCCGCCGTGCGCTTCGACCAGATGTCTGACGATCGCGAGCCCGAGGCCGGTGCCACCAGCCTCGCGTGACCTCCCACTGTCAGCGCGGTAGAATCGCTCGAATATTCTGGGCAAATGCTCCGGCGGGATTCCGGCTCCCGTGTCGCTTACGATCAGGCGGACTCCCTTGTCGTCAGGCCTCGTCTCGATCGTAATGCGGCCGCCGTCAGGAGTATGACGGAGAGCGTTCTCCACCAGGTTGAGCAGGATCTGCTCGAGGGCGGTCCGATCTGCGTAAAGCGTGTCCGCTTCGGCATCAATGCTGGTGTCGAGCACAATCCCTTTGGATTTCGTGGGCGTCGCGACGCGTCCGAACACGTCGCCGGCCGCATCGGCGATCCGGACCGGCTGAGGTCTCGGCTTCCAGTGACCCGATTCGATTCGGGAAAGGTCCAGCAGCTCGTCGACGATTCGCTGCATGCGCTGGGTGTTGCTGAAGATGGTCTTCGCGAACTCTGATCGTTTGTCCGCGGGCACATCCGGATCCTGAAGCGTCTCTGCGAAACCGCCGACGATGGTAAGCGGCGTGCGCAGCTCGTGGGAGACGTTCGCAACGAAATCGCGCCGCACCGCCTCGAGCTTCCGGATGGGAGTCAGGTCGAACAGCGCGACGACGGCGCCACGGTTTATGAGCGGTCTTGCGGTGAGGGAGAGTGTGCTGTCGCCGATCGCGAGCTCTTCCGGCTCAGTCTCCTTCCCATTCAATGCCCGTGAAATCGCGCTCCGGAGGGTGACTTCCCGGGGGAGGAAATCCAGTCCGAATGGAACTGGCCGGTTTATCGAGAGCAGACGGCGGCCCGTCTCATTAATGCGCACGACTCGGTGCTCGGGGGAGATTGCTATTACTCCTTCGTTGAGCGTCTCGACGAGCGCGGTCAGTATGGATTGTTCCGCGGTGAGCGCCGAGAGTCGCGCCTCGAGCTGCTCCGCCAGCCTGTAGATCGCATCGGCGAGGTCACCAACCTCCCCCGGCGCCGCGAGCGGCGGATGCCGAGTGCCCTCACCTGCGGCAATGGATCGGGCCACATCCCTCAGCTCGGTGATGGGCCTTGACACGGCGCGGGAGAAGAGTAGCGCGAGCACCGCGGCCAGCAGGAACGAAATCAGACCGGCGGCGATGACGCCATTCCGGGCCCGACCAAAGATTTCCTCGATTGTTTTGGTGGTGACCGAGACCCGCGCCACGCCGCTCGGAGCTTTGACTGCGACATAGAGCTGCTCCTCTCCGGTCGATGGACTCATTCGCCGCACTGACCCGACGCCGTGCTGTCGAGCGGCGATCACTTCCGGACGAGTGCTGTGATTCTCCAGGCCCTGGAGCGCAGGCCCGTCGAACTCGGAATCACCGACTACGTGCCCCGTCGAGTCGATCAGAGTGATGCGGTGCCCGGTCGCAACGCCTGCCTCATCGGCTAGGGCATCCGGGTCAACACCAGCTCTCCATTCCGTCGCCAACAATCTCGCCTCGCCCGCCAGATCGTGGGTCGCCTGAGTCGTAATACTCGAGTGGATCTGGTTGTCGATGATGACTACGACGGACACGACCATGACCGTGACGATCGCGAGCGACTGAAGGAGCAGCCGGTGTGCGAGCCTCACGATCGTTCGTTGACGTTGCGAATGCGGTAGCCGAATCCCCGAACCGTCTCGATCAGGTCCCCCGCGTCGCCGAGCTTCGTGCGCAAACGCTGAACATGCATGTCAACTGTGCGGGTTTGAATATCGGGCGCCGCCTCCCAGACCATTTCGAGCAGAAGGTGGCGCGGCTGCACGCGCCCCCGCCGCTCGGCGAGCAGAGAGAGAAGCTTGAACTCCGTAGGAGTCAGATCGATCTCACGGCCGTCCACGGTCACACGGTGCGCTGTCGTGTCGATCCGCAGTGGACCGATCTGCCTGACCTCTTCCGGCTCGGCCCGGCCCGCCTTCACCCGTCGCAGAATCGCACCTACACGCAGCACCAGCTCTTGCGGGCTAAACGGCTTCGTCAGGTAATCGTCGGCCCCCAGAGTAAGCCCCCTGATGCGGTCGCTCTCCTCACGACGGGCTGTAAGCATCAGCACAGCGATGCGAGAGGTAGCGCTGTCTCCCCGGAGCTCCTCCATAACCTGGAGGCCTGAGAGGCCGGGAAGCATAAGGTCGAGCACGACGATGGATGGCTTGTCGCGCCGAGCGACGGCGAGCCCCTCGGGTCCGCTAGTAGCCGTGGATACAGTGTACCCGGATTTGGCGAGGTGATACGCAACGAGCGCCACGATGTCGGGCTCATCATCCACCACTAGTACGCGCTCGGCGACACCGCTGGTTTCACTCACGTCTTGAACTTGCCCGACCCTGCGACGTCGAGTCAACTCGCGATCTGTCACGAACATGTGACGTTATCGTTGCACTCCCTCGCCGAAGTTGCCGCCGCTAGCTTTGCAGTTCACCTACGCGCCAATGGTCGTTCCCGGGACGATGAGATACCAGACGCTTTATTTCGCCGCGGTGCTATCGGTGGCCTGCGCGCCGGCACAACTGCCACGATCAACCTCGCCGGTCGACCTCGTTGTCGCTACCACGACCGACGTGCACGGACGCGTGCGGGCGTGGGACTACTACTCGAACCAGGCGGAGGCGGTGCGCGGACTCTCGAGGGCCGCGGCCATTGTCGACTCGGTGAGGGGGGCGAATCCCGGGCGCGTCGTCCTCCTCGATGGAGGGGATCTGCTTCAGGGGAACCCGTTCGCGTACGTCGCGGCAAGGGTCTCTCGCGATCGGACCAATCCAATCATCGCGGCGATGAACTCAATGCAATACGACGCGGCGGCAATCGGCAATCACGAGTACAACTACGGAGTGCCATATCTCGATAGCGCAATCCGACAAGCGAAGTTTCCGTTTTTGTCGGCCAACACGTATCGGGTCGAACCAGCTGGTATTCACGCCTACAAGTCGTGGACGATCATCGAGCGCGCCGGGGTGAAGGTCGGGATCGTCGGCGCCACGACGCCCGGCGTCACGCTGTGGGACGCCGAGAACATCAAAGGCCGGCTCAGGTTCGGCGACATGGTTCCCGCGGCGAGGCAGGCGGTCGATGAAGTCCGGACCGCCGGAGCAGATATAGTTTTGGTGACGGTGCATTCCGGGCTCAACGAGCCGGCGAGCTACGACACGGTGAGTACTGGTGAGCCGAGCGAAAACGTCGCCGCCAGAATTGCGGCCGAGGTACCCGGAATCGACTTCGTGCTTTACGGGCACTCCCACAAGGAGATGCGAGGCACGACGATAGGTCAAACGCTGCTCGTTCAGCCGAAGAACTGGGCGACCAGCGTCGACGTTGCTCACCTCGTCGTCTCACGAGTTGGCGGCAGCTGGAAGGTCAGCGAGAAGCATAGCGACCTTGTTCAGGCGGCCGGACATCCGGAGAACGC
>JALYKQ010000120.1 GCA_030774675.1 Gemmatimonadota bacterium | reverse complement strand
GGGAACATCATGAGGGCGTAGTACGGATCGGGGGCGCCAGCAATGTCGGTGGCGTTGGTATGCCGCTCGCGCCATCTGCTCTGCCATTTCCCCTCTACGGCCTGCGAATCGTATTCGTCTGCCCGCTTATCGTTGGCGTTAACGGGATAGTTCGCAAAGTCCATAGCAACAAGGTAGCGCCCCTGTAAAGCACTTTCACCCTTCGAGGCGCCGCGGCGCCGCCTGCCGGGTTGCTCCGCTCATCGGCACGTTCAAGCCGAGCGACACACCGGCGCGGGGCTCGCCGGCCGTTCAGACATCTTGAACATGTAGGCTGCCTCAACGAGGCGTGCGCCGGATGCATCAGCGACGGCGAAGTGAAATCCCGGATATGCGGTGGCGCACCCGAACCGTCCGTCCCTGGCAAGGGCGTAGTAGCTGAGATCGAAGCGCGGCCGCCCCTTGTCGTCGAGCAGCCGCTTCTCGGTCATCGCGATGACGCGCTCGATGGTTTTCAGGCAAGCGGCCTCCGGCGCCATTCCCTGGCGCATCAGCTCGACAACGAAAAAAGCCCCGCAAACCTTGATGTTCGCCTCGCCCCTCCCCGTAGATCCCGCGGCGCCTACGTCATTATCGCAATACTGACCCGCGCCGATAATCGCCGAATCGCCAACGCGTCCCGGAATCTTCCACGAAAGCCCGCTCGTCGTCACGACGGACGAGACATCGCCCGCGGCATTGACCGCATTCATGTTGATCGTACCCGTCGTGAACTTGATCTTCACCGGATCGGAGTGATCGAGCCAGTTGTCATTGTTGTTCAGGCAGGCTTTCCACCTGAGCCAGTCCTGGCGGCTCTTCTCGGTCAGAAGGTTCTGCTCCTTGAACCCCATCTCGAGCGCGAACTTCTTCGCCCCTGCACCGACGAGCATGATGTGATCGGTGTAGTCCATCACCGCTTTGGCAACGAGCGACGGGGTGGCGATGTCTTCGAGAGCGGCGACAGCGCCGGCCCGCTTCGTGGGCCCGTGCATGCAGCAGGCATCGAGCTGTACCACGCCTTCCTCATTCGGTAATCCGCCGAGCCCCACCGACTGATCGTTGGGATCGAGTTCCTGGATGTTGACGCCGGCAATTATCGCGTCGAGCGTGTCGGCGTTCTCGCGCGCGATCAGGTCGTACGCCTTCGCCACTCCGCGAATTCCGTTCGCCGACGCGATCACCGTCGGTCTTCCCGCAAAGATCGGTGACGTCGGGCGCTGTCTCTCCGCAACTGAGACAAAACTGGATGCGGAAAGCGGCCGGGACAGCGTCACACTGGCGGCTGCCGCCGCGCCCGCACCAAGAAATTCGCGACGTGAGATTGTCATTGTATTGGGCCGTGGAGGGCAAGGGTCGGCTTCACGGAACGTTATCCGTCAAAATAGCTTCTCGCCATTCAGCGCGAAGGAGGATGCACGGCGTCGGAGGATGCTAAGCGGGACGAGAAGAATCCATCTCACATAACGGAACCGGCGGATGTGATGACTCATCCGCGATAGAGCCCGGCACCCTCCCGATACATGAGCGTAAAGGTTAGCTTGTAGCTGTTTTTCCACCTCAGTCGAACGCGACGCGAATCACGGCGCGTACTCCGAAACGAAGGTCAAAGGGTAAGGAATGAAAGGCAACTCCCGCCTGCGGCGATTCGCATCGTTTGGCATGATGGTAGTGCTTGCGCTGACGCTCGCCGCGTGCGAGCAGGCGTATCCCAATACGACGTTCGACCCGCATTCGGACTACGGGAGGTTGATCGATTTTCTCTGGAATCGGCTTCTGCTGCTTGGCACGATCGTGTTCGTGCTGGTCGAGGGCGGGCTGATCTACATCATGTTCCGCTATCGCAAGCGCGAGGGCGATGAGCGGCCGCCGCAGACCCATGGAAATGTGATCGTCGAGATCATCTGGACGCTCATCCCGGCATTCATCCTTCTCTTCATTGCCGTTCCAACGGTGCGGACAGTTTTTCAGACACAGGCGAAGGCGGTCGCCGGCGCCCTCGAGATCGACGTGATCGGGCACCAATGGTGGTGGGAATTCCGATATCCCGAGTACGGCATCACCACCGCCAACGAGATCTATCTGCCCACGGGCCGCACGGTGAACTTCAAGCTCAACTCTCACGACGTCATCCACTCTTTCTGGATTCCGCAGCTCGGTGGCAAGCGCGACGCGATAACAAATCGCACCAACTACATCTGGCTGACCCCGGATTCCTCGCTCACGCCCGCGGAATGGAATGGCTTCTGTACCGAGTACTGCGGGACGTCGCACGCCAAGATGCGCTTTCGCGTGTTCACGGTTAAGCCCGGCCAGTTCGCGAGCTGGGTGGCGAAGGAGCAGAAACCGGCGGCATTCGGCGCCACTGCTCCGGCGACCGGATCACCGTCTTCGGCTCCGCCGGTTCAGGGCGGATCCGCTCCGGCCGACTACGCGTTCCCAGTGAATCTTCCGGAGTTCGACTATGCCAAGCCGCACACGCCCGTTCCCGCGGGAATGACCTTTACGCCCGGCCTCACCGGCAACGCTCACCGGGGAATGCAGATCTACTCATCGAACGCATGCATCGGTTGTCATGCGATCGCGGGTAACCCGGCATCGCTGGGCAACATCGGACCCAACCTGACGCATTTCGGCTCGCGCGCCACGATCGGTGCGGGCAGCTACCCCAACACTCCGGCGTATCTGGCGCTCTGGATCAAGAACGCCCGCGTGATGAAACCGGGTATCATCATGCCCACTCTCGGCAAGGGCCAATTCGACCCGGTCCTCAAGACCAAGGTCACCACTGGCGGACTGGACGACCAGCAGATAGCTGATATCGTCGCTTACCTTTCGGCGCTGAAGTAAGAGGATCAACGAATGGCATCCACCGCAATTCCCACCCAGGCCCCCCGGCACGCTGAGCCTGCATATGCAGGCCAGACGGGAGTGTGGAGCTGGCTCACCACCGTGGATCACAAGCGGATAGGACTGCTTTATTTCTACACCGCCCTGGCCTTCTTCCTCATCGGCGGCCTCGAGGCGGAGCTGCTTCGCATTCAGCTCCAGGGACCAAATCGCCACTTCGTGTCGGCCGAGCTCTACAACCAGCTCTTCACGATGCACGGCACGACGATGATCTTCCTCGCGATCATGCCGCTGTCGGCGGC